>NZ_CP121689.1:1945494-2269744 GCF_038396615.1 Thermatribacter velox
TATCAACGCATAGGAAAGGGGAAATCCAATGAGGAGCGCTAGTAAAGTAGAAACACTACTCACTACTAAACTATTATAGTAATAACGACGGAAACTTGCTTCTGTCAGTACACTTTTGAAATTGTCTACCGTTGGCTTAAAAATAAACCGATACTCAAAAACTTCCGATCCGTGTTTAAAAGCCGTAATTACAACCCAATAAACGGGCAAGAAAAACACTAGAATCACGAAAACCACTAAAACATAAATTAAAAGTTGTCTAAAAGCGATTCTGGCTTCTTTTCTCATGGGTTCAAGCACTTCTAAAAACCTTAATAAGGATCATTACCAAAAAACTGGCCACAAAAAGCATAATGATGGCCATTGCTGATGATTCGCCAAATTTTAAAAATTCAAAGGCTTTCAAGTAAGAATATATGTTCAGCGTCCGAGTCGCATATCCAGGACCACCTTTAGTAGTAATGTAGATACTCTCGAAAGCCTTAAAAGCCTCCACTAACCTGAAGAGCAAAGCTATAATGACCACTCTCTTTATAAGAGGCAAAGTAATGCGATAAAACAATTGAAAAGAATTGGCCCCATCAATACGTGCTGCTTCAAGTGTTTCCTTTGGCAAATACTGAAGTCCGGCTAAAAGAACTAGTGCCACAAAAGGTGTCCATTGCCATACATCGATAGAAACAACCGCCCATTTTGCTGTCGAGGGTTCAGTTAGCCAAGAAACAGTAGAAAAGCCAAAAAGGAGCTTGATTACGTAATTAACAAGACCTAAAGTTGGATCATATAACATTAAAAAAGTTAGAGCGCTAACCACTGGAGGTATAATCATTGGCAACATTAAAAATATAATTGCTACTGATTTTCCTTTAAAATTTTGATTAAAAAGCAATGCTATTGCTAAGCCTAGTAAAAATTCAATCCCTACTGCTACCACTACATAGAAAAGTGTATTAGCTAAAGATATATAAAAAACACTATCTCTAAAAAGGACTATGTAATTCTCAAATCCAACAAATTTGTTCTCAAAAATACGATAACTTCTAAAACTTATGAACCAGGTATAAACAGTGGGATAAATACTAAAGATAACTAAATATGAAAGGGCTGGCATGAGAAAAAACAACAATTCTTTTCGCCTTATCATCACTAAGCTTCTGCTCCCCTTGAGTAGGAGAGCAACTTGAGTTGCTCTCCTACTCGCAAATCACCAGAAACCTAAATTATTTATAGTAACCTGCTTTTTCCATGATCTTACGTATTTCCTGATTTACTTCCTTCATTGCGTTTTCAGCTTCTTTTTGTCCGGAAATAACTTCTTCTATTGCAACTCCCACTAAGTTGCCAATCTCGGGATATTCAGGTATACGTGGCCTACAATCAGGATCTGCATACTTCACGTTCTCCATCAAAGCCTCTTGCCACTCTCCAAGCCACGGGAAATCTTCTCTCCACCGAGGATCACTATTCACCGAAATCCTGCTAACATAAATTGTAGGACCACCAATAGCCTTTTGAACTTCTTTACTGGTCATCCAGCTAATAAACAGCCAAGCAGCCTCTTTTTTTGAGGTATTCTTATTAATGCCTACATACCAGGAGTAGGGATCCATTGTAATACCCGCCGGCCCCGCAGGTTGAGGAGCATAACCCCATTTCCCAGCAGTCCTGGATTTCTCAGGATTTTCGATTGAAATCCCAAAAGCAGGAGTATCAATGGTCATGGCAATTTTCCCGGTTTGCATAGCAGAAAGAATCTTGCTCCATTCCCAACTAGAAACACCTGGAGGGCCAAAATTACGCAGAATATTCGCGTAGAATTCTACTGATTTTATGGCTTCCGGCGAATCAAGCAAAGGATTCCACTTATCGTCAAACCAGTCCCCCCCAAAAGATTTCAGGAAGCAAGACCAAATAAACACATTCAAACCCGAACCGGCCATGCCCCTCATAGCAATGCCATAAACTTCACCAGGATTATTTAACTTAGAAGCATAGTTCCAGAGTTCGTCCATTGTTTTAGGAGCTCCAGGAAGACCCTTATCTTGAAAAAGATCTTTGCGGTACATAAAGAGGGTACCAGAAAGGTGTAATGGTATTCCATATTGCACGCCATTAACCTGCCCCATTTGCCGAAAGCCTTCTGGAAAGTCATCCGGCCAAGCATACCATTCCAAGTCAGTAAGAGATGAATTGTTGAGAAAATCTTCTAAATTGCACAAACCGTCACTTTTTACGTAAAGTGCCATATAACCGGGGTCCAAAAGCATAACATCGTAAGTAGCACTCTTGGCCGCTAAGTCTACTGTTATCTTTTGGCGCAACTGTTCCTCATTTACCAGCTCATGTGTTACTTTTATTCCAGTAAGCTTTTCAAACACTGGAATCAACTTAGCAATGCTCTCCTGGTTAGGTTCAGAATTACCGATAAAAGTAATCTCGGTTCCTTGGAATTGTCTCCAATCTATTGCAGCTTGCCTGAAGGAATTAAGAATTTCTTCTTCGCTTGCGAAAAATTTACCATAAAAATATTCCTGAGCACCCAAGCTTCCAACACAAGATATCAAAAACAAAACACCTAAAATTAACACTAAAAAACTAACACACTTACGCATGACACAAACCCCCCTTTCCTTACATAACATAAAAATAAGATAAACAACCCCATCTGCTATGTTGCAACTACGGCTCTATTCTCTGATTAGCTATCACCTCCCATTATTACTTCTTCTTTACCACTTTCTAAGGAACGATGAACAGCAGCTAAAAGCCTAGTATTTAACAAGCCGTCCTTAAAGCTTGCCAAGGGCTCTCTATCGAGTCTTATCGAATCTATAAAATCGTCGAGCATAAAACCAGGAAAACCTATCAGCTTGTGCCCATAGTCAACTACTAAGCTAGACGGATAGCGGTAACTTCCAGCCGCTAAATCTAACATTTGATGAGCAGAATTAATATGCAAAAAGCCCTTGTCTCCATAGATTGACAGCTTAAAATCGAAAACATTTGGAAAGGAATTAGGAAGGCACCAAACGCTTTCGAAAATACCATCGCTACCATCTTTATATTTAACCACCACGTGTATGTAATCGTAGGTATCCACACCCAAGCTTTTTAAGAAGCGCTTCGATCCTGTGGCATACACACTTTCCGGAAACTTACCGGAGAGAAAGTAAACTAAATCCAAAAGGTGACTTAAAAGAAACCAACCACATGTACTTCTGGAGGCCCAGGAAAGCATCTGAGTAGGTACAAAAACTTGGTTACTCAACAAACCATTAAAGGTTAAAATATTACCAATCTCCCCTCGTTCAATCTGATTTTTGGCCTGGACTACTGCTGGATTCCACCTATTTTCGAAAGCAACTAAACACTTACTACCTACTTCTATGGACTTTTTGAACATCGTTTCTGCTTCTTCCAAGCTTTGAGTAAAAGGTTTTTCAACCATAATATGAAGACCCCTCTCAAGGGATCTCATAACCGGCTTGTAATGAGCAAAATCAGGTGTAGTGATAATTACGGCATCCAGATCCTCTTTTTCTAACATATCTTCAAATCTAGAGTATGCTTTTACCTTCCAGGTTCTCGAGGCTTTTTCAGAAACTTGAGAATTGATCTCAGAAAAAGCCACCAACTCAGCATAAGGATTCTGAGTAAGCAAACGAGCAAACAAATTACCCCTGATGCCCATTCCCACTATTGCAAATTTGATCATTTTTTTCTCCCCTCTGAGCTTTAAACTTGCCTTAATTCTGAAAATAAGATATCATTGGTTATGATTGTTGTCAATAATTCGACAAAAAGTTTCATTTTCATGAAAAAAGGAGGAATAAAGGTGAACCACACCTATCTTGAAATTCATAAGCAGCCAATTACCTGGGAGAAAACTTTATCTCATCTTCAACAAAAAGCAAAAACAAACCAGTTTCTGAACAAAAAATACGACGAGATAATTTTCACAGGTTGCGGAAGCTCCTACAACCTTTCTCTAACAGCCTCTTACCTTTGGCAAGCAATAAACCAAGAACGAACAAGAGGTGTTCCCGCATCTGAGATATTCTTATTCCCTGAAGGAGTATTTCTGCCGAACCAACAATACCTACTTTTTGGCATTTCTCGTTCAGGAGAAACTTCAGAAACCATCAAGGCTTTGCAGACTTCTGAAAAAGAAAATACCACTATAGATACAGTAGGTATAACTTGCGAAGACAATTCTACCCTTATCCATTATTCGAAATACCAAGTAATAACATCTGAAGCCCACGAAGAAAGTGTGGTTATGACCCAGTCCTTCTCCACCATGCTTTTGTCCTTACTCTTTCTCGCCTTAAAAAAGAAAGAAAACCTGCCAAGAGCCCTGTTCGAACTGCCTAGTTTGCTCAATGAATTGCTTCCCACTGGAGAAAGGATAGTCCAAAGTTTGGCCAACGATTTTTCTTTCGAAAAATTCATATTTCTCGGAAGTGGACCTTTTTACGGCATTGCTTGGGAAGGCTCGCTAAAGCTTAAAGAAATGAGCCTTACGCCTACCGAAACCTTTCACTTCTTAGAGTTTCGTCATGGACCAAAATCCATAGTTGACGAAAAAACCTTGATAATCGCCCTCACTTCGGAAAAGGCCTTTGATCTCGAAAAAGTCGTGTTATCAGAAATGATAAGTCTGGGGGCTACTATATTAAACCTTGGAAAGAAGCCCCTTAACCTGGATAAATCAAAAATTGTGGAGATAGTTTTCGAAAATCCTTCCCTTAACGATTTCTTTACTCCCATTCTCGACGTAGTTTTTCTTCAACTTTTAGGCTACTTCAGAGCCTGCAACAAAGGACTCAATCCAGATAAACCTAAAAATCTAACCAAGGTGGTAAAATTAAATTAGAAGGTGAACTAAAAGAAAGAAAAATCATTAGAAAAATGAAAAACCGGTTATTCATAATTCGAGGCAATGTCGTAACACCCTACCAAGTTCTCCAAAAAGGTTTTCTTTTGGTTGAGGAAGGTTTTATCAAAGAGGTTGCACCAGCTACAAGCATATCTCTTCACTTACTAAATGAAAACGGACCTGTTTTCGACTTTGATAATTTCTACCTCTTCCCGGGGCTCATAGATCTTCATATTCATGGCGCAGTGGGAGAAGACTTTATGGATGGTTCTCCCGAGGGAATTGAGAGGATAACTACCTTTCTCCTTCAGCATGGAGTAACTCGCTTTTTAGCAACTACTTTAACAGAAAGCAAGGAGAGGACTGAGAGGGCTATCGAAGCCATGGTATCTTGCAAAAAACTTTTCCCTTCTATTTTGGGCATCCACCTTGAGGGCCCTTATCTATCCCCTGAAAGAAGGGGTGCCCAGAATGCCTCCTTCTTGCGCAAACCAGATTTGAATGAAATAAAGGAATTTATTGCACTCGGCGAAGGCCTTATAAAGAGGGTCACCATCGCCCCAGAACTTGATAATGCTCTTGATATAGTTGAATACCTGACTTCTCAGGATATCCTGGTCTCCCTTGGTCATAGTACGGCCGATTACCGAATAAGCTTCCAGGCCTTCCTGAAAGGAGCTCGCCTGGTAACCCATCTTTTCAACGGTATGGATCCTCTCCATCACCGTTCTCCCAATCTTCTTGCTTTTGCTTTGGGTTTTGAGGGGATATGTGTGGAAATGATTGCTGACCTGATACATGTATCACCTGAAATAATGAAAATTGCTCTCTTGTGTAAGCGCAATCGACTTATTTTGATTAGCGACGCCATTAGAGCAACTGGTTTGCAGGACGGAATGTATGAAATGGGTGGAGAAATGATGGAGATGAAAGACGGCATTGCCAGAATGGTTTCAACCGGGAGCTTAGCAGGAAGTACTCTTACTTTAGATCAG
Source organism: Thermatribacter velox (assembly GCF_038396615.1). Lineage (NCBI taxonomy): Bacteria > Pseudomonadati > Atribacterota > Atribacteria > Atribacterales > Thermatribacteraceae > Thermatribacter > Thermatribacter velox. Next base: position 1,951,369 of record NZ_CP121689.1, read on the forward strand.
GCATTATATAATCTGAAACAGCTGTTTGATCTTCCTCTGCCAGAATTAGCACGAATGGCCAGCTTGTTACCAGCAAAACTCTTAAAAATCGATGATAGGTTGGGAAGCCTTGAAAAGAATAAAATTGCTGATATCGTGGTCTTTGATGAAAATTTTAGAGTGCAGGGGGTATTTCAAGAAGGGAGAAAAATTTTATGAAAATTATCGTGCTTTTTAAAATCAATCTTCTGCTTCTTTGTTCTTCGGATAAAATTCAATTTTGAAAAACTAAAATGAAAGTAATAAAACTAACAACTGAGAAAGCTGGAGATTTCTTTCACAAATACAATTCCAAAACAGTAGAAATAAGGAAGACGTTAACATAGAACTAAACGGAATTTAAACCCCCTTCCAGAACCCGCAAAATTATTAGAACCCGTACAGATTTTTGGTAAGGAACAGTTTTTTGTTAGGTGATTAAGAAAGTCAACCCAGAAGATAGATCGGTGGATGGATGTTCTTGAGTAAGCCCTGAAAAACTGCTATCTAACCGAATAAAAGTGAAACTATCTGGTTTAATATTCACAAAGATTAGCAAAACCAGGAGGAAAAAATCATGAAAAAAGTTATGCTTTATGCACTGAGCACCTGTCCTTTTTGCCAGATGACCAAGCAGTTCTTCAAAAAACACAACATCCCTTTTGACTTTGTGGATGTTGATCTCTTGCCAGAAGCAGAAAAAGAGCAAACCGTCCAGAAAGTCCAGGCTATATCAGGAAGAAGGGCCTTTCCAGTGATCGTGATCGAAGATGAGGTAATCGTGGGATATGATGAACTAAAAATCAGGGAGGCACTCAAAGATGAGCTCAAATGAAAAACTTTTTTGTCCAGTATGTCAGGTTTCTTTCCTATACAAAGAAGAAAAGCAACCTGGAAAAAAAATAGTCTGTCCGGTTTGCGGTGCAGTACTGGAACTTGTGGAAGAAAACGGCACTATAAAAGCCCAGCGGCCTTCTGACCTCTCCCCAGAAGAGGAAATCACCCAGCGTATAGAAAATTTTGCCCGCCTCAGAGGATATCACTTCAACGAAATGAAAAAACCACTAATCGAAGGCCTATTGAAAAAATACGAACGCTTTGGGGATTTTTACTGCCCCTGCAAAATTGATAATATACCGGAAAACGTTTGTCCCTGCCTGGAAACCCGCCAGGGAAGCGTAGAAAAAAACGGTCGTTGTCACTGCGGCCTGTTCTGGAAATAAAAACCTGTGGGGGCGCAGGAGCGCCCCCGTAAAGAAGGTCGAATCCCCTTCAGAAAAAGCGCGGGCTTTCTTTCCGGCTTTTTAGTAAAGCAGCAACCAAAAGAGGTATCAAAACCAGCTGAATCAGAATACCCGGCAATGCCACAATAAACAGGGTCTGGAGGAGCGGAAGCAAGCCAAACGAACGTCCCAAAAGCGAAAAGAGAATCCAGCTACTTAAAATGAAAGCACCCCTTCCCAAAAATAAGGCCACAACCAGCGAAGAAAGAATGCCCCAGCGCAAGCGCTGATAAAACAAGAAAGCCGACAGACCATACACACCGAGCTCAAACATCATGGCCACAAGCGATGGGAAAACTGGCCTTCCAGAAATCAAAAAATTCAGGATAGGCAAAATCAGCCCAACCAGAAAGACCTCTCCTCCACTACGCAGCAAAAATCCTCCCAGAAGCACTGGTATATGCATGGGTAGAAACACTTGCCCGGGAATACCAGTAAAGTGGAAAAAGTAGGGCAAAGCCACCCCTATGGCTATCAATACTCCCATCTTGGTTATTTCTCTGGCCTGCAAATTTCATCCCTCCAGAACAAAGCGCATCTCCAACCTCAAAAATACTGGACGCTATCAATCCACTCTTTTGGACTTAACCACCTTCTGATACCAGTAAAAACTGGCCTTTTTAATCCTTTGCAAGGTGGTATAATCCACGTAAACCAGCCCAAAGCGCTTGGAAAGACCGAAACCCCACTCAAAGTTGTCCATGAGACTCCACACAAAATATCCCGAAACCGGGCACCCTTCATCCACAGCACGATGCAGGGCCAGAAGATGAGAACGCAGATAATCGATACGCTTCTGGTCATTAATCCGTCCTTTGGAATCGGGCTGGTCAGGAAGCGCAATGCCGTTTTCGGTGATATAGATATCCTCCGGTTGATACTCTTCACTGACTCTCTTCACAATCTCATAAAGACCCTCAGGGTATATTTCCCAGCCCATATCGGTGTACTCGCTTTGGGGTGGATTAAAAAACTCTACCTCAAAAATTGCTCCCTCTCCCTTGCCAACTACGCGCCGAAAGTAATAGTTAATCCCCAGAAAATCAATGGGCTGAGCGATCAGAGACTTTTCCTCTTCGCTCAACTGAGGAAGGGCAAAGCCCTTTTTCTCGTACCAGAGAAGCATATCTTCTGGAAACTCACCCTTGAAAAGAGGATCCAGAAACCAGCGGTTAAAATAACCGTCACAGCGTTTGGCTGCCAGAATATCCTCTTCGCTATCAGAAAAAGGATGCACAGGAGTGAGATTAAGGGTAATGCCAATGGAACCCAGGGTTTTCTCCTCTCGAAAAGCCTGCACAGCGAGACCGTGAGAAAGGAGCAGATTACGGCTTACCTGAAGCGCAGATTTGAAATCCCGCTTACCCGGTGCATGTCTTCCCTCATAATGCCCTACGAAAGACACCACCCAAGGTTCGTTATGGGTAATCCATAAGAAAACTTCTTTGGCAAAGCTCTGGAAAAGGAAACGCGCGTATTCCGCAAAGGCTTCTACCGTCTCCTGGCTTTCCCAACCTCCTTTATCCTGAAGCTTTTGGGGAAGGTCCCAGTGATAAAGGGTTACCACAGGTTTAATACCCGCTTCTTGCAATTTCCCAGTAAGCGAGCGATAAAAATCCAACCCCTTCTCGTTAACTCGACCCCTTCCCTCCGGGAATATCCGGGGCCAGGATATGGAAAAGCGATAGGCATCAACACCCAGTTCCTTCAGAAGAGCTACATCTTCTTCAAAGCGGTGGTAGTGGTCACAAGCCACATCCCCCGTGGTGCCATCCTGGATGTTACCTGGAGTGTGCGCAAAGCGATCCCAGATACTCTCACCCTTGCCATCCTCGTTCCACGCACCCTCAATCTGATAGGAAGCAGTAGCCACACCAAAAATGAAATCCTCTGGAAAATAAGGCATTTCAACTCCCCCCAGCCAATTTCCTCCTTAAATGCCTCGTGAGCACCGGAATGCCAAAAACCACCCAGAAGACTACTATAGCATAACGAAGGAAGAGAAACTCCCTTCCCTCCGGAAAAACCCCGCGTAAGACCAGAAAACAGGCCAGTACACTAAGCAGGGCGAGCCCCAGAAACACTATCCTGTCAAATAGGCTTTTCCATGCCAGGTTTTCAGCGTTACCTTCCAGAAACCAGCCCAGCAGCGCTCCGCTGATAGCCCCTCCCACTCGAGCCGAAAGGTCATCCCAGCAAAACAAAAAAAGGGAAAGCGCCACTCCCGCAGCAACGGCAACCTTCCACCAAAAAACAATGTTGACCTCGTTTCCTTCCAGCTTACCCTTCAGATAAAATGCTGCAAAAGCAAATCCGGCACCCAGTAAAGCCCCAGCCAGCACATCTTCCACATAATGCACACCTAAGTAAAGCCTCGAAAAGCTCACCAGACCAACCATCAAAAAGGCCAGAACCCAAACTGGCCGTTTTTTGTAAAGTAAGGCCAGTGAAAAAAAGAAAGTGGCCGTAGACTGAGCATGGCCACTCGGAAAAGAAAAACCCTCTGCTTCAGAGATGGCTTGAAGCATAGGATGCAAATAAGGGCGAGGCACAGCCACAAGACTCTTTACTGCAAAGTTCAGAAAAAGAGAAGTAAAAAGCACCAGACTCAAATAAATACCTTCTCTTTTGCTAAATGCCAGGTACCAGATAACCAGAACGACCAGGTAAAAAAGGTCAGAACCCACTACCGAAACACCTCGAAAAAAACTGTTCCAGAAAGGGCTGCGCAAACCCTGCAGAAAAAGAAGGGGTGTAACATCAAACATATCTTTTTGCCCACTCCTCAAGTACAATCACTGCCTGCTCCAGATTGGGCCGATGCAAATTTTCCAGTCTATCAGTTATCCAGTGCCAGTTGGGTGGAAGGCCTCGCTCATCAAGACCAATCATAGTAACCGCCCTGCCGCCTCTTTTGAGAAAAACTGTGGCATCAGTGGAAAGACCAAGATAAGGCCGTTCCAGAAGGGTTATTCCTTTCTCAAGTGCTGCTGCCTTTATTTCTCGACGCAAATCTTCCGGAGAAACAACTACCTCCCACATCCCCTCTAAAGTGGCCAGAGTCAGTCTACCTGCTCCCAGGTTATCCAGGTTAATCACTGGTATCCCGCTTTGAAGCAAGTTTTTGTGTTGTCTCCAGAAGCGGAGGGCTCCAAAAGTACCTGACTCCTCCGCCCCGGTAAAAAGCACCCAGAAAGGTAAGTTCATCTTTTTCAAGCGAAAGGCAAGCTCTAACGCCACCGCCACTCCACTTCCATTATCGTTAACTCCAGGCGAAGGAGGCATAAAGTATTCCCGGTGCACATGGAGAATAAAAAGAAATCCAAGATACAGAAAAGCTGGTACTCCCAACCAGCGCAACCAGGGATATCCCAGCACTGTATAAAGCAAGACCACTACCGTCATCCAGGCTGAAGCAAGAATAGTGAACAACAAGCTGAGACGAGGAGAAACGGCAAATCGAGGGTCAAAAAAAAGAGAAGTCCTTGCTGAATCCAGGTGGGCACACAGGATGACCCGGGGAGAATCGGTGTTTCTGGCCAGAACATTCAGGGATTTTTTGCGAGTAAACAAAGTGGCTAAAAGAGGTACCGTGTTGAGATTGCAATAGGTCAAAAGCAGAGCAAAAAGCGCCAACGGCACAGCAAGCCAGCCTGAAAACCAGAGAAGGCAAAAGGCAGCCAGAAACAAACTCCAGATTCCACAGTAAAAAAAGCTGTAGGTGGAAAGCGCTCGAAACTCGTCTTCCTCAACGGTAAGCTGCATCCTACGCAGCTCTTCCCCAAGCCAGCGGGCAAAATCAGCCTCCACAGGAGAAGCACTCAGGCGTGGTCCAACCACCCTCACCTTCTCAAGAGTTCTCTCAAGGTAAGGAAATGCTTCATCCACTGCTTACCCCCTCCTCAAAAACTGTCTTACTTTTTACAAAGAGAAGCTGTTGAAAAAGCAGCATGAGCAAAACCGAAACCGGCACAAAAAGCATGGTAAATCGCAAACCCAGCCAGGAAGCCACCACACCTCCCAGCCAGGGAAAAAGGAAGTTGCCAATACCATTGTTAAAAAGCAGCCACCCTGAAGCCATGGAAGACGTTTCCGGGTACGTGGACACCGCATAAGCTAAGGTGGTGGGTATGATCGTGGACAGGGCAAAACCTGCACCGCAGAGCAAAACCGGAGTGAGTGGAAAAGAAGGAGTAATGGTAAGCACCACCAAAAGTGCTAGAGCACCAGCTATGGAGTTGAGGCGTACCATGTTCAAGTAACCCCAGCGCTCCGATAAAAAAGAAAGTAAAAGCCTCCCCGTGAAAAGACCAGTCCAGAAAAAAGAAAGGAAAGAGGCAGCCTGGGAAAGCGCTATTCCCTTTTCTTTAAGATAAGCTACCAGCCAACCATTTAAGGTGCTTACCCCTCCTGCATAGAAAATCATGGTGAAACCCATCAACCAGAAAACTGGCTCCCGGAAAAGTGAGAAAATTCTGCCAAAGGAGACAGGCAATTCCTTCTTACTGGGGAAAAGAGGCAAAAGAAAGAGCACAAGAACCAGCACTGCAAAACCACAAACCACGAGATAAAAACTCTGCCAGGTGCCGCCTTGCTCAACCAAAAAAGCGTATAAGCGGGGAGCTGAAAGGGAGCCCAAACCGAAAAAAGCGTGCATGAAATTCAAGACTGTACCCGGATTATGGACAAAAATGGACGCTGCCACTGGATTAAGCATACAGTCCAGAAATCCCAGACCCACTCCCATGATTGCAAAAAAAGCAATCACCAGCCCGAACCAGCTAAGGAGAGATATCCCCAGAAGACCCCAAATAATGATCGCAAGCCCGATCCGCAAAATCAGAAACCTGGACAAAAGGTCTCCCAGGAAACCAGCCAACAGAATGGCAAAAAAATACCCCAAACCGTGAAAAAGAAACACTCTGCTTGCAACGGCGTAATCCACTTTGAAATGGCTGGCAATTTCAGGAATGAGGGAACCCACACCGGAGAGGCCAAAACCTATTAAAATCAGCGCACAGCAAAACGGCAAAAGCTGCAACTTTTTCCCCATAAAAAGTCTCCTTATCAACCCAGGATGTTGCGGATTAGGGAAGCAAGTTTCAGAGCAAACTTCCGGTTTTCCTCCACCTCCCAGTGCACTCCATCGATATCGCTGGTCTTCACAATTTCGCCTGCATCGAGAAAATGGCAGCGCTTAAAACGAGCGATGATGCGGTAACTGGAAGCAAGTTCTTTAGATTTCTCCACGCCACCTTCAAAAAGGCCTGCAAAATCGGTGAGCTTAGCAAGGGGTGGAGGACAGACCAAAAGCACCTCAGGAGACCCTCCGTTCCTTCCTGCAGCGCTTCGGCGCACCATATCCACCAGGAAACCAGCACCCTGCGCAATGTCAAAAGGAGAAAGGTTAAAACGTTTCTTCAAATCATTGGTCCCCAGCATGATAACCACAAGGTCCAGAGGGCGGTGGGACTCAAGTATCGGCCCCAGATGCTTTTTACCATTTTTATCTCCTTCAACCGGATCATCCCAGACCGTGGTCCGACCACACAAACCTTCTTCGATAATGCGGTATTCCCCACCCAACTCTTCCTGCAACATCCCTGTCCAGCGCTCCCGAAAGGGATAACGCTCACCGTTTCTGGGATGATAACCCCAGGTCAGAGAATCGCCAAAACAAAGGATAACTTTGGGATCTGCAACCCACATTCTGCAAACCTCCTCTACCACTTTCCACCAGGCATCATTTGGCCAGGCAAAACAAACCAAACATAATGCTACGACTACTCAAAGAGAAAAGCAAGCCTGGAGAAAGAGAAAGCCCAGGAGAAACCTGCAGAAAACTTTTTGAAAGGAAATCGTTTCTCTGGTAAAAATTACCCCACTATAGAGCTATTTTATCCGCTATCGCAGATACGCCTTCGTTTTCGTATTCTTCAATGGTTCCTTCATCACAGTGTCTGGAGAGTTCCGCATCCAGAGGAAGACCTCCCAGAAAAGGTATAAAAAGGGAAGCTGCAATTTCTTTGCCTTTTTCTCTCCCAAAGGGGCGAATCGTCGTTCCACAGTTAGGACAGACCACGTAGCTCATATTTTCTACCAGACCCAGAATGGGCTTTTTGAGCTGATACACCATATTAACCGCTTTTTTGACCACCAGAAATGCCAGGTCCTGAGGTGAAGAAACGATAATTACCCCATCCAGAGGAATAGCCTGCAAAACAGTAAGGGGAATATCCCCGGTTCCCGGTGGAAGATCCAAAAGTAGAACATCCGGATCATCCCAGGCTACCTCTTCCCAGAATTCCTGGATAGCTTTACTCAAAAGAGGACCTCGCCAGATAACCGGCTGCTCCGGTTTTTCAAGCATGAGATTCACCGAAATAACCTCTATGCCCAGCTTTTCAGTACGTACTGGCAGTATCCCGGGGTTTATGGTCTCCGGTCGCTTACCCAGCACACCAAACATGGTAGGAATGCTGGGTCCGGTCAAATCGGCATCCAGCACCCCCACTTTCTTCCCCCGGCGGGCAAGTTCACAGGCAAGAAGTGCCGTCACCGAACTTTTGCCCACTCCTCCTTTTCCGCTCATCACTGCGATTACCTTTCCTATTTTGCTATAACGACTCATCAAAACTCACTCCTTAAAAGTTGAAACTTTTCCCAACTCCGGAAGCAATGTAGTTCTCTCCCCAGAGTTTTTGAGCATAATCCAGGGCAGCAAAACCACTGCAGTGGGAAGGAGCTATCTTCGAAACACCCAGCTGCCTCAAGCCCTGCAAGGTCTGCATGATTTCTTCGTCACTCGACTGATAAAGATGCAAACCACCTATCAAAAGCTCAATTTTACCATTCCCAATTAAAGCGGCTGCCTCCACCATTTTGACCGCTCCGGGATGACAACATCCTCCAATCAAAAGAAAACCTTGCTCGCCCTTTACCACCAGAGCCTGTTCCCGAACCGGTCCTTCTACTTCCCCGGTAGTGAACACCGAAGGAGCTATTTCCATTCCTCTTTCCACCTCTAAAAAACGCGCTCCTCGTTCCTTTATTTCCCTCTTTGCATCCTGAGAAAAAGAGGGAAGGATGTATACTACCACTTTGGGGTTCCGGGCAAGCAAATACCCAAGACCGCCTATGTGGTCGTAGTGCTCGTGAGAGATGACCACCCGGGATATACTCAGGGGGTCTATCCCCAGAAGCTCCATATTTTTGAAAAGCAGAGGGCCGCTTTCCCCAGTGTCAAAAAGGACTTTTTCCTCTCCCTCAACCAAGCAAGAAAAACCATGTGAAGGAAGAAGCTCAGAAAGAAAAGGGAAATTATCATATAAGATGGTTACCTTCACCGCCCCACGCTCCTCTTTCTTTTCCAATCTCCCGATTTCTGACTTCCATGGCAGCTTTCAAAATTTTTTCGCCCAGGTGCACATGGTTGCCCAGAGTTTTTCCTCAAATCCTCGAAAACCCATTTTCCTGCCCGATAACTTTTGGAGCTCTCCTCGTTTTCTCTCCCATTCTTCTCCAAAGGCATTACCCCCTGTGCTCGCTTCATTCAGACTGAGTAAGGATTTCTCCGATAATTTTTTCTACTTCTGTTTCGTCCGTGATAACCACCTTTTTACCCTGTTCTTTCAGCCGCTTGTACGCTCTTGGACCCATACCGCTTGAAACTACTACATCACAGTCTTTTAGCAAATCAACCGGACTGCAATTTCCCTCTCCTCCATCATGTGCTCCCTGATGGTTGGAAAAGAGATTCTTACGATATTCCCTGTTTAACACCTTGCTTCCTTCCACTTCAACCACCACAAATCCTTCGCAGCGCCCAAAGTGCTGGGCAACGGTTTTTCCGTCCGAAGAAGCAATAGCCACCTTCACTGCATCTCAACTCCTTTCCTGAGCTTTCAAAAAATCTTGAGCCTTTTGCCAAATTGCTCGTGCCCCTTGAGAAAAGGGGCTTTGAGGATCATATTCGATCACCGGTATACCCACCATCAGGGCATCAAGCACTTGCTGATCAAAGGGAATCTCGGCCATAAGCTCTATCCCCTGAAGAGAGCAGAATTCCCGAATACGATTCCGATTCTTAAGACTCAGGTCCGCCTTGTTGACAACCACAAAATGAGGAACCCCAAAATGCCTGGCCAGAGCTACTATGCGTTCCAGGTCATGTTGGTCAGAAAGAGTGGGTTCAGTCACCAGGATAGCCAAATCCACCCCCACCAGGCTGGAAATAACCGGACAACCAATTCCAGGAGAGCCATCGATGAGCAAATATTTCTTCTCCGCTCTGGCCTTCTCTTCCGCCTTTCTGCGCAGGTAAGTTACCAGCTTACCCGAGTTCTCGCCTGAAGGAGCAAGACGAGCATGAAAAAGAAAATTATTCCAGCGAGTTTTGGAGATAAAAAAACGACCAGTCAGTTTCTCACGCATCTCAATCGCAGAAAAATTACACACTCTCTGGCAAACTCCACACCCTTCACACCCTATTGGGTCAACCTTTGGCAACCCTTCTTTTACGTGCAAAGCAGAAAACCTGCAGTAGGAAACACAAAGTAAACAATGCACACAACGCTCGTAATCTATAACTGCCGATCTCCCCCAGAAAAGAGGCTCCTCAAAAAGGGGTTTCCTTTCAGCAAGAAGCTCAAGATTCGGCGCATCGACATCAGCATCTACTACCACCGCCTCATCCCCTGCCAGGTAAGCAAGTGAGGCAGTAAGCGAGGTTTTTCCAGTTCCACCTTTTCCACTCAAAACAACTACCTGCTTCATCAGCTTCCGGCTCCTTTTAAAGTCACCCGGCGAAGCGCCTGGTATATGGCAAGAACTTCTCTTTTCAGGTTATCCTCTCCGTCCACCAGGGTAAGGCCCCGAGCGTATTTTTCAGCAATACTTCTCCGGTAAGGAATCTCACCCAGAATCGGAATTCCCTTCTCCTCACAAAATCCCAGAATACCACCGCCCCCAATGCCCGCTTTGTTAATCACCACTCCACAGGGTATCCCCAACTCCTGAATTGCCTGGAAAGCGGCCTTAAGGTCCGACAAACCAAAAGGAGTAGGCTCGGTTACCAGAATACAAAAATCTGCATCCCTAACTGCCTCGACCAAAGCGCAGCTTGCACCAGGGGGGCAATCCACAATGGTTAAAGTATCTGGAAACTCTTTTTTAACCGCTTTCTTCAGCTCAGTAATAACTGCTGGTGCTCTCGGCTCGCCAACTTTAAGCCTTCCTTCCCAAAATACAATCCCCTCACGCGCCACTCCTTTTCTTGTTCTGCCTTTCTCAACGGCCCCTTCTTTAATTGCCCCCCGAGGACAAACCAACTCACAACCACCACAGCTATGGCAAAGCTCGGGAAAGAAGAGTACTTTCCCCTTAACCAGAGTCAGCGCTGAGAAATAGCAAAAATCGGCACACTCGCCACACCCATCACATTTTCCCTCGTCAATCTGGGGAGAAAAAGCCTCCACTACCCGCTCTTCTTCAATATCTGGCTTCAAAAAGATGTGAGCGTTGGGTGCTTCCACATCGGCATCCACAAACACTATTTGCTCTGAAGCGGAACAGGCAAGAGCCAGGCTAACTGCAAGCAGCGTCTTTCCCGTTCCGCCTTTTCCACTGGCACAAGCAATGACCATTTCTTACCTCATCCTTATCTTGCACGAGTAAGTGGAGCGCCACAATTAGGGCACTTCATTTGAAAACAGGGAACACCCCGCTGATGGGGAACGCGTGTACCACACTGAGGACAAACACACTCTCCAGCTGGTCCCATACCAAAACCACCCATTCTTCCTCGCGGAGCACCTCTTCCTCTTCCCAAACCACCACCAGGCCTCATCACTTTACTCACCACCTTTTCTTAGCTGCTCGATTTTTCTCTCAACTGCCTCAACCCTCTCTTTGAGGGAGTTCACTTCCTTCCGAAGCTCCTCGAGATCTCCGTCCAAACCCCTGCTGGGGCCTTTCCCCAAAGGAACATCTTCGGGGGGTGCAAAGTTTCCACCCATGCCAAAATGAGCACCCACGCTGGGGCCTTGAAGAGGAGAAAGTTTACCCTCTCGAAAAGCCTGGATCGCTTCCCGTACCGTCACCTGTGATATTCCAGAGTAAACTTTGATACCGGCTTCCTGAAAAACCCGCCAAGCGTTGGGGCCAACGTTGCCAGTAATCACTGCTTCAACGCCTTCATTGGCCAGAAAAGTAGCAACCTGAATGCCAGCCCCCGAAGAGGCCTGAGCAAAACTATTCTCTACCGCCCGGAAGGAATCCTTGTCCAGGTCATAAACTATGAAGAACCTCGCCCTCCCCAGGCGGGGATCTACCTGGGAATCCAGAGAGTCTCCTGTAGCGCTTACTGCAACCTTCATCCGGATCACCTCCTTTTTTGATTCTCCTCTGGCTGTGCGCAGGGGGTACAGCCAGAGGAGAATCTCGACTTATTCCTTCAACTCCTCCTCCAGCTCCTTAATTCGCTGCTCAATAAATTCCAGCTGTTGTTTTATAGCTTCTGCCTGCGCTTTAAGCATCTCCAGTTCTGCTTCCGGTGGCATTCCAAAAGGCGAAAAACCCCAGGGAGGAGTCATCCCCCAGTAAGGAGGCCATCCTCCCCAGAAAGCTCCATAGCCTCCCCAACCTGGAGTGTATCTTCTTCTCATGGCTCATCACCTCCTTTTACCACCACCACACCTGCGGGCCGTACCACGGATATAGCGGAGCCCAGTAACTGAAAGGATAGGGGGCAAAGCCCGGGAAACTGTAGCCCAGCCACCAGGGGTTTACCCAGTTCCACCCCGGACCAAAACCCCAGCGCATCCATCCAGGAAGACCGGTCAAATAGTACATCCAGCGGTAGCCCATGCTAACACCTCCCTTTAAAACCTCCTAAAAGGGAAAATACGGGTAAAAACGGCCACCGTAAGGTGGATACGGGAAGGGATATGTCCTGTAGTACCCCGCATAAGGATATGCCCCATACCCTGCGTAGGGCATAGCCCACCACCCACGGGGTAACCAGGGGAAGTTACGGCAGAAAGGATAGGGATTGCCCCTTCCCCGACCATACCAGCCAAACCCGGGATAGGAACCACCCCAGACACCAGCAAATCTTCCTCCAAAGCCTCTTCCAAATGGCACAGTACTCACCCCCTATAAGATAAAGTTAAGCAAACTTCCCACTATAAAAGATGAAACCAGCATTATCAAAGCTCCCTGCAACAGTCTCTTCCAACCCAGCTCCTTCAAAAAGACCACAAAGGTGGCGATACAGGGGAAAAACATGCTCAAAACCACGCTGGAGATAACCAGCTGTTTTGCTGAAAGGCCCAAAGGTAAAAGCATGCCCATTGCCATATCCTTGCGCAAAAAACCCATAATGATAATCAGTATCGCTTCGCGAGGAAGCCCCAGCGCCCGAGCCAACCAGGGACTCACTACCTGGGCAAACAGGGGAAACAGGTTTGTCAAAAAAAGCAGGTTCAAACCCGCAATACCCACAAGCATGACAGGAAGAGCATCTATCAGGAATCCCCTCAGGCGTATCCAGAGCTTGGAAAATAAAGCACTGGGGAAAGGCAGGCGATAGGGCGGCATTTCGCAAATGAGAGCAGGGCGGGCACCTGGCACCAGGTACTTCAAAAGCAGGGCCACAGTGAGACCCACCAGGGCCAGAGTACCATAGACAATCAGAATGGGAGCCACACCGTAAGAAGCCAGAACCCCCACAATCAATGCCTGCTGAGCCGAACAGGGCACAGCAATGGAAATCAGAGTAGCCATGATGAAGCGCTCTTGCTCACTTTCCAGAACCCGGGTGGCCATAACTCCCGGAACATTGCACCCCAGGCCTAAAAGAGCAGGGATTACCGAATAACCGTGCAAACCCAGACGGTGCAAAAAGCCGTCCAGGATAACTGCCAGCCGAGGCAAGTATCCCACGTCCTCAAGCAGACTGAGCAGGAAGTAAAAAGCCAGGATATACGGGAAAACCACGCCTAAAGGGATATAAAGACCACTGGTGAGCAAGCCAAAAGAAAGCTCAAAATCGATCTGGCCGTCGATCAGCTTGCCAATCAAAACGCTGTGCCAGAAAGGATGTCCGGAAAGCACCGCACTCAATTTCTCAAGCAATGGCAAATACAAACTGTTGAAAAGGGGCTCGGTAATATAGGCAATAATGCCCTCGCCAATTGCGCGCACTAAGAAAAACATGCCTGCAATAACTCCCAGACCTATCAGGGTGCCGCTCACTGGTAAAACGGTGATTTTCTGGAGAAACTCACGCCACCCCGGTCTGCGGTAGGAAAAACGCTGAACCCGTTCTATGATCTCGCCAATCTCCTCCCAGCGCCGTTCATGATCGGGAGACACTGGACGGGGCACTCTCGCTGCAGGCAGAATATCCATGAGTTCCTTAATACCCTCACCGGTAGTGGCAACGATGGGAATAACTGGAACTCCTAAAAGAACACTTAGGGCTTTCACATCGATTTCTACGCCCTTTTTCTTCGCCTCATCCCACATATTGAGCGCCACAATCATGGGTTTTTGCTTTTCGGCCAGCTCAAAAGTGAGATATAGGTTACGCTCCAGGTTGGTAGCGTCCACCACATTGATAACCAGGTCTGCTTCTTCCACCAGCCGGGCTGCAATCCGCTCAGCCTCAGCTTCTTCTTTAAGAGAGTATGTCCCGGGAGCATCGATGAGTTCGTACCATTCTCCGTTCTTTTTGACTCTGCTTTTCAGAAAATCAACCGTAGTGCCAGGATAGTTGGAAGAAAAAGCGTAAACACCACTCAACCTGGTAAAAAGTACGCTTTTCCCCACATTAGGGTTACCAGCAAGGACAATCTTTTTCAGCCGCTCACCTTTACCAGAATTTTCTGGGCCACTCCTCTGCCCAGAGCGATTTCCTGCTGGCCCAGGCGTATCACCACCGGCCCACTGGCTAACAAGGAGCTCACCTTTTCCACTTTTTTCCCGGGAACAACACCCAAAACCCATAATCTTCTCACCATCCCTCTACCACCCAGAATCTGGACGATTTCTCCTCTCTGGCCGGGCTTCATATCGGCCAAAGAAATTACGTGTCCTTCCAAAACAGGGCACTCCTTTTCTTTTATTAATATTGATAATCATTATCAATTAAATACCACAAAAACTATTGACAGTTCTTGCACAACCCGTAAAAGTAAACCTGATGGGACTGAATCCGGAAATTATGCTTTTTCTCGAGTTCTTTTTCTAAACGGTCCAGAAATTCTCTCTCCTCATCCATAAGCTCGCTATAGTCGATGACCCTCCCACAGTTAACACATACTAAATGATGGTGATGGGTTTCCGAAGGTTGCACCAGTTCATAGTGCTCCCTCCCATCACCAAAATTTACCCTGCGCAAAATCCCCATCCGGGAAAGCAAGTCCAGGTTGCGATAAACAGTAGCAATACCTACTTTCTTGTTTTTCCGCCTCAGCTGTTCGTACACTTCTTCCGCAGAAAGATGCCGCTTCCCTTCCTCAAATACTTCCAGAATGGCACACCGGGAAGGAGTTGGTCGCTTGTCAAAACTGTGGAATATTTCTTTCCACTTCCGTTTCACCATAAACGCACCCTTAAAATGAGATTGATTATCATTTGCAATACTATTATACACCAAAAGGTCAAGAGCAGTGAAAAGGTCAGCAAGCAGTGCAAAGATCCAGAGGTTTTATTGCAGAAAAAATAAAAGTTGCACCCTCGACAGCTCATCTTCAAACCAAATCCATGGCTTGCTTTCTTTACAATGCAATTCCCCAAGCAAGCTCACTTGCCAGCTTCTGGACAAGCAGGGATCCAGCACACCAGATTTTCTGAGCTAAAAAATTTTAATCCAGGTTTTAATTCACGTTTAAAAACTTCGCCTAAGCTTTATCAGAAAAAATCAGCAGGAGGAAAAACAATGCACGAAAAATGCGAAATAATCAATGTTCCCAAAAAGAAGCGAATAGCGCTGGTAGCTCATGATCACCGAAAATCTGACCTTCTGGAATGGGCAAAATTCAATCGCGGTCTCTTAAGTGAACACACCCTTTATGCAACGGGCTCTACAGGAGCTCTTCTGGAAAGAGAGCTTGACCTTCCCATACACAAATTCCAGAGCGGACCCTGGGGAGGAGACCAGCAAATTGGAGCTAAAATTGTTGATCAAGAAATAGATCTCCTTATTTTCTTCTGGGATCCCCTGGAACCCCTTCCCCACGACCCGGATGTAAAAGCTCTATTGCGAATAGCGGTTCTGTGGAACATACTCGTTGCCTGCAATCGGGCATCAGCCGATTTTATAATCTCTTCTCCCCTAATGTATGAAGAATATCCCCGCTTCATCCCCAGAGCAAAAGTGCATTAAAATCACCGACAACCTTTGTCCTGGGCCTTCAACCTGGAGACCAGGTGAAATTTGAGGTAAGAGAAAATGGAAGAGTAAAACTTCACCCGATGCCTCCAAAAATAGAGGAAAATTTTGGTAAGGTGCGAGCTGGAAAGAAACCCGAAAACTTTAAAGAGATAAGGAAAACTGTGTAAAAAGCAGTAACTCAAGAAGTAA
Source organism: Thermatribacter velox (assembly GCF_038396615.1). NCBI lineage: Bacteria > Pseudomonadati > Atribacterota > Atribacteria > Atribacterales > Thermatribacteraceae > Thermatribacter > Thermatribacter velox. The sequence continues at coordinate 1,967,257 of NZ_CP121689.1, forward strand.
CAGGTGAATAGTTAAAAATGAAACTCCTGGATACCAATTTTCTGCTCAGATACTTCACTAATGACGACGAAGAAAAAGCCACCTCAAACCTACCACTCAAAGCTCTGCACCACAATGATGCCCCGATCTTTAGCCTGCCTCAGGAAACCTTTGGTTGCAAAGTGGGTGACCAGGAAAGGAACTACTTCTACTTCTCCATATTCTTCCTTTACAGCTTTCACTTTCTCTTCTAACTCTTTCCAGACATCTTTTCTCTTTTTTCCATCATCAAGTCTCAGTTTGGCTTCTCCTACTAAGTAGACTTCTCTACCCTCTTTCTCAGCTCGGGCTAAGAAGTTCACTTCCTGATTGCCTATATCAGTTCGAACCATCTTCTCCTTGAGTCGAATACCATACTTCTCTTCTAACAATTTGGGAAGCATGCGGTAGGCTTCGTTTTCAAAGGCATAACTGAAGCTCCGGGATAAACCTCCCAGGTCTTCCCGAGTGCGCTTCAAGCCCACAGCCAGAGTGCGTACTTCTTCTTCAGTTCTTCTCTGAGCTTCAGCAAGTTCTTCAACTTTTTGTTCGGTTCTTTTCTGAGCTTCGGCAAGCTCCTCAACTCTTTGTTCAGTTCTCTTTTGTGCTTCAGCAAGTTCTTCCATTCTCACAGTAAGACTGTCCAATCTTGTTTCGGTTTTTCTCTGCGCCTCAGCAAGCTCTTCAACCTTCACAGTAAGACCATCTAACCTTGCCTCAGTTCTTTTCTGGGCTTCGACAAGCTCTCTTTGCGCCTGAGCTAACTCAGCAACAATACCCTTCAACTCAGAGAAGTCTTCTCTGGTCACCTGGGTTTCTCTTACTCGTTCATCCACTATTTTCTCTATCTCCCGCCTTACGTCCGGGGTTACTTTAAACCGCTCTCTTCCGCTCTGCATGGCTTTCATTTAAGCAAAAATAAGGGGAATTGGCAAGCAACACCCCTACCTGATGCCCATTGCGTTAGAAACTTCATTTAGAAAATTTTTAATGTCCTTCAATCTGTTATGCAAAACATCAAGCACAATGCCATAATCTAAATCCTGGCAATCACAGGCAATTACGTTCCTAAAACCTACCATTTTAGCCAGTTCTCTGGTGAGGTCCGCAGCAACTACTCCCTCCTCACTCAAAATACAAAAAGACTCGCTCATCGTAGCAGGTTTTCGCAAACCTTTATAGGCAACGATAGCCTCTGCCAGATCTATTGTTGCCTGAATTGCAAGGTAAAGATATCTTTCTAAAGCACCGCGTATATCAACATCGCTCTCTATCTCCTGGCGGGAGTATTTTTTGTAACGCTCCAGTATTCCCAGGTATTTCAAAACGGCACTCTTTTTATTTTCTATAACCTGGAGATTGCTAATGGTCAGGTTCTAGTCAGCCCATAGCGGCGGAGAAGCATCTGGAAATCAAAGTACTCATTGAGAATCCCTGGCTCAACAAGCACCTTGTAGGGCTCTCTCTCAAAAATTAACTTACCCTCCTTGATGATTAAATACTTGAATTCGGGCGACTCCACCAGATTCAGGATAACAATATCCACGTTGTCCTCCTTCAAAATACGCCCTATCCGATCATATAGCTCAAACCTGATATCGTGCATGCGCTTGAAACTATCTGTGTCCAGGTAAACGGCAAGGTCGTAGTCGCTCAAAGGAGAATGTTTTCCCGTTGCTCTGGAGCCAAAAAGATACACCAGTTTTATTTCCGGATAACTTTCAAAAACTGGGATTAATTTTTCAAAGCTCTTCACAAGCTCTTTACCCATGCACCCTATCCCCCACCTCTTATTCTCTCTACGCCAAAACGGTTCTCTCAAGCCTCTCCCATCACCTTAGCACCGGGCAAATCTATTATACACGATGAAAGTACCGTGCGGGTTTTCAGATGCTTTGGACCGCATCAGCTTCTTGCAGAAAACCATCCATGTTCACAAAACCAAAAATCAAAGCCTCACACCAACGTAAAGTGTAATATAATGAATTGAAGGGCATAAACTGAAATTCATCTGCAAAGAGAGAAAGCACGGTGAAAAAGCAATCCCCGGGTTTCCAGTTTCAGATACTGGAAAAATATCTCAAAATCAGAAAAGAAGAGCTGGAACGCTTGCGAATGAGCACTTTGAAAAAGGTCGAGGAAGCGTTGGAAAAAGTTGCCACTCAGATAAAGTTCGATGAAGCCTACATTTTCGGCTCTCTCACCAAACCGGGGCGTTTCAAAAAAGACTCTGATATCGATATAGGGTTTTACGGCCTCAAAGATGAAGACTTCTTCAAAATGATCTCTTACCTTTCTCTGGAGCTTGAAAGAGAGGTAGACGTCATACAGCTTGAAGGCCACAGGCTCGAGAACAAAGTGAAAACGGAGGGAATACGGTGGAAGAAGGGAAATTCGCAATCCTGAAATCAGAACTTATGAATCAGTGGAATGAAATTGTAAAGATATACAAACGTATCGAAGAAAGAAAGAGAAAAAGAGGAATACATGCACTTGAAAGCCTCGCCTATCAACTGCACAACCTGTATTGCGCTTACGAAGACCTTTTTAAAATAGTAGCCGGATTCTTCGAAAACAACATTGAAGAACCGTCAACATACCATACTGAACTTCCCAAAAGGATGAAAATGGAAATTGAGGGAGTAAGGCCTGCTTTGATTTCTGAGGAAAGCTTCAAATTGCTTAACAGCTTGCGAGGGTTCAGGCATTTCTTCAGACACGCCTACAGTTACGAATTAGATGAGCGCAAGGTATCTTTAGTTCTTGAAGACGCTCTGAAGCTCAAGGAAACCTTTAAGCCTGAACTTGAAAACTTTCTTTCCAAACTCCAATAATACTTTCTGGCGTTTCATATATCACGGCTCCGTTGCGAACCCCCTACTTCATCCACCAAATCTCTTTCAGGGCCTATTCCATATAAGCCTACATCTCCACAAAAACACAAAAAGTAAAGACCTAACCCCGAATACCAAGTCACTTGGGATTGAAGGACTTTAGGGTCTCCTTTTGTTTCAGGATCCCATAGTTTCAGCATTTCTTTGTTTCAGGATCTCTTTGTTTCAGGATCTCTTTGTTTCAGGATCTCTTTGTTTCGGCATCCCACAGTTTCAGGGTCTATTTCAGGGTTTCCTTGTTATTTCAGCATCTATTTCTTGTTTCAGCATCTCACTGTTTAACTCAAACCCCGAGATTCCGAAACAAGAGATCCCGAAATCCTGAGATCCTGAAATAAATTCAGGATGGTAAATCCTTTGGATTCACCAATTCAGGATGGTAAATCCTTTGGATTCACCAGTTCGGAATGACCACTGTGAAGCAGCGATAAACCTGGGATGACAAATCCTCTGGATTTGTCAGTTGGGAATGATAGGACTCGGCATACTTTATTTCATCAGAACCCGCTAATTTAATGATTCATCCTTCAAGGGTCTCCCATTTCAGGCTTTTCTGCCCTTTGATCGTCAAGTTACGCTAAGTCGCTTTTCAGAGAAAAACCCCTTTGGGTCAAAGCCTTCAGAACGAAAGCCTTGACTTCTTCTGCTAATTTTATCGCCCTGCGTGCCTCCTCAAGGGGAGGAAAGAGTTCTTATCCGGGGTAGCGCATAGCTACTGCATAGGCAGTAAGAAAAGGAACATCGGTGTCCAAAAGACTCTGAAACTCTGGTTCGATCTCTGCACAACGGTAAATCAATTCAGCAATATTATGAGTACGAGGAATCTCCTTGTTGCAATAAACTAAGAAAGTTTTGAAGTACTTTTCAGCACACTGCTCACTATGAAAACAGATAGCATCAGTAGCTGGATTTTTAGTAACTAACTCATCTTGGGCCACTTTCAGGTCGCTTTCAGCTTTTAAGATCCACGCCCGCACGCTTTCGCTCCTCAAAGGGTAATGCTCTCCTTCGCCGCATAGTAAGCAATGCATCCTACATCCTTTTTTTGCCTGGCAAACTGATCTTCAGAAAGAATGAGTACATCAGACGGCAGTCGCTCCAGAACCAGGCGTATTCCGATGCGTGTTTCCAAGCGAATACGAGTAGTTCTTTCAGGGGTGCGATCCACAATTACCAGAAAATCCCAGTCGCTATCCGGGTGAGCCTCACCTCGAGCACGGCTTCCAAAAAGAAGAACCCGCCGCAAACGCAAACCTGCTTTTTCTACTTCCTCTTTAATAATGGCTTTCGCCTTTGCCAAAACTGCACTCACAGAAGTACCTCAAAGTAATCAATGGACAATTAATTCGGAATCATTGTACCACAAACACTACCTAAAAACGCACTTCCCAAAAGTTACTACCACTTTTCCAGGCCTGCAGATACATCTTCCGGCAAAAGCCCGAAATCGGCAGGATAACAAGGTTCTATGCGGAGGTCGTTAAGCAATTCACGCTTACCACAAGCCTTCCAGGAACAAAAAGGCTTTGCCATTCTTGAAGGGAAGTTCCAACCGGCAGCCAGTTGAAACCTTTCAATCGTCTTATCCTTCCCATAGTAGATATTAGAATGTATATCAGGAGGTGCAAAAACGCACACCAAAATGCTGAATCGGTAGTGAAACCGCCACGCTAAACCGGCAACGGCTTTATCGACACCTTCCCGAACCGATACCGGTTTTCTTCGTTGCCGCCCTGAATCGGTGTCGGCCTTTCCGACACCGCCCTGAATTTATTTCAGGGTCTATTTTTTGTTTCAGCATCTCATTGTTATTTCAGGGTCTATTTCTATTTCAGCATCTCCTTATTTCAGCATCCCCTTATTTCAGCATCTCATAGTTTCAGGATCTCCTTGTTTAATCTAAACACCTGAGATTCCGAAAAAACCGAGATCCCGAAACAAGTTCGGGATGACAAATCCTCTGGATTTGTCAGTTCGGAATGACGGACTTTAGGACCTCCTTGTTGTTTCAGGGTCCCCCTGTTTCGGCATCTCAAAAGCCGTCACACTGAACTGACAGAAGCGTAGCTTCTGTCACCCTGAATTTATTTCAGGGTCTCTTTCCTGTTTCAGCATCTCCTTGCTTCAGGGGTCTCATTGCCTTCTTTCAGAAAATCCCCTCTCCGCCAACCCCAGCAACCAGAAAAAATAGCACACCTGCTATGATATAATGAACTCGAGGTTAACTGTTGCGGGTAGAAAATCAAGCCCTGTACCTGGGTTGCCGATGGAAAAACTTGAGTTCGAGGTTGTTCAAAAAAGAAAAAAGCTCCTCACCGAAGAGCTACAAAAAATAGTGAGTGTTTTGATTGAAAATTACCAGCCAGAGAAAATAATTCTTTTTGGCTCGCTGGCAAGCGACAAAGTGAAAGAAGAAAGCGACATCGACCTTTTACTCGTCAAAAAAAGCGATAAAAGACCCCTGGAAAGAGTAATGGAAGTTATGGCATTACTTGGTTATCCCCGGATTGCTTTGGACATCTTCGTATATACCCCGGAAGAAATCGAGTATTTAAGAAAAGAAGGAAGTCAGTTTATCGAAGATATCCTCGAACACGGCAAAGTCCTTTATGAAAAAAATCACTGAAACGTGGCTATCCTATGCCCTTGAAGATTTAATCATGGCCCAGAAGGCCTTTGAAATGGGGATATATCGCCAAACCTGCTTCCACGCCCAGCAAGCCGTAGAAAAAGGATTCAAAGCCATCCTCCTTGAGAAGGGCGCAAAAATCCGGCGAATTCACAACCTTCTGGAAATAAGTAGCGAGCTCGAGGCGTGTGGTATGTGCCTGCCTGTTAAGCTTTCAGAACTGGACTTCCTGAATCGCGTGTATCGGTTTCGCTATCCACCTGATATTGGTCTTTTACCCCATGGACAACCAACCGAGGAAGATGCCCAAAAAGCTGTGAAAATTGCAAAAACAGTTATGGACTGGACTCAGCAAATCCTTGGAGAAAATCATTAAGGCATAGCATGGGGGGGTATTGGTAACCCACATTATTAAAAAGCCCCCATCATTCAGGGCGTAACATAAAACAAACTCAATCTCTCAAAAACAGCTGTAAGAACAAACCTTTAAACCGCCAACCCAACGCCCAAAAAAAATAGCCTCACCCACTGTGATACAATTGAAAGGAAGAGGAAGGGCTCAGAAGATGAGAAAAACCGAAGAACAGTGGAAAAAATCAAACATCTTCAAAAAGAAAATGCCTACCATTGATGATTTGCGAGAGTTTTTGCAGGAGTACTTTCTGGGCAAAAAGGTGCGTGTTTACCTTTTTGGTTCCCGGGCAAGGGGTACTGGTACTCCTTTTTCTGATATCGACCTTGCCCTTGTATCCAGCGAAGACCTGTCAATGGACCTTGCCCTCCTTCGAGATTACCTCGAAGAATCAAACTTACCCTACAAGGTCGATCTTCTGGAATACAGAAAAGCCGACCAGCGCTTGCAGGAAATCATCAAAAAAGAGGGGATCCTGTGGATCGACACCGATTGTACCTCCAAGACCTGAAAAACGCCTGGAAACGCCTCCAGGAAGCAGTAAGCAAAACCCAGGAAAACATAGCAAGCGAAGATTATCCCTATTTCAGAGATTCAGCTATTCAACGCTTTGGGTTCACCTTTGAAATCCTGTGGAAAACCATCAAGGTTTATCTTGAGCGAGAAGGGCTTTCTCCAAAATCGCCACGGTCTTCCTTTCGAGAATTTTTCTCTCTGGGGTATCTCACAGAAGCCGACATGGCTCTCCTCTTTCAGATGATCGAAGACCGCAATGCTACCGCTCACACCTACCGGGAAAGAGTTGCCGAAGAGATATTTTCCCGGCTCAAGCAGTACCTGGAAATCACAGCAAAAATCATTCACATTCTCGAAGAGACACCCTAAAAATAAAAAAATCCCATTGTCTTTAAAAGAACATCCTGACCAGCAATCAACCGAAAGTGCTCAACCGTTTGATTCTTCTGTGGTGGATAGTAGAATGTATACTGGGAGATGTAAAAACGCGCACCAAATGCTGAACTGGCAGCGAAGCTGTCACCCCGAACTGACAAAAGCTCCGCTTTTGTCATCCTGAACTTGTTTCAGGATCTCATTGTTGTTTCGGGGTCTCTCTGTTTCAGGGTCTCATTATTTCAGGGTCTGTTTCGGGATCTCTTTATTTCAGCATCCCATGATTTCAGGGTCTATTTCTATTTCAGCATCTCCTTGTTTCAGCATCCCCTTATTTCAGCATCTCATAGTTTCACCATCTCCTTGTTTAATCTAAACACCTGAGATTCCGAAACAAGTTCGGAATGACGGACTTTAGGGTCTCCTCGTTTCGGAGTCTCTCTATTTCAGAATCCCTCATCGTAGCATCTTATTGCTCCAGAAATTTCATTGATAATAACCTAGCGTGCAGGACAATATAGGAAAAGAATTTAAGACAGTCGCGGCATAAGGTAAAAAGATCTAAAGCTGGAAAACATCAGAAATGCAATGTATGAGTAAAAGTGCTGACGTAATTTAAAAATAATTAAGGCAGAATTCGATACCTGCAAGGATAAGGACTATTTGGAAAATCTTTAGGTTGACAGTTTTTTCAAGAATTCAATCACAAAATGGAGATGCTGGTTTTCTTCAATCAGGTCCTGAATAATTTCTTGCTTGAGGGTACTATTAAGGGCTGCAATCCGATGAGTAATAACTTCAGCAAAATCATCCAGATCGCTCTGGATCACATTCCAAACTTCTTCAGCATCGATTCCAAAGTAATGATGAATCAAAAGGTTCCTGAAATCAACGATTTCCTGATACTCTCCGGGCAAAACCCCGGCTTTAATCAACTTCCCAGTAGCCTCCCCAATAATCTCGAATTCTCTTATAACACTATCCCAAGCTACGAAATTACGTTTGAGTTCTTCCGCATCTTTAAAGTTTTTGGCTACTTCCTTAATTTTCAAGATGGCAACCAAAATGTCAAAAAGAAAAAGCTCCCAATATCTCTTAGACATGGATCAGCTCTCTCTCAACCCTTCTTCTGACAAATGGCCTTAACGAATCATAGAGTCCAATATCGACTTCTTTCCCCAACTGTTCACTCAAGTATCGTTTGGCCCTGGCAATAACCAACCCGTTTTTCCTTTCCATTTTCAGGATCACAATATCAATATCACTGGTGCTTTTATCTTCGCCCCGGGCATAGGAGCCAAAAATAGCCAACTCGGTAATTCCAAAAAGTTTCTGCAAACCCGGTTTGAGTGCTTTTAATCTGTCGATGATTTCCTGTTCCACATCCCTCGCCTCCTTTCTTTACCATGGTAGGCATACTCTTTGAGCTCTGTCAAGCATAACCCGAAAAATGGAAAGAATTCGGGGCTAAAACTCACCTTTCTCTCAAACCAAAGGAGCACGGCGAGGTTTAGTTATTTTCAGGATCCCATGGTTTAGGACCTCAAAAATCCCTCACACTGAACCGGCATCGGCTTTTTGCCACTACCCCGAATCAGCACCGCCCTTATCGACACCGCCCCGAACCGACACCGGTTTTGTCGGTGTCGCCCTGAATCGGTGTCGTTTTTTTCGACACCACCCCGAACCGACGGTGGAGCCGTCACCCTGAACTGACAAATTCGAAGAATTTGTCACCCTGAACTTGTTTCAGGGTCTCACTGTTTCAGGGTCTCACCGGAAAAAGTCTATGCTCAGGTCCTTCCATTGGGGGTTACTCCGGGTAATCAGGTTAATCTTCCATTGACGGTGCCAGTTCTTGAGTTGCTTCTCCCTTGCGATGGCCTCTCTGACACTGGGGGCAACTTCATAGTAAACCAGCTTCTTCAGGTTATAGCGTTTCGAAAAGCCCTCTATAAGGCCCTTTTTGTGCTCGTATATTCTGCGCTGCAGGTTGTTGGTCACTCCAATGTAAAGAACCTGGTTGCTTTTATTAGTGAGAATGTAAACGTAGTACTCTCTCTGTCCCGACATGGTTTTTATGATAGCAATAGAGAATAGCAAAAGAAAGGCTCCCAAACGAGAGATCCCGAAATCCTGAGATCCTGAACTGAGATCCTGAAATAAATTCAGGATGGTAAATCCTTCGGATTCACCAATTCAGGATGGTAAATCCTTCGGATTCACCAATTCAGGATGGTAAATCCAGAGGATTTATCAATTCGAAACGACGGGGTAGGTATCTTACTGTTCCAGAATCTCCTGTTCCAAGTTCCCGACATCCCAAAAAACCCAAAAAGTAAAGACTTGACCCCCGGACATTTTTATAAACCCTTTCCTACTCAACCAAAGTTTCCTATAATGAAGAAGGTTTCCAATAAAGGTGTGAAGAGCTATGAAGGCAATTTACAAAAAGGCCGTCCAGCTTTTCAAAGACAAAATCCAGAGAGTATACGGTGATCGCCTGGTTGCCGTGATTCTGTATGGTTCGTGCGCAAGAGGTGAAGAAAGTGATGAATCTGATATTGATCTCTTCGTCCTCCTGAAAGACATAGGTGACTTCTGGAAAGAGGTCCACCAGATTTCAGAAATCGAATCACAGGTTCACGAACTCCTTGATTACCAGGTCTTTATCTCGGCAATTCCGGTGAGGGCCGAAGATTTTTATCAAAAACAGTTGCCCATCTTCATGAATGTAAAAAAGGAAGGAATCTTTGTTTGAAAGACGAGATCGAAAGACTAATCAGCAAGGCCAGGAAAAGCCTTGAAGCAGCAAAGATGCTATTCCAGGAAGGTTACTACGGTTTTGCCGCCTCACGGGCTTATTATGCCATGTTCTACGCAGCCGAAGCTTCCCTTCTCAAGAAAGGACTTTCTTTCTCGAAACACTCTGGCGTGATATCAGCTTTTGGGAAGCACTTTGCAAAACCCCGGATAATTCCCAGTGAATACCACAAAATGCTTCGTGACGCCTTCCGGGTGCGTAACATAGGTGGATTACGGTTACGAAGAAGACGTTACAAGGGACGAATCGGCAAATATCCTCTCAAATGCTGAAGATTTCCTGAATGTTATCGAAAACTACCTCCATAGAGAAGAGCTTTAAGCTCAGGCTGCCCCAGAGCCAAAAAGCCATCGGCATAGCCCTCAGACAGCCTGCGAAAAACAGAAAAAGAAATTCAACCCCGCTTTTGGCATCCCAAAAAACACAAAAAAGTAAAGACCTGACCCCCTAACCTCCCAAATTTCCCGCCTGTAATGTATTGTATACAATAGAAGCAGGTTTATTTGTGAAAAGGTGAGCAACATGGCAAAGAGGGCAAAATACGTAACACCCGAAGATATTGCAGCATATCGGCGCGCCCTTTTTGCTCGGTCACAAAAAGCCTTTCCTGAGATCGAAAAAAGGCGTTCTCAAGCCTGGGTCCTTGCCCACAGAGCAGCAGACATCCTGCGAGAGCGCTTTGGAGTAAAACGAGTTGTGCTTTTCGGTTCTCTGGTTCATGAGGGATGCTTCACTCTTTGGTCCGACGTGGATCTGGCAGTCTGGGGATTGCGCCCTGAGGACACCTTCAAAGTCATGGCTTTTTTGCGAGACCTTGATGAAAACATTGAAGTGAATTTGGTTGATATCCAAAGCTGCAATCCTCACTTCGAGCAGTTATCGAATCAGAAGGAGTCGAGATCTGATAGAACATTATCGAGTGCTTATGGAACGCATAGAGCAGGAACTTTTGGCCTTGAAACACGTTGTTTCCTGTATCAAGCGTTCAATGGCTCTTGCCCGGGAGCACTCTCAGGAACAGGATGTGTATCTCGATTCCGTTGCTCTGAACCTGCACGACTTTTACACTGGCCTGGAGAGGGTCTTCAAACGGGTTGCCGAAATGATTGACGAAAGTGTCCCCACAGGACGCAACTGGCATCGAGATCTGCTTTGGCAAGTGGCAAAAGAATATTCTCCTTTCCGTCCGGCTGTTTTATCTGAAAAAAACTGAGCAACTCCTCGAAGAATACCTTCGCTTTCGCCATGTGGTTCGAAATGTTTTATGCTTTTGGGTTCGACATCTACCGCCTGGCATATCTCGTTGATCGTTTAGATACAGTATTCGATGAGCTTCGCGAAGAGCCGGAGTCTTTTGTAGGCTTTCTCAGAAAGCTGCTCGAGCCTTGAAGAGCCTTTTGCCTGAAACTCAAAACGGCACACCACCTTGAAACAGCCCCGGCATCACAAAAAATGCCCCGAACTGGACGATATCTTCAAATCGACCATCCTGAACCGACGGCAAAACCGTCATTCCGGCTGCAGGGCTTTCCAGATTTCTCGCAGTATTCCCCGAGCAATTTCGAGGATTTTCCTTGCATCTAACTCCGTAGGCTCACCCTTTGGCAGAAGCCCAAGATCGGCAGGATAACGAGATTCCAGGTAAATGCTACTAAGGATTTCGAGTTCATCCACGGAAAGGCGTACATCGGGATAGTATTTCCTTACTTTGTGATATAAGATAACAAGGTCATGAACTCTGGGCGGATTGATATGCAGGCGCCAAAGCAAACCTTTTAAAGCTTTTTCAACGGCCTGCTGGGCGTGGAACGATGCCAGACGGTACAATCCTTGAGCATAAAGTATTTCCCCTGCTTTGATATCCTCGCTGGCATAATCAAACCAGGGGTCTCCGCTCATAGAGGATCTTGCCTTGAGTAGTGATTTCTCGAATGAAAGGCGATTGTTTCTCCTCGAGGAATTTTACTTCTTCTGGGGTCAGAATAAGGACATCAAGAGGAACCTTTCGGGAAATCCCCCTTAAGGCTTTGCTTCGGCGGTAAATCCGTGGCTCTTTAGTCTTTTTGATTATGAGGAGGTCGATATCACTTTCCTCGGTTGCCTTGCCACGTGCCAGAGACCCAAAGAGAATAATTTTCTCGGGTTGGTATCGCCGAACAAGGACCTTAACAAGCCTCGCTATCTCCTTTTTTACTTCTAAAGAAGGTTTACGCATCATCTTATCCCTCTTTTCAATTATACAGTATCTCTTGCAAAAAAATCATCTTTAAGTTCGAAACGACGGGGTAGGTGTCTTACTGTTCCAGAATCTCCTGTTCCAGGATCCCGACATCCCAAAAACCCAAAAAGTAAAGACTTGACCCCCGGACATTTTCAGTGCTCGGTCACCTGTGCTACAATTAGCCTTAGGGAGAAGACCGAAAACGGTGAAGGCAATGCAAAAATACCTACCTCTTTTTGACTACGTGGTAAGTCTCACGGCACTGTATGCTTCTTTCTGGCTGCACCTTCTTCTGCGTGGGAACCCGCACGTCTTGCGGCTTCTCTCTTTATTAAGCGACTTGCTCTTTCTGGCTCCGCTTCTTCCAGTCTTTCTCAACGCAGTGCTTGGTACCTATTCCAGGCGCTCTCGCTTTGCGCTTTTTGCCTCCTCCCGCCTCATCGTCTCTTCTATCCTGACTTTTTTCATCTTCACCACCGCTCTTTTTTACCTGCGTATTTTTGAATTTCCTCGTCTGATCATCCTTCTCTGGGTGTTCATGAACTTCATCTTCTTTTACTCCCTGCGTATTCCTTTCTTCCGCAAGCGGGAAAACGGAAGATTGTTCGTCCTTTATCGCGGAGAAAAGGGCCGAAAAATGTTTGAAGACATGCACTGGAAAAGTACTATCCGGGGAACGGTGGTCGGCGGAACTGACATTAACACCCTTTCTCAGGAAGAACTGCGCGACTACCTGCGCCACATCGTCCAGGACTTGAGCGTTGACCGCTTTCTGCTCATCCTGGAGCCTGAAGAGCGTTCCCGGGTTACCGCATTTCTTGAAGAAGAAGGCATCGAGTACGACCTGCGGGGTGCCCTTTACTTTTTTGAAGAAAGGCACGGGCAGGTTAAGCTGGTCCTTGCAGACCTCGTGGATTATCCCAAAATGCTCGAAGAAAACCCATACCTTCCCTTTAAAGAAGCCTTTGATCGGATTATTTCCTGTATCTTGCTTCTTCTTCTTTCACCGCTTTTTGCTGTCCTGGCCCTTTTGATTCGCCTTGACTCTCCCGGCCCTGTCTTCTACCGGCAGGTGCGGGTCGGAAAGGATGGAAAAATCTTTACCCTCTGCAAGTTCCGAACTATGGTCCCTGATGCCGAGCGAGAAACTGGAGCCGTGCTTGCCCAAAAAAACGACCCCCGGATAACTCGAATAGGAAGAATCCTTCGCAAAACTCGCCTTGATGAGCTACCCCAGCTCTGGAACGTACTGCGGGGTGAAATGAGCCTGATAGGCCCTCGCCCAGAACGTCCGGAGTTTGTGGAACAGTGGAAAAAACTCATTCCTCATTACGAAACCCGGCTTTTAGTAAAACCCGGTATAACCGGCTGGGCGCAGGTCTGCGGGAGGTATGATGAAGGCCCAGAAACCGTCTGGGAAAAGCTCGAATACGACCTCTACTATCTGCGAAACCTCTCACCAAGCCTCGACCTTGAAATACTCGCCCGGACCATCCTGGTTGTACTTTTCGGAAAAGGAGCACGGTAGGGTTTGGTTGGTTGCAAATTCAAAACCCAAAAAGTAAAGCCCTGAACCCACTTCTACAAATTCCATTACAAACCCATCTTTTCAATCATTATCTGATTCACTTTGTGAACATCAAACTTCTTTTCGGCAATTTTCCTGCTTTCAAGACCCATCGGTTCAATAGACTCAGGGTGCAGAACAAAGAATTCCATAGTTTTTACCAGAGCTTCAACATCTTTAGGAGGAACTAAAAGCCCGTTGTGCCCATGAATAACTGTTTCTCTACATCCTGGAACGTCTGTGGTAATAATCGGACGCCCCATCGCCATAGCCTCAAGAGCGGACCGAGGCACACCTTCCCGGTAGGTAGAGGGCAAAACAAAAACACTCGAAGAAGCAAGAAAAGGACGTACATCATTGGTTTCCCCAAGATATTCAATAATGCCTTCATCTACCCAGCGAGCAATAACCTCTTTTGACAGTCCATTGGGATTTTCGTCAAAAGGACCAAGAAGGCGGAAAACAACCTCGGGATGCCTTTTTTTAACAATCCTTGCCGCTTCAGCATACTCTATGATGCCCTTATCCTTAATTAACCTCGCAACAAGTATAAACGAGAGGGGGCTACAAACGGGAGATGCTGGGTAAAACCTTTGCAGGTCCACACCTGATCCATTAACCACTACGGCTTCGGTATGCCTACCAATAAGCTCAAGAGATTCAAAAAGTTCCAAATCGTCTCTGTTTTGAAAAAACACTACCTGATTGTAACGCAAAGCCAGGCGGTATAAGAAAACTACTCCTTTGTTCAAAAGCTTCTGTTTAATGCTCTCATTAACAAAGGCATACCCAAGACCGGTTATAAGGGAATATATCCTGGGTACTTTAGCTATACCAGCGGCCAAAGAACCATAAATGACCGGTTTTATGGCATAAGAAAAAACCACATCCGGTCGGATGTTTCTGATAAGGGTCAACAATTCTCGGAAGGTCATAAAATCCTCTAAAGGGTTAACACTGCTCCTTTGCAACCGAATAGGTACAAAAGAAGCTCCAAGCTTTGCAATCTCTTTTTCAAACCCCTTTTCTGGACCAAAAGCAAAAACTTCATGACCTCGCCGAACAAGCGTTTTGATGAGCTCTCCACGGAAATTAAGTAAGGAACGGGTATAATGGGAAATCACTAAAATTTTTGCCACTTTACCATCCTTCGCGCCAGATGTCTATGTTCTTTACCCACTCCCAGTTTTCTTTAAACCAGGCGATCGTTTTTCCCAAACCTTCTTTGAGTGGCGTCCCTGGCTTCCAACCAAGGAGTCTTTTTGCTTTCTCAATATTTGCCCAGGTAGAGGGCATGTCGGTCTTTTCAGCAGGTTTATATTCAATAAGTACCTTTTTTCCAGTTAGCTCTTCTATCAGCGAAATAGCTTCCCCGAGAGAATGGGGGGCATTAGAGCCAAGATTGATAACTTCATACCCGGAAATACCAAGAGAACGAATAGTTCCTTCAACGATATCGTCAATATAGGTAAAATCCCTCCTTTGGGTTCCGTCTCCGTAAATAACCAGCGGAATGCCCTTTAGCACCAAGTAAATAAAACGAAAAATGCTCATATCAGGCCTTCCTGCTGGACCATAAACAGTGAAATATCGTAAAACAACTACATCAATACCATATAAGTAGTGATAGGTATACGCAAGAGCTTCAGCTCCTTTTTTACTCGCTGCGTAAGGGGAAATAGGTTCGTTAACCGGAAGACCTTCGGAAAAAGGTAGTGGCTGCCCAGCGTAAAGAGACGAGGTAGAAGCGAGGACAAATTTTGGCACACCAAATTCCTGGCACAATTTGAGAATGTTTAAGGTTCCATCTACATTGACACTCACATATTCCTCAGGACGGCGCATACTGTAGCGAACACCAGCCATCGCAGCAAGGTGAAAAACTGCATCGAAAGCCCCGCATTCTTTGAATACCATCCTGAGATCCGATACGTTTCTAATATCAGCTTTGAAAAAACGGAAATTCGGGAAAGAGCGAAGCAGAGAAAGCCGATACTCTTTCAACCTCAAATCATAGTAGGAATTCATGTTGTCTATGCCTACAACAAAGTTTTCTCCTACGAATAATTATGGTATAAACTTAAAAGGGACAGAGGACCATGTTCCCCTAAGCCTTAGAGCTTCAAAAGGAGTCTGTCCCCCGTCCCTAAAGTCCCTATTGGTTGATTTGGCTACCAAGCCACTGTCAAGCGGGAGATAGGACTTGGGACGAAAAACCAAAAATAACTTTTGCGAGGTCTGGCCATGAACAAAAACTCCTGGCAGTATTTCATAGGCATTGATGTTTCCAGGGACAGGTTCACCTATGCAATCATCGATGCTTCTTTGCAGGTGCTCAGTGAAGGTCAACTGCATATGAACTTGGAGGGATTCACTGCCCTCAGCCAGCTTATTAGCTCCTATCCCAACTCCCTGATTGGTGTGGAGTCTACTGGGAGTTACCACCTCAACCTCCTGGCCTTCCTGATTACCAACCAGTACCCGGTGGCACTCATCAACCCCGCCCTCATCAAAAAGTTCTCTCAGAGCATCACCCTGCGCAATACCAAAACTGACCGCATTGATGCCCTCACCATCGCCAGGTTTCTGCTCAAAAACCTGGAAGTGATTCCTCACTTCATCCCTGACAAGCTGGATGACCTGGCTGCCCTGGCCAGGGTGAGGGAAAGCCTCACTCAACAGATTGCCAGAACCAAGACCCAGCTCAAACAACACCTGGTGGTGGTCTTCCCGGAACTGGTGGCTCACCGCAACATCTTCACCGATTTCCTGCTCTCGGTACTTGAAGAATTTCCCACTCCCCATTCGGTTCTCAAAGCCTCCCCAGGCAGAGTGAAGGCTGTCTTCAGAAAGCTCAAAGCAAGAGGAAGAAAACCATCTCTCAGTGCTGAACAGTTCTTGGAACTTGCCAGAGATTCCATCGGTATCTCCACCACCAACTATGCCCTGATCATCAAACATGAAGTGGAGATGCTCCGGTTCCTCAACCAGAAGCTCCAGGAGATTACCAAACAGTTCATCGAGGAAATCCAAAAGAACCAGAAAGACAACTTGGAACTCCTCAAATCCATCAAAGGAGTCAGTGATATCACCTCGGCTCATTTTCTGGCTGCAGTCAAGGATATACACAGGTTTGAAAACCGAAGGAAACTGGCTGCCTATGCAGGTATTGACCCTTCTATCAAACAGTCTGGTTCCCGGTATGCTCGAGGTGGAATCAGCAAGAGGGGCTCTAAGTCTTTGCGGAGATGTCTCTACCTCATGGCAAGTGGAGTTATGCGCTGCAATGAGTACTTTAGAGCTTATTACTTGAAAAAGAGAGGTGAGGGAATGCCCCACAGAAAAGCAATGATTGCCCTCTGTAACAAGCTGTTGAGGGTTATCTTTGCTATGCTCAGGAAAGGTGAAAAATTTGTTCCAGTTACACATTATTTATAGTTGACTCCTTTCAAAAGTGATTCTGCTAACTTGCTCCCAATAAATCCACAAGCACCTGTTACGATATATAAAGACATTTATCTCCTCCCTATACCTTCATAAACGAAGCCTTTCTGCTTTACTCTATCTGGCTCCAGCACATTCCTTGCATCAAGAACTACGTTGCCCTTAAGTAATGACTTAACCTTCTCCAGGTCCAGATTGCGGTAGCAATTCCACTCGGTAAGAATGCAAATCGCATCACAATCTTTCATTGCTTCATACATATCCTCAAAGAAAGAAACAGAATTTCCAAAGACTGACCTTGCGTTTTCGATTGCTTGGGGGTCATGGGCATGTATTTTCGCTCTCCTTTCGAGTAAAATCCTCACCACATCGATTGCCGGAGACTCACGGATATCATCAGTCTCTGCTTTGAAAGCAAGTCCCAACACGCAAATTTTTCTTCCTTCAAGATTACCTAAAAGCCTCTCCAGTTTTCCCACTACCTTCTTGCGCTGCCCTTCATTAGCCTTAATAACTTCCTCAATCAAGCTCATTTCTTCTCCAAAACGCTTGCCCATTTTAACCAGTGCTCTGGTGTCCTTGGGAAAACAGCTTCCACCAAAGCCGGGCCCAGGATGCAAGAATTTTGGCCCAATGCGCCCGTCCATACCCAGCGCCTTAGCCACAACCTGAACATCAGCTCCCACTGCATCACAAAGATTGGCAATCTGATTGATAAAAGTAATCTTAAGGGCAAGAAAAGCATTATTAGCATACTTGATGAGCTCAGCAGTTTCAAAATTACAGAAAACAAAGGGGGTTCCCAAAAGGTACAAAGGCCGATAAATTTCTCGCATGAGCTCCTGAGCTTCTCTGCCTTCTGTACCTATGACAACCTTATCCGGGTGGAAAAAATCATAAACAGCTTTCCCCTCTCTCAAAAACTCAGGATTGGAAACTACGGTAAAAGAAACATTTGGATTAAGCTCTTTGAGTTTTCTTTCAACTTTGCGAGTGGTACCAACCGGCACTGTGCTTTTTACAACAACCGTTTTAGGAGTTGTGCTATATCTTGCAATAGCTTCCACCGCACTCCAGAGGAAGGAAAGATCCACATCTCCATCTTCTTTAGCAGGAGTACCAACAGCAATAAAAATTACGTCCCCCTCTTTTATCGCCAGAGCGACGTCTTTTTCAAAACAGAGTCTACCTTCTTTGCAATTGCGCTCAAAGTACTCTCCTATTCCTGGCTCATAAATGGGAACAACGCCTTCTTTGAGTAAGTCAATTTTATCACCATCCACATCTGTACATACAACCTGATTACCAAAGTCAGCAAGTCCCACTCCGCAAACCAAACCTACATAACCTGTACCAAGGATAGTTATTTCGCAAGACACACTTGCAACCCCTTTCTACATCAAACAAGGTTTAACCCTTTCCTCTCGAGAAGCTCTCAGTACAACTCCTCCCACTTATCCACAACCCGCTCCATGTCAAAATTTTCAACAATGTGCTGACGCCCCAATTCACCCATCCTGCTCTGTTCCTCTGGAGGAAGGTTCATTAAGCGCATCATAGCTTGAGCCAGAGAATCCGGCTCTCCAGGAGGAACAAGAAAGCCGGTCACTCCATCAAGCACGATCTCTCCATTACCGCCAACATCTGTAGCAACAATGGGAAGTCCAGTAGCATGGGCTTCAAGAAGTACGTTTGGCATTCCCTCCCAGGCTGAGGACATAACGTAGGCGTCTGAGGCATTCATGAGTTCGGGGACATCACGCCTTATGCCAAGGAAGGATACCCGCTCAGCAATACCAAGCTCTTCTGCTAAGACCTCCATGGAAGGCCTAAGCGGTCCATCACCAGCGATAAGAAGGCGTGCATCGGGACGCCTTTTAAGCACCTGAGTAAATGCCTGAAAAAGGCTGGCATAGTTTTTCTGGGGATCAAATCTTCCCACTGCAATCCAGACAAAGTCGTTATCGAAGCCAAAAACTTTTCGAACTCTTGCCCGAATCTCCAGATCTGGATGGAATCTTTCGGTATCCACGCCATTTGGAATATAGCGTATTTTGTATCTCGAAACAGCACCAATCTGGATATACCTTTCCAGTCCGACACGGCTCACCTGAGTAGTAAGGTCGCAAAGCGGGTCGGTTATCCGATAAAGAAAGGTTCTTAATCTTCCCGAACCCTTCCGACCTCTTTCATCAATATTGCGGGCTGAAGAAATGAGAACGGGAACCGGAGCAAATATTTGTGCTATCCGGGCAAAAATATTGGCATGTATCATATGACTGTGGACAATACGGGGGCGCCATTTGCAAATGAGCCGGACGAGATGCCAAAGGGGCCGAGGATTTGGCATCTTACTTTTTATGTCAAGTGAAAACACAGAAATGCCTGCTTCTTCCAGTTCTTCAACATAAGCTTTTGGTGAAAGGAGAGTCACAACTTTTACTTCCCACCCTCGCTCTTTTAAGCGGGTAGCAAGGCGAACAAGCTGCGTTTCTGCACCACCAAAGGAAAGGCCAGTGATAAGGAAAAGGACTTTCATGCCCATATCCTTACTCTCGGAATTCGGGCAAGCGCAAGCGCAAGAGGCACGAGCTTTGCACTGTGCCGAACGGCAGTACCATAATTGGAAGTGCCAATAGAAAAAGTAATCAACAAAAAGAGCAAAGTCCAGAATACCCATCGGCGTTCCTTCTGTTCCAAAATTCTGACCAAAGAACTGATAACCAGCAGGGTAACGACAAAGTTGCAACCCGCAATTATCAATCCCAGCAAGTCAGCCAATGAAGAAACAAGCCACGGAAAAGGCATAAAAAGAAAATAAACAATGCGAACCGGAACCTGTAAAATCAGATCTAAAAAGTTATCCGGTTGAAGATTGCGCAAGTACGCTGCTCGACTGCGAGCCGCTCTCGCCTGTTGAAGTGCTATACTTTCCACGAAATCTCCAGACCTCATAATTATCCCCGCCTTACTTAACCCCCAACCTGTAGATAGGATAGCAAAAATTATTAGAAACAAACAACACACTGCAATAGACCTTCTAACCAACGCCCGGGTTCTTGCAAAATAAAGGGCGTCGAGTAATCTACGCAGCGCAGCAAGACCGGCCACAAAAATCGCAGGTAGCGTGCCAGTATGGAAAGCCACACTTAAACCATACATAAAAACTGCCCCTAAAAAATCTATAAGTCGATCCTCTTTAAGCCAGCGTATAAAACACAATGTTCCTAAAGTTAAGGGAAAAACAATCATTGTTTCCCGCATAGTAATGGCTGAATAAAGCACAAGTGTTGGAAAAAGAGTTACACACCACGCTGAACAGTAAGCGTGCTTTTTTCCCCAAAGAAGAAAAGCTATCCAAAAAACATTGTAAACGATTAAAGTCCCCAAAATAACATTGACTGCCTGGGCCATTAGCGGGTTGCGACCAAAAATAGAGTAAAGCATTGCAATAACCCAGGGATATAGTTTTGATCCGGTGCGAAATTTTTCTAAAGCTTCCCAAAAACCAGCCTGTGCCCACCTGGCAGCAGTAACTTCAAAGCTAACAGCATCAGCCTGGGAATCAGGAAGAGGAATCACATAATAATGAACCAGGGCAAAAAAAGCGCGAACTATAAAAGCAACAAAAAGTAAATTTCGTAAACGAGCATTCCCGCGAGAAAGCTTTAATATCACTATCGCTCCAAAAGCGAAAAAACAAAACCCCCATAAATCTCTCATAATCGAGTTCCCACACATTCCCCTATCAGCTTCAAGTATTCCTCCACAGCCCTCTCCACCGTGAAATCTTGAGCTCTTCTTTTGCCCTTTTCAGAAAGTTTCCTGGCCAGCTGTTCAAGAATTATCAACTCTTTTTGAGGGTAAAAAACTCGACATAAACTCGTAAAGTTTCTTCGCTTGGTTCCTCCAAGAAAGCTCCTCTAAAGCGTACTGCTTTATATTATTAATCAATGTTTTTCGTAACTCCGAATCAACATATATATATTCTAAGGCCTCGCTTAGAGAAAAAACATCACCTGCTTTAGTGATCAGGCCAAACTTCCCAAAACCCACCTGCTCTGGTAACCCCCCGCAATCAGAAACAATGACGGGTTTTCCAGCTGCAAATGCCATAGAAACTACCCCAGATTGCGTACCACAAATATAAGGAGCTACAATGACATCGGAAGCCTTTACTAAATAAGAAATTTCCACATCAGAAAGCCACCGATTCAAAACATAAACTTTATTCTCCGGTAATTCGCTAATTAACTTAGCCTCCTTTCTCGAAAGTTTTCCCTCTCCCGCAATAACCAACCTTACATCTGACTTGCCCACCTCAAATTTCTGGAAAGCCCTTAAAAGTACTTCCAAACCTTTATATCTTTTGATTCTCCCAAGAAAAGCAACGACAAATTGAACTCCTTGCTTCGCGTTATCTTTTAATAATATTTTTTTGCTATAGTCCTCTTCAAAACTCAAACCGTCAAAATAATAGTTAAAAATACCATGCGGTAAAACCAGAATCCTATCATCTGTTATACCGTGTTTCTTAAATAACATCTCTTTATAGCAACTACTTAAAAGAATTAAAGCGTCACTTTTCCTTATTACGAATCTTTGTTGAAAATAGAGGTATGGATTTCTCTCACCAAGATGAAGAACTGGATCGTGAATAGTAGCAAACACCTGCGCAGAGGGCTTGAGCCTTTTGATAGCAGAAAGAATAAAGGGACTCCAGGTATGGAGCATGGGAAAGTAAACCAGGTCGGCATCAAATGCAAATATTGCATCTATTACTTTCCAAATCTTCTTTTTATTCACCAATGAAAAGAAAAAACCCACAACGTTTTCATAGGTATCAACACAATAGCAATTTAGTTTTTTCCAGTCTCTAAGATTTTGGTTAAAGGAAGAAATTATACATACTTGATCTATAAAGTTGGCCAACTCACAGGCCATTGAAAAAGAATATATATTTCCTCCTCCTTTTCTACCTAAATAAACTGTCGCAAGTTTCATTGTATTTTCACCTATCCAAGACTAAAAAACAACAACGACAGTCTAACCACCACAAAAGTGGCGACTTACTGATACCGGTTACTCAGCAGTTACAGTTAACCACGGGAACATCAAATGGTTCCATGAAACTACCCTCGAAAAATATATCAACAAGTCAGGCAATACGCAAGGAGTTAAAGGCACTATATGGTTTGCTACAAAAGCAAAAACTATGAGCAATACGATGAAACGACAAAACGATGAAAATCTTTTATAAGCAACCAAAAAATCCTTCAAAAGGTATCTGAAGCTCTTAAGTACGTGAAAATTACAGACTTGTAAAAGGGAGAACTCCGAAAAAGGAACGATATAAAATTGAGTTAATTTCAAAGTTTCTAACCAAAAATAAACTTTTCTTTATAAAAAAACCGCAGAAAAAAGCAGGAAATAAAGTCTATCTAACTGTTAAAATAGACGAGGTGTCATCTAATGGATAAACTTTTTTCAGTAGTGGTACTCACTTATAACCAGGAAAAACTTGTAGAAGAATGCTTGGAGAGCATCTACAAGCAGGATTATCCTCATATAGAGCTTATCGTCAGCGATGACGCCTCGCAAGACCGGACTGTTGAAATAGTAGAAAAGTGGCTTGCAAAAAAAGGTAACAGGTTTATAAACACCGTGTTAATCAAATCACCCAAAAACACAGGCATCTCAGCAAACCACACACGGGGAGTTAAGCAAACCAAAGGAGAGTTTTTAAAATATATCGGTGGCGACGACATTCTCTTGCCTGGAGCTCTCAAAAAGATGGCCAACTTCCTGGAGAAAAACAAAAACATCCTCATAGCCACTTCATTCATTCAGCCATTTGTATCTAACCCTCAAAATGGAAAAACATTGCTTTTGCCACCAATACCTGAAAAATGGGCAGTCAAAGTGCTTCAGAAACCTTGGCAAGGACAATTCGGCTACATGTCGCGCCATTGCTTTCTTCCCGCACCCGGTTTCTTTTTCAGAAGGAAAATTTTTGAAGAAATTGGCTACTTTGATGAAGAGTTCAAGCGTTTTGAAGACTGGCATACCTGGCTGAAATGCCTCTTGAAAGGACACAAAATTCATTTCCTCCCTGAGGTAACGGTAAAATGGCGCATACATCCAGATTCAGTCAGCACTTCTGCACTTTATAAAAGTGATAGGCGCTTTCAGGAAGAAAATTTGCTTGTATACAAAAAATATATTCTTCCCAACCTTGACTTACTGACAACTTTTGAAAAGATTCATATCAGAGCAAGAATCAAGTTTATCGAAACGCTTATTGCAAATAACGGACACATAAGCGCACTAAACAAAGCCCGCATGGCCTATCTCTTAGACCCGATAAAATGGGTTGAATTCCCAGGGTGGTTGTGGAAAAAGATGTTCGACAAACGGGGTAGAGAGGTTAAAAAGCTTTTTCGCCGGGAATAATCGGAGCTTCTATCTTAAATATACTTCAGGCAGTGCATACCTTGCGAGCGTGCTCCTTAAGCTTACCATCTTAGAATTTTATCAAGGTTTATCAAACCCTCGCAGAAGATATGGTCAGCTCAAACTCTGTAGGGTCCGGCTTTCTCCATGCGTCCAATTTTACCCCTCCAGTCTCACATAAAGATAGTTTACCACGCCTTTTAATTCATCTTCCTGGTTGAGTTCTTTGTAAAGGTTTCTCGTAGCTTCCTTAAGGTCGCTGCTTGTTATTCCATGCATTTGCAAATACACGGCTTCTGCAAAGGCAACGAGTCTGTCGCACTTTTTCAAAAGCACCCCGTTCACTGGTACTATATTGTTACTCCTACTGATTTTGTAACAGTATGAATCTATATCCTCAACAGGCCTTGAAATTCCTCCTTCAAAAACACGGTTCGAGAATTCATCCACCTCGATTTTTCTCTCTCCCTCGAAACCATTCAAAATCCCTAAGAGAAATTTCATTTCTGGCACAACGTATTCGGGAAGCAAAGGAATAATTGTCCGCTCCATTTCCGCAAGTTCCATTTTCCGGACTGTTTCCTTGCCCAAAACTGCTTTTACCCCGCTCACTATATCTCTGGTTGTAACTTCGGGAAGGTCATGAAAAAGTCCTGCAAAAAAGCTCCCATACCACCACATCTGGTTTACATCTTGTTTGTCACGGCTTTTACATCTTTTTACTCACGGCATAATAGCACTTATCAATAAGACTTGCCAACAATCTACTAAATACATCTCGTTCTAAAGGAGGATAAACCATTACTTATTTAGTCACTAATGCCACTACTTCCTCTCCTACCATGTAACCCAACTTGCACATTCCGTATTCAAAAATCCAAAAAACTATTCCCCCAACTTTCATGCCAAATCCTTGCGTTGCATCATTACTATAAGGACTCTGTTTTTTTCGCAACAAGCAACTCGCACTCCAAATTGAACGAGCTCCCTTTGTTACAGTCCAAACCCGCCAGGCTTTTAGCCCCGCTTGCTCGATGCATGCCCTCAATGAATCAGCAGAAAATAGAAAGAGGTGACGCGGTGGCTCTAGATTACGACAGTATTTCCCAAAGAGGATAGTTCCTAAACTTTTTATATTAGGCGTAGCCACTACTAAT
This sequence comes from Thermatribacter velox, assembly GCF_038396615.1. NCBI lineage: Bacteria > Pseudomonadati > Atribacterota > Atribacteria > Atribacterales > Thermatribacteraceae > Thermatribacter > Thermatribacter velox. The sequence goes on from NZ_CP121689.1 coordinate 1,991,767, forward strand.
TTTCCACCTGGTCTAAGAATTCGACGACACTCAACAAGCAATCTAACAGGATCAGAAACATGTTCAATTACATGATTCATGGTAATAGCGTCAAAGCTTTCGTCAGGAAACTTGATTTCCTCCAGCGTACCTTGAAAAACATTTAATCCAAAGTGTTCCCTCGCAATGCTTACCGCTTTAGGATCTGGCTCAACACCTATGACTTCCCAACCCAATTCCTGCATTCGGGCCAAAAACTGCCCATTCCCACATCCAACATCGAGCAATTTACCCCGCTCCTCGGCTTTAAGATACATAACACCTGCAACGACGATTTCCTTTAGAAGACCCATTTTAGACAAAAGTCGAACTATCAGATCGTCTCGTTGCAGATTTATGGAGTAACCAAGCTCTTCCTGTAAAATCTTCTCCTTTATCGCCCTGCGCAATCCTTTTGCAAACCCCCTTTCTGGAATGCTTGAAAACTGATGTGTGTAATACCCCTTATAAAGCTTATTAATATCACTTGTATCAGGGCGTGGAGTTAACCACACTAAGTCACACTTTGAACAACGCATGAGCGACCAGGTGCCTTCTACTCCAAAAAGGCGATCTCTAAGATCGCTGTAAAGCAACGTGCCAATTTTGCCACACAATAAGCACAACTCAGCTTTACAAGCACGTATACCCTCATTAACTATGATTTGGCCATCTTCCACCACGATTTAATTCCCCCCAAAATTACTTCTTTATCCGAAGCATCAAGTATATTCCTCCAAACAAACCAGACAAACAAAACCAAAAGGGCTATGAAAGAAACAAACTGGACAAACAGTGAAAAATCTCTCGTCATAACTTTTAGTCCATAAAACGCATTACCAAATAACAAAAGAACAAGGCTTTTACCAACCGTACCATTGGACAGGAAGAACCGAAGCGATAACTTATATCCCCTAAAAGTGGCTACAAACAATAAACAAGTATCCAATGCTATACGCAAAGCCCAGGCTATAGCTGCCCCAGTAATACCCCATTTACTAATTAAAAACCAGACACTTCCAATATAAATGGGAAGCTCAAAGAGGTGGAACTTGGCTGGAAGATCAGGTCTTCCTACTCCTTGAAGCAATGCAAATGGTACATGAGCGAAAGAATTTAGTAACACACCAAGAGCAAGAACTTGAAGTACAACTGTACTTTCCATCGCAAAGTCGCTTCCCAACCATATATGCAAGATTTCTTTAGCAAAAAGCGTTATCACGAGAACAATAGGACCCAGCACTAAGAGAATGTATTTGATAGAACGCGCAAAGAGAATGACAAGGTTTTCTCTACTCTCACTCCCACTAAGAGTACTAAAAGCCGGAAACAACGCCATAGTAAGACTGGTAGGTATAATCCAGAGGCGGGTCACGGCTTCATAAGGAGCTGCGTAATAGGCCAATGCAGATACTGAGAGAATCGAACTAATCATAAAACGATCCAAATATACTAAAATAGGACCAACAATGCTTGACACTGTAACCCATCCCCCAAAAGAAAAGAGACGAGGAAAAAGACTAAAAGAACTCGAGTATTTCCTTAACTGGGGAAGTAGTCGAAGATTCAGCACTACAAAGGCAACCAAGACAAAAACCCTGGCAAAGAGAATCAGTACTACAATGCCCGGGAGACCGAATCCAAAAAAGAATCCAATCAGGGGTAAAAGGTATGTTAGAGAGCTGACAGGAATTCTTACTGCGTTTATCAAATCAAATCGCTGGAATGCTTCTAAAACCCCCCTGAAAGAGCCAGAAACTAAAACTATGGGAACAGAAAAGGCAAGAAGATGGATTATAACGATAGCTTCGCCAATTAACTCTTCGGGTATGTTCAAAATATGCCTCACCAAAAAAGGGGTAATTATGATAAGAATGACTCCCCCAACAACACCCAATACTGCCTGAGTTGTAACTGCTGTCCAAACAAGTCGTGGAATCTCATTTAATTTTCCCTTACCTACTGCTTCAGCAACAAACTTGGTAGTAGCCCGTCCCAAACCCAAGTCAAAAACATTGAAATAACCCAAAATTATCCAAACCAGAGATAAAAGTCCAAACCGTTCTGTTCCTAAAATGCGTACAATTAAGGGAATAGTTACAACTCCAACAAGCAAAGGCACAACCTGACCAAAAAAGTTAAGAAATGCATTACGAACTAAAAGATTCCCTGTAAAGCTCGAAATGTGAAACACAAGAGACACAGGACGTGAAAGGTTATCATTTTCAGACATTTTCACCGCTCCATAAACAGCTGTAAACACTAAAAGTGCCTTTCATTTTTGGTTGGAAAAGCACTCTTGTATCTTCCATATTGAAAAATTATTTTCTCACTTCCCTCTCCACAAAGTTATCGCTCGGTCAAGCTTTAAGGTTTCTCGGAAGCGCTCAAGTTCCTCTTCCCTGAGCACTAAGTAGCGGACCTTGCGGTTTATGAAGGATTCAGCTTTGTCGATCAGTTTCCTAAGATAGGCTTCGTCCACCTCTCCCACGACTACAAGGTCAATAACCCCTGAGTCCTTGCCTTGCGCATAGTCACCAGTGATGTAGGCAGAGTGGATATGGCCGAGTTTGGCAAGGATTTCCTCGATGAGGCGGTCGATGCCGGTGAACTTGCGCACCATGCTCTGAATTTCGGGAAAGAGGGGATGGTTCTGATTGGCCTGGTAAAGTTTGGTTTTTCCGTTTCTTTTTGATGACAAGATCCCTGCTTTTTCCAGGCGGTTGAGCTCTACTCGCACCGCGTTGGTGGACTCTCCGAATTCCTCAGCAAGCTCCCGCAGATACGACGTGCTCTCCGGGTTCAAAAAGAAGCGCAAAAGCAACTTCACTCTGGTGCGGGAAGTTATCAGAGAATCAAGTACCACCTGCATACCTCACAAAAAGATTTTTCATTCTTGAGTAATAATACTACTCAATAAAAAGTTGGTCAAGAAAAAAGGTTAGCAAATGGGGTCAGGTCTTTGCTTTTTGGGTTTCGGGAACGCTGGGATGAAGCATAGGGATCCCGAAACGAGGAGATGCTGAAACAGACCCTGAAATAAGGGGATGCCGAAATAACAATGGGATGCTGAAATAGACGCTGAAACAGTGAGACCCTGAAGGAGATCCTGAAACAAGTTCAGGATGACAAAAGCGGAGCTTTTGTCAGTTCAGGGTGACGGCTCCACCGTCGGTTCGGGGCGGTGTCGGAAAGGCCGACGCCGGTTCAGGGTAGCAACTACAAAACCGTTGCCGGTTTAGTATGACAGGCTTTTGATATCGTGGAACAGACCCCTGAAACAAGTTCAAGGTTACAAAAATTGCGTTTTGTAAGTGAAGACTCCTTATTTTCATCTACAAGAAGGTCAGGAAACAATGAGCTCCTCTCCAGCAAGGACTTCGGCAGAATAGGCTAAAGCAGCAAGGATATCCTCTCGATGCAAGGAGGGGTATGCTTCAAGGAGTTCATCAAAAGTTGCTCCCTCTGCAAGTTTACGAAGAATGGTCTCTACAGTAATACGTGTTCCTCGAATAACCGGTTTCCCGAGAAGAATTTCAGGGTTGGTTGTAATTCTCTCTTTAAGATCCATATCCTTTCACTCCTAAAAGAATCGGGGGGAACAAGAATAACAAAAACCTCACAGCTAAGGACTTCAAAGCCTATAAAGGATTTGTCCCTCCGTCTCTTACTTTTATTATACCTTATTGTTGAGGAAAAGATGCGCTGCTTCCAATATGAATCCAGGAGTTCCCGGGGTGAGCGGAAAAGATATGACCAAACTTTTCCAAAGAATGGGGAGTTTTCATGTCTTGCATTCGAGAATAGCGGATATTATCGTGTACTAAAAATGGAACCACACTTAAGCAAGAAGACGTCTTTTTGTGCGTGAGAACGTGTCAAAAATTGGGCTTATGATAGCTAAGCTTTTGTTACCCAACCAGCTTAAGAAGCTCGAAGTACCTTTCTCTGGAAATTCCGGCTGTTCGAAGGTTCGTCAAAATGTGAGTCACAGGTACTTTGTGTGGACTGGTCTTTATCACCAGAGGCCTTTTTACTCCTGGTTTCGTCATAATCAGATGATCACCTTTTTGGCGCACCACACGGAATCCTTCAAACTCAAAAATTTTTACCAGGGTCCTGTAATCAACAGGCGTTATTTTGCTGCAACCCACCTGATCACCCTGCAGTCATCAGCTCAGCAACCACGGGCTGTCGTGAAAACCAGGTATCACCGCGGAGAACGAAGCCTGCTTCTTCCATAACCTCTTCCAAAGTTCCCATCCGCTCACATTCTTCTAAGAATGCTTCTACCGCTTCCCGAAGGGACTCCCGGGCCTCTTCCAGTGTCTCCCCATAGCTTGAAACATTGAGTTCTGGAACAACGCCAACATACAGATTACCTTCTCGAAAAAATTCCGCACGGTATACTACCTTATGTTTCACTGTTTTTATCCCTCCCGGATTTCCTTAAAGGTAGAACTTTCTTTTTACGGCTCAACCCTTTCCCTCCGGTAACCATTTTACCCCTTTCACGCTGCGAAAGTTAAGAGGAGAAACAAATCATTTTCTCAAAGGATGAAGGTGGGGGGTCAGGTCTTTACTTTTTGGGTTTTTGGGAGATCCTGAAATAAGGAGATGCCGAAATAAAGAGATCCCGAAATAGACCCTGAAACCATGGAGCCCGAAACGAGGAGACCCTAAAGTCCGTCATTCCGAACTGACAAAAGCTCCGCTTTTGTCATCCTGAACTTGTTTCAGGATCTCTTGTTTCGGAATCTCAGGTGTTTAGATTAAACAAGGAGATCCTGAAACTATGAGATGCTGAAATAAGGGGATGCTGAAATAGAAATAGACCCTGAAATAAATCCAGGGCGGTGTCGGAAAATCCGACACCGATTCAGGGCGACACCGACAAAACCGGTGTCGGTTCAAGGCAGTGACGATAAGGGCGGCAAAGGTTCAGCATGTAATCAATCGTTTAGAAAACTGGGACAATTTGTTATACTAAAAAGGGATTGTCGATGAGGAAAACGCAAGTAAAAGCCCTTGAGAACATCATATGTGTTCTTAAAGACCATAAAAAGGAACTGGCAGAGCAGTACAGGGTGAGTGAAATTGGCATTTTCGGTTCCTATGTAAAGGGAAAGCAGCACAAGAAAAGCGATATTGACATTCTGGTTGATTTCTATCAAACTCCCTCACTCCTTCAATTCATTCACCTTGAAAATTACCTCACCGACCTTCTTGGGGTTAAGGTAGACCTCGTCATGAAAAAAGCCCTAAGAAAGTACATTGGTCAGGAAATTCTTAAAGAGGTTATCTTCCTGTGAAACGCCGTGTTATCGACTTCCTTGAGGATATCCTTAATGAATGTGCCTACCTTATGGGGCGTTCCCAAGGAATGACGTATCAGGATTTTGTGGATAACGAGGACCTGAAAAGAGCCTTTCTTCGCAGTCTTGAAATCATTGGTGAGGCGTCAAAGAAGGTCTCAATGCACATTGGCAGAAGGTATCCCGAAATCAATTGGCGCGATATTGCTGGTATGCGTGACAAACTCGCCCACGATTACTTTGGCATCGACTACGAAGTCGTCTGGAAGACCATTATTGAGGATATACCGACTCTGTTTTTGCAAATGAAAGTCGTTTTGGAAAAGGAATCTACGGATGCTAAATAAGATCTGAGTTGTGACTCTCGAATAATGGACTTTTCCTGTCATCTGGAAGAATACTTTTCTATATTTGAGGAACGCTTTTTCTCGGTTACCTCAAAAAGTGACGTGACAAAAACCCTCTTTGAGATCGCCCCACTAAACGAAAAACGAGGCCCGTAATGACGAAAAGGAAGGAAACGAAAAAGATAGATGTCTGCTAAATACGTGTGGGCATGATGGACTTTTGAGGTTCTGAAACAACGAGACCCTGAAACTATGGGATGCTGAAAAACGAGATGCTGAAACGAGGAGATTCTGAAACAACAATGAGATGCTGAAACAAAAAATAGACCCTGAAATCATGGGATGCTGAAATAAAGAGATCCCGAAACAAGTTCGGGATGACCGAAATCAAAGATTTCGGTCAGTTCAGGGCGACACCGAAAAAACCGGTGTCGGTTCAGTGTGACGGCTAAGCCGTCGGTTCAGGGCGGTGTCGAAAAAACCGGCACCGATTCAGCACGGCCTTAATTGTATTAAGGTCGATTCGGGGTGGCAACGAAAAAGCCGGTACTGATTCAGGATAGTAATTATAAAAACGGCAGCCGGTCGAGGTTAACGGAAAAGCAGTATGCCAGAAGCCTACCACTCAAAGCTCTGCACCACAATGATGCCCCGCTCTTTAGCCTGCCTCAGGAAACCTTTGGTTGCAAAGTGGGTGACCAGGAAAGGAACTACTTCTACTTCTCCATATTCTTCCTTTACAGCTTTCACTTTCTCTTCTAGCTCTTTCCAGACATCTTTTCTCTTTTTTCCATCATCAAGTCTCAGTTTGGCTTCTCCTACTAAGTAGACTTCTCTATCCTCTTTCTCGGCTCGGGCTAAGAAGTTCACTTCCTGATTGCCTATATCAGTTCGAACCATCTTCTCCTTGAGTCGAATACCATACTTCTCTTCTAACAATTTGGGAAGCATGCGGTAGGCTTCGTTTTCAAAGGCATAACTGAAGCTCCGGGATAAACCTCCCAGGTCTTCCCGAGTGCGCTTCAAGCCCACAGCCAGAGTGCGTACTTCTTCTTCAGTTCTTCTCTGAGCTTCAGCAAGTTCCTCGACTTTTTGTTCGGTTCTTTTCTGAGCTTCGGCAAGCTCTTCAACCTTCACAGTAAGACCATCCAATCTTGTTTCTGTTTTCCTTTGTGCTTCAGCAAGTTCTTCCATTTTCGCAGTAAGGCTGTCTAATCTTACCTCGGTCTTTCTTTGTGCTTCCGCTAATTCTGAAACCTTTTGTTCAGTCTTCTTCTGAGCTTCAGCAAGTTCTTCAACCTTTACAGTAAGACTATCCAGTCTTGTTTCTGTTTTTCTCTGGGCCTCAGCTAACTCTTCGACTCTCTGTTCAGTGCGTTTCTGTGCTTCGGCGAGTTCTTCAACCTTCTGGTCAGTTCTTTTCTGAGCTTCGACAAGCTCTCTCTGCGCCTGAGCTAACTCAGCAACAATACCCTTCAACTCAGAGAAGTCTTCTCTGGTTACCTGGGTTTCTCTTATTCGCTCATCCACTATTTTCTCTATCTCCCGCCTTACAGCCGGGGTTATTTTAAATCGCTCTCTTCCACTCTGCATGGCTTCCATCTAAGCAAAAATAAGGGGAATTGGCAAGTATTTGCTCATTTCAGTGTGGTAATCAGGGATGCTAAATCCATGAATTCTTTGGCCACGGAAATGGCCCTCTGAGCATCCTCAGGCACATACTCTTTAGTGGGAACAAAATCCACATCCCCATAAAAAGCGATTTCTCTTTGACTCCTGAGCCACTTAGAATCTCTGCGAAGCTCAACTAACTTCAGAAAAACATCCTGGGGTAGCTTCTCCCTGTTTTCGAGTATGATATCAATAACCTCGTGCCATTTAGGAGGAGTTATACCCATTTTGAGTAAGATGGCCTTCTGAGCAAGTTCTACTACTTCTTGAGAGACCCTTATCACATCAGCATAGTCTTTTTCCTTCAAAAATTCTTCAAGGAGCCTGAGTCGTATTTTAGCTCTTTTTAAATAATCTTCAATCAGCTCTTTGCTCATCGTCTCTGAACATTGTATATTCCAGGCTTTTATTGCAAGTCACTAAAAAATTCTCCTTATATTTCTTTAACTTAGCCATAAATTCCCTAAAAAAGCCTTCTCTGTCGTAAAGAACCAGAAATTCCGTATTCCAGAGGTAAGGGGTTTTTACGCTCAACTGGCTTTTGGACTTAAAAATGGGGTTTATTTCAATGTGGAAACCCTCAGGGAAAACCAGCTTACTCTCCACATTATCGTAGTAATCAGAAAATTCTTCGTAATTGCCTCGCTTATCAGTGAAAACGAGCAAAAGGTCAATATCGGAAGCTGGACCGAAGGTCTTTTTTGCAACCGAACCAAAAACAACCACAGAAATCAGACGCTCTCTATAATGCTCCACACAAAGAGCCTTCAATTGCTGAAGAATGTCCTGATAAACGTTCTTATAGTGAAGCGCTCTGTCCATGGAACTTTACCCCTCTTCTTTATACACTTTTTCGAGTCTCCTGTCACTATATATTTCGTCAGCAAGTAGCAAGAGCAAGTGGGGTCAGGTCTTTGGTCCTTGGGTTTTGGGAGATGCTGAAATAACAATGAGATGCTGAAAGAAGGGGATGCCGAAAGAGACCCTGAAACCATGGAGCCCGAAACGAGGAGACCCTAAAGTCCGTCATTCCGAACTGACAAAAGCTCCGCTTTTGTCATCCTGAACTTGTTTCAGGATCTCTTGTTTCGGAATCTCAGGTGTTTAGATTAAACAAGGAGATCCTGAAACTATGAGATGCTGAAATAAGGGGATGCTGAAACAACAATGGGATGCTGAAATAGAAATAGACCCTGAAATAATGAGACCCCGAAACGAGTTCGGGGCGGTGTCGGAAAAACCGACACCGATTCAGGGCGACACCGACAAAACCGGTGTCGGTTCGGGGCGGTGTCGGAAAGGCCGACACCGATTCAGGGTGGCAACGACGAAACCGTTGCCGATTCAGGGCGGCGTCGAAAAAACCGTTGCTGGTTCGGGGTGGTGTTAATAAGGCCGGTGCCGATTCAGAATGTTTCGTGTTCCAAGCAGAGCGAGAAGCAAATTTACAAACAAAAGCACTACCGAAGTAAGACTAATCAAGCCTGATTCAGGAATTTCCTGCAGACCCAGTTGTAAGTCTCCTTTGCGATAAGCAAGGCTTTCTGAGCATCCTCAAATGAGGGTTCTCCTTGGGGAAGAAGCCCAAGACTTGCTGGATATCTTGCTCGATAGATGCCGGTCAGAAAAATGGCCTCTTCGTCAGTCAGTGGGGGCTGATGCTTTTCTTTCCGAAGAACAAAGAGGAGATCGAGAATGTTATGGGTCCACGGAACTTTGCTTTTTTCTTCCACAAGGATTGCCTTCAGGAATTTCTCCACCGCCTGCTGGGCGTGATAGCAAACCATGCGGTAAAGTCCTTTCGTGAAAAGGTATTCCGCAGACTTAAGTTCTTCTTCAGCGATCTTCATCCACTCCTGAGTTTCCCTTCTCATAAAGGACCTTCCCTTGAGTCAGGATATCACGGAAAAATGAAACTTCTTCTTCAAGGCAGAGTGCAAACTCAGAAGGAGTGTACACAAAAAAATCAACCCCTACCCTGGGACGCACCAGCTTTGAAACTTCGAGAATCCGTTCAATTGGACGCTTAAATGTATCTTTGATGATCAAAAGATCTATATCGCTCCACTCATGAATGCGGCCTTCGGCAAGAGAACCGAAGAGAATTATTTTTTCCGGTTGGTATTTTTCTATCAGGAGGCTCACTATTCGGGAAAGCTCTTCGTGAAGAAGCTTCTCCCGCTCTCTGGAAGTATAGGTCTCCATGGCTTCCTCTCAAAAATATAGGCTATTGTTCATTATATCACAGACCACTATACAGCTAATCGCTCCTGAAAAGCTAAAAAGCTATAAGCCCAGCAGCCGCAGATCGCCAGAGAAGTCAGATTCATTACGGAGGAAAGCCTTTTTCTCTTTCATGGCCCGTGCCTCACTCTCCAATAATCATTTTACTCCCTTCGTAATACAAAGGGTAAAAAGAGAAAGAAGGACTTCCCACCGTTTTACCGCAGAGCGAATTTTCCACAAATTCGCTCTGGTTAGCAATGGAGTCATGGGGCCAGATCTTTACTTTTTGTGTTTTGGAACATGCTAAAAAAGGAATCCTGAAACAAAAAATAGACCCTGAAATAACGAGATGCTGAAACAAGTTCAGCGTGACCGAAATCTTCAGTTTCGGTCAATTCAGCACGGCCTTAATTGTATTAAGGCCGGTTCAGGATGACAAAAGCGGAGCTTTTGTCAGTTCGGGGTGACAGCTTCGCTGTCAGTTCAAGGTGACGGCTCCACCGTCGGTTCAGGGCGGTGTCGGAAAGGCCGACACCGGTTCAGGGTGGCAACGACGAAACCGTTGCCGATTCAGGGCGGTGTCGATAAGGCCAGTGCCGATTCAGGGTGGTACTGATAAAAGCAGCACCGATTAAGGAAAACCGCTATAAAAGCAGCGGTTGGTTCGGGCGCTCCGAAATTTCATGATACAAAAAGAAGGTAACAAGACAGAGGATTTCAAGCAACGTACCCCACAACTAACCAACATTATCATGTGTTAAAATGTAATTGCGCGGAGGCAAGGAGGCGTCTCTTTATGCGTGATAATGTGTCCTGTAAACCAGATTACAAAACGATTCAGAAATTATTGCAAAAAGCCGGGAAAGACCAGGAAGTTCTTGCAGTTATTCTTTTTGGAAGCCATGCTCACGGTAAAACGAGTCCTCTCTCCGATGTTGATGTCTGCCTCGTTTTAAGGTCCAAAATTGCGAACAGATTACAAATGGTTCAGAAACGCCTGGATTACCTGGCAGAATTCCCACACCTGGACATTCAGGTTTTCCAGCTCCTGCCCCTTGCCATTCAAAAAAGAATCCTTAAAGAAGGTAAGGTACTCTATTCCCACAACGATGAAGCTCTTTACGACGTAGCTTATTTCGCTGTTAAAGCCTTTGAAGATTTTAAACACAAGTATTATGACTATCTTGAGGAAGTCAGTCGTGGATCGTGAGCGCATCCTGAGCAAAATAGCAGAACTGGAAGGATATTTAGAAGAATTGCGCACTATCCTACCCAAAGACTTCGAAGAGTTCCAAAAAATAGAGAAAAAACGAGCCTGTGAGCGCTTATTGCAAATTGCCATTGAAGCAGTAATGGATATTTGCTATCTGCTGGTACGTGATTTGCGCTTGGGCTTGCCCAGTGACGAAGAAGACATTCTTGACAAAATTGAAGAGGCTGGGATTATCCAGGGCGAGTTGCAAGAAACCTTGCGTAAAATGCGAGGTTTTCGAAACATCTTAGTACATGAGTATGGACGCGTTGACGATTGGATTGTCTATCAAATGACAACGCAAGGCTTCGAATCCTTTGACAGGTTTCGAAAGACTGTTCTACGTTTTTTGTACTCCGGGTAAGAAAAAGCTAATTAAGACCTTTGTGGGCTTTGTTGTGAGTATCTTCAAGATAAAATCGAGAATCTCCCGGCCTCTTCTCATACCATCACAACCTCTTGAAGAATCCTTTTGCCTATTCTGGGCTTGAGCGCGCTTTTCATTACCAGGTCAACTTCCACTCCCAGAGCTTCAGAAAGCCTGATTTTCAGGTCCACAAACTTCAGGAGCCCTATCGGTTTTTCGAATTCTACCAGTATGTCCAGGTCACTCTCCGGGGACTCTTCTCCCCGAACAAAGGAGCCGAAAACTCCTATTTCCTTCACTGCATATTCTTCTCCGAGGAAAGGTTTTAAGGCTCTCAGTCTTTCTTTAATTTCTTCAAAGGTGAGGTTCTCTCTTTTCATGGCCCGGACTTCACTTTCCAGCAATCATTTTACTCCTTTTACATTGTATAAAGTAAAGAGAGGAAGGGTTTTCCAACCGTTTTACCACAGAACTAATTTGTATAAAATTCGTTCTGCAAAGGAACGATAATTCGTATTTTTAGAAAAATCGTTCTTTTATGGAACGAAATATGGTATAATTCGTTTTGAAAGGCTGCAAAAGGAGAGATGAAATGGACCTTGATCAGGTAATTGAAAAGCTTGAAACGCGTAGAAACAGACTAATCAGTTTTTTGCCTGAGAAAAAGCGCCTCTTCTTCAGCGAGCTGGAAAAGCAAATGAAAAATAGAGCCGTGCTTCTTTACGGCCCCAGGGGCGTTGGTAAAACGACCTTCTTGCTTTTTATGTCGAAAGATTGCAATTTATTTTACGTATCCGGGGACGATCCACTGCTTTTGTACCACCCTTTCTACGAAATGGCAGAAAAGGTCTTGCTGGATTACCCTGGCATCATCATTGACGAAGCACATTCTCTAAAGGATTGGAGTAAGCTGATTAAGGCCCTGTATGATTCCTTTCCAAACAAAATTATCTGGATAAGCGACAGCAGTTCCGTGCTCCTGCGAAAGGGAATTGCGGACCTTTCCAGAAGGTTTGTGTCGTTAAAGATGCCTCTTGTGTCCCTGCGCGAATATATTTATCTGGAAACCGGCCAAATCATCGAAAAGCTGAGCTTCCCCTCAGACAACCTCTTAGAATATGCAACCCGGGTAATAAAGCAGGTTGATGTGCTGCAGTATTTCAGAAAGTACCGCGAGGGAGGGACAAGACCCTTTTATCTTGAGGGAAACTTCAGGGAGAAAATGATCAACATTCTGGAAAAAACAATTTACTATGATATCCCGCATCTCATCGGAACTATCAGCGAAAATCATTTTGGAGCGCTGAAGGCGGTGGTGAGCTTCCTTCTTTACTCGAAAATACCAACCATCAACGTTGAGTCGATGTGCAGAGAATGGGGAATTGGAAAACCCAAGCTCTATCAGTTGCTCTACGCGATGGAAGAAGTGGGCCTCGTTAACATCGTCCGCAAGGAAGGCGTCGAGAAAGCATACTCTAAGGGTTCGAAAATATTTTTCGCCGACCCAGCTTTTTACTTTGTTTTCGAAGGAGAAACGGGGAACTTCAGAGAAGCTTTCACCGTCTTTGCCCTGAAAGAAAGAATCCGGGCTGCAAAAAGGGAGGAAGAAGCGGATTTTGTGCTCGACGGGGTAAAGCTTGAAATAGGCGGGAGAGGCAAAGTTTCAAAGCACAGTGACTACGTGATCAAAGATGACCTGGACCTTCCGGTGAGAAACTCGGTGCCTCTCTGGATGCTGGGAATGCTCTGGTAAGGGAGTTAATTTGCTCGTATTCCTCAACGGAAGTTCGGTAGACTCCAGCCAGGATGTGGTTTCCAATATCAAAAATAGCTGAGGAAGCAAGTTCAAGCCCGCGTTCGATGATCCACTGGGTATCCGTATCCCGCTGATACTCCTCAGGCGTGATTCCCGATTTATCCTCGAGCTTGGCCAGAACTTCCTCCAGCTTTTTAAGTCGCTCTATCACGCTTTGCTTTTTGAATACCACTGCCTGACCCTTTCCCTGAGATACTCGTTTTGAACTGCCCTCAGATAAGCCGTGTCCTGAAACCTGCGGATGACACTCATTTCAAAAGCGTTCAAAAGCTCATCACTCTGGGAGTAAATGAGGCGTCCCTGAGAAACAATTTCAAACTGGAGCGACAAAGGAGCACGGTCAAGAAGCACAAGATCGAAACGCTCCGTGCCCAGGGCTTCTCGAATCCCGAGCAAGATTTCCTGGAAAGACGAATAGAGCTTTTTGCCTTTCTTTTTAAGATAAGAAAAACGGCTATATCAACGTCAGAAGCGGCACCAACTTCACCACAAATATAAGAGCCAAAAAGGTAAGCAATAGGAACGCTCTTTTCTCGAAAGAGCTTTTTCAGCTTCTTTATTGCCTCTTCCAGGTCCATCCGGAGCCCGGGCAAGAGATTACCAGAAGGACCGCGATAGGTTTCAGCTATGCCCACTGAAAAACACTCCCTCTTAAAGCCCGGCAGGGATCTCTCCCTTCTACTCTCGTTCAGCGCGGAACCGCACCAAGAATTTGTGCTTTGTATCGCTCACTTTTTATATACGCATTACGCGTTGCGTATGTCGGCAATTTTAATCTTATCACAACCAGCGAAACTTGCACGCTGCGAAAGGAAATTGTGGACCATGAAAATAGAGAGGCTGATAAATACTGACACAGCCAACACTGGTCCAGGAAAGTAGCAATAAAAGTCGCTCTCAACTTGAAGCTATGCTGATTAGGTCAGTACTGACTCAGTATAAATGTTTTTGGCTACTATAGCCTGATTTCAGGTGGTAATAATTGAACTATAAAATTTACCAGAGCTTCTGCGCGAGCAAGCGCTTCTTCTGCCTCACTTGCTTCCGGCTCCAAAACATCACCTGGATAGCGAAACTCTGTAGCGTACGGAGTGAGTATCTCTGTCGTTTCCCTCCACTGTTCAAAAGAAGGTTCTAAAGGAACACAAAAGGCCAATAGAGCAACCAGGTTATGCGTTTTCTCAAAAGGAATATCATGATATGTTAAATAGGCTTTAATAGCTTTTTTCAACTGCCTGTTGGCAGTGATAAACTGCTGTATCTAAATAGCCACCTTTTAGGAGAAGTCGAGCCGAATCTAAATCACGTTGACTCTTTATGAGCCACTGCTTGACTTCTTTTATTTTGGCCTTTTTCATAAAGGATTTTTCCTCGATGGATTGCTTGATAGCCAAGCGAAGCAGACACCTGAAGCATTTCCTTTAACTCTTCTTCAGTCACCACCACTACTTCAACAGGAGCGGTAAGCCCCCACAAACAACCATAAGCTTTGCGTGCTCTACGATAGCGGGGCTCGTTAGATTCTGAAACCACAACCAAAAGGTCTATATCGCTTGTTTCCACAGGATTTCCATAAGCATGAGAACCAAAAAGAATTATTTTTTCTGGATGAAGATTCTCTACCAGCCTTTTTACAATTTCCTCGAGCAGCTCGGAAGACAGGTGTTTCATAGAGCTCTCCTTTTGAAATGGGCTATAGGAAAGTCTCTCGTGATTTAAAAAGCACCATAATCATTATAGCAGAACCCTGGCTTGAATTAACCTCTATGTTCTCGATAAGGGCTTCTCAAAAAACAGTAGAAATGACAAACACTTCATGTTCATCGATTTAACGTGATTTCCTTTAGTGAGACCCTGAAACAAGGAGACCTTGAAATCATGGGATACTGAAACTATGGGATCCTGAATGGTATGGCTTTTATGACGGAGAAAGCCTGTGCAGTAAGCTGTTTCCAGAAAATAAATCCTTTCAGTGATAAAAAGAGATGGATATTCCTGAGCTATTTTTCTGTCATAATAACACTGGTTGCAATTTTAACTACAAAATGGGCATCATCTATGGCTTCTTTAGCATCTTCCCTTTTATATTCTTCTCACCACATCGGAATAGGCTCCTTTTTGGAAAAGCACTTCAAGTATATCCAACCTATCTACGGCTTTTTTAAGGTAACTCCGGGCCAACACAACGTTAGTCATAGTTCAAATATTTCCCCCGGCTTATAATCAGGCTTTAAATCCCAATACCAAGCATTGCCTTTCCATATTCTCCTGGCATGAAGTTCCGACAATCTGACTTTAAGCCTTTCGAGTATTTTTTGAAAAAACTCGTCTCTGTCAAAAATGATTTTGGCATCATCAACCATATCAAGAAAAAGGGGCGAGCCTGAAAGAGCTTCCTCAGGAGTTTTAAGTATTGGTGATAGGTAAGTATTTATGCCCTCTCTGGAAAGTTCTTTTAAAAATGCTTCGAGCTTTTGCTCTACTTTTTCAAATTCTCGTATCCGCTTCATTCTACCCTCAGGAAGATTTTTAGCAATGATTAATACATCTACATCGGAATCGTATCTTTGGGTCTGCCTGGCTACAGAGCCAAAGAGGACCACAGAGACAAGTCGGTCTTGATAAAAAGCGATAAGCTCCTTTAAAAGGAGCCGCTCCAATTGCTCAAACTTTTCCTTAAGCATAGCACCAAAACTTTCTCAGTTCTTCCATTCAGCAATGGACCGCCTTTTTACTTACTGCACATATCTTTTTATAAGTTCCTTTGAACTCTCCGCTCAGTGGCTCAGGAATAACCCTGGCGAAATTCTTGGCGAACCAATTAAGCTTCCGGAGAATTCTAATCGCTACCTGTTTATCAAGCTTATCAAGGTCTCTTACCGCTTCTTCTGTCCACTCAATCTTGAACAAATTTGCCTAAGACCTCTTCGTGAGAAATTCTTTTGGATGGTTTTTCTAAACGTTCTCTTAGTTTCCTTTTGAACTCCTCTTTCAATTCCAATCCAGAGTCAGGGTCTCCAAGAATTTCCAAGACTTTCTCCTCTATCAAGTGTTCCAGGTCTTCCATGCTAAGGTCCTTAGTCCCGGCCATCTTTACGCCCCCTTCGGATCAATTAACCAGAAGCTGTTACTATAATACCACTTATTTTTGAAGCTGTACTAAAGGTAAAAACTGCCAAGGGTTTTGCTATAATTTCATTAGCTAACTCAATAAGCAAATTCTCCACCCTCTTGCGCAAAGGAGGATGCAAATGGAAAATCAGACCGACTGGGAAGAGGAAATATCGCTTTTTGACCTTATAAACGTCCTCGTGAGGCGCAAGTGGTTAATCATCGGAATTACTCTTCTGGTCATGATTGGAGCTTTTTTAGCCTGGAAGCTCGTGCCCCAGACTTACAAGGCAGAATTCACGGTATCGTTTGCAGAAAGTTCTTTTCCAGAAGAATTTAAAGGGCAGGTAAGCGTCACCTACTATGGCGAGAAGTGGCCAACCTATATCCCTTATTCCTTCGTGCTCCCGCAAGAAAAAAAGATTTTGCCCGAGCGCGCTCTTCTATCTTTTGCCGAAAGGCAAAAACTGGCTGAACTTGCTGAAAAAGGCGGTTTCAGGGATCTTTTTGAGCAAGCCGTAAGTACGGTTTCGGTAAATATAGCTCCTCGGGGAAAAGCAGAAACCGAGACGGAAAACACCACAAAAGATTTCTCGGTGGTCATTTCCGCCAGGAATGAGGAACTCTGTGAAAAACTGACTCAGAAACTTCAATCGGAAATTGAGGAAGAACTCCTTCTCGCTCTCAACACCCAGCACAGCATCCGACTGGACTTTTACAGGAACCTGCTCACAACTTCTGAGGAAAACCAGAAAACAGCCAGGGATGCACTGCTTGCTTTTCTGGAACAAAATGACCCGCTGAGACCGGAGAGGGAAATCGAAAAAGCAGAAGAAACCCTGAAAACGCTTCTTGAGAGAAAAAAGACGCTTTTATCACAGCAGTATACCCCTTTATTGCCCTTACCACTTGCAACTGAAAGTTTAGAAGAATTGCTCTTTATGCCCTCAGACAAAATCCATGCTCTGGAAACAGAAATCAAAGAAAGCTACCGCGAAGAGCTCGCAGACCTTGAAAAAGAAATAGAAATTCTTCAGAAAGAAAAAGCCAAACTCGAGCTTGAAAAACTCAAACAGGATGACCTCATCGATACCTACAATCAACTTCTTCGAGACTACACTTTCTGGAAGGAAGTGAAATCCTCACTCCTACTTTCTTTGCCCCCACTTGCCAGAGATGGAGCTTATCCTTTTGACGGAAAAGTGGAAGTGGGAGAAATTAAATACTCAGGAAGCAGAAGAGACCTAAAGCTCAACTTAGCCGTAGGGCTTGTGGCCGGGCTTTTTCTGGGGGTTTTTGTGGCCTTTTTTGTCGAGTTCTGGGAAAAAGCCAAAGCGCAGAGAAGCTGAGCCCTCTTGATACTTTTCTTTAGAACCACTGGGCACAGCAATAAGAGGTTTCCTCTGATATAATGAAAGCGAGGTGATAACACATGGCAGCCCTCAAAGAACGGGTGGACAAGCTCGAAGAAGCGCTGATGCGCTTAGTGTACATTCAGCAAAAAACAGAAATAGAGCTTCAGGAATTCAAGAAAGAAATGCAGGATTTCAAGAGGGAAATGAAGGATTTCAAAGACGAGATGAAAGCATTCAAGGATGAGATGTTGGATTTCAAAGAATGGTCAAAGAAAAACATCGAAAGCCTTAACCAGCAGTGGGGAAACCTGGCTAATAGATTGGGCACTCTGGTCGAAGACATCTTTGCTCCTTCCATAGGTCAGGCCATTGAGAAGTACTTTGGTGTCTTTCCAGACGTGATTGACACAAAGAAGCTGGTCCGTAAAGAAGGGAAGAGTTTAGAAATAGACATTTTAGCTCTTTGCGAAAAAGAAAAAGTTGCTTATGTGGTGGAAGTAAAAGCTAACCCTGACCGCAAAGAGTATATTGACGATTTTCTTAAAAAGCTTAAAGAAATCCCTTCTTTCCTCCCCTACCTTGAGGGTTATGTCCTGCAGGGCATTTACGCTGGGTTGAACATGAAAGAAGAAACGGTGAAGCTACTTACCAGAAAGAAACTCTACGCCATGGTATTTCGGGGAGACATCTTAGAAATTGTGAACTTCGAGGATGTCAGGAAGTAACTCAGCGAAGGAAGTCCCATGGAATACTTTACCATCAGGGAGGCCGAAGATGCCCTGGTTTGTGCGCAAAGAGTCTTTGAGTTTTATCCCTATACAAAAGATGAAATCGAAAATCCTCTCTGCAAGGAAGCCCTGAAAACAGGGTCAACGCTTTTTGAAAGCAGCAGTCAGAATCCTGGAAATTGTTTCTAAATCAGCTTCCCAAATTGGGGTTGCGCAAATGCTTCTTTTGTGCTACAGTTATTCCCACATTTACCCATAGCGCAAAGGCGAAGAAGGGGAAAAGTAGGTTATTCGCTCCGTCACAGAGAGCCTGCAGGAGCTGGAAGCAGGCACGAGCGGTGGCTGAAGCTCGCCCTGGAGTCGAGAAGCTGAACGGTTAGTAGGCAATCCGGTGCTTCCGTTAGCAAGCAGGAAAGAGATCTGCGAGTATCGCAGATAAAAAGGGTGGTACCGCGGGGAATACCCCTCGTCCCTTAAAAGGACGAGGGGTATTTTGTTAATGGTTAGTAAATTCACGCTTCACAGAAAGGAGGAGTAAGGATGAAAAGCGAAGCGGTAAAGGTCGGTCCAGATCGCGCTCCGCACCGGTCTCTGTTTTTTGCAACCGGTATCTGTCGCGAATCCCTGGAACGTCCCCTGATAGGTATTGCCAGCGCTTTTTCGGACCTGGTGCCGGGACACATCGAGATGCGCAATCTGGAGCGCTTTATTGAGCGAGGCATAGAAGCAGCAGGTGGAACACCTTTTGTATTCGGCGTACCAGCTATATGTGATGGTATCGCCATGGGACACGAAGGTATGCGCTTTTCCCTACCCAGTAGAGACGTCATTGCCGATGGTATTGAAGCGGTAGTCCAAGGACACGCCCTGGACGGAATTGTATTCCTCACCAATTGCGATAAAATAACTCCTGGTATGCTCATGGCAGCGGCCAGGCTCAATATACCAGCCATATTCGTAACTGCAGGCCCCATGCTTGCCGGACACTACCAGAAAAGAAGACTTTCCTTTGTCCGGGACACCTTTGAAGCAGCCGGGCGTTACCACAAAGGCGAAATAACCTTGGAAGAGCTCCATGAGTTGGAGATGGAAGCCTGCCCGGGTGCTGGTTCCTGTCAGGGTTTGTACACTGCTAACACCATGGCCTGTCTCACTGAAACCATGGGAATGAGCCTTCCTTTTTGTGGCACTGCTCCGGCAGTTCTTGCTGAAAAAAAGAGAATTGCTTACCAGAGCGGAAAAAGAATCGTCGAGCTGGTTCGGGAAAACATAACTCCCAGAAAAATAATGACCACTTCTGCTCTGCGTAACGCCATAGTCATGGACCTTGCCCTGGGAGGCTCAACCAATACCGTACTGCACCTTTTGGCCCTGGCTAAAGAGCTCGAAAACGGAGCAATCAATCTCAATACCTTTGACGAACTTTCTCGAAAAGTTCCGCATCTTGTAATGCTCCGCCCAGCTGGTGACCTGTTCATGGAGGACCTGCACTTTGCAGGGGGTATACCGGCAGTCCTCAGCACACTCGGTGAGTTAATCGAAGACAACCCGACCGTGTCTGGAAAATCCATTCGGGAAATACAGCAAAGTGTTAGGTTCATAGATCGAGAAGTCATCCGCAGCCTGGACAATCCCCATTCTGTGGAGGGAGGAATTGCCGTCCTCTACGGCTCGCTTGCTCCGGAGGGGTCGGTGGTCAAGCAGTCGGCGGTAGACCCTGAAATGCGAGTTTTCAAGGGTAAAGCCGTATGCTTCAGTAGCGAAGAAGAAGCCATGCAGGCCATAACTGCCGGAAAGATTCAAAAAGGAAGCGTCATCGTCATCAGATACGAAGGTCCCAAGGGTGGTCCCGGCATGCGGGAAATGTTAGCACCCACCTCAGCCATCGTGGGTATGGGCCTCAGTAAAGACGTGGCTCTCATAACCGATGGACGATTCTCGGGCGGAACACGCGGACCCTGTATAGGTCACATAAGTCCTGAGGCTTTCGAAGGAGGACCCATTGCTTTAATCAAAGACGGAGACGAAATCCTCATCGATATACCTCAGCGCAAAATAGAACTCCTGGTGGACGAGGCAGAGCTTCAAAAACGCAAAGAAAGCTTTGTTCCTCCTCCACCCAGATATACCCGGGGTCTTCTTGCCCGTTATGCCAAGCTTGCTCGGCCAACCCATCAAGGAGCTTCCATGGCTTAGAAAGGGGTGATTGGTTTTGAAGATGAAAGGCGCAAAAATGTTAATAGAGCTTTTGAAGCGGGAAGGTGTGGAGGTAATTTTCGGTTATCCTGGAGGTGCGGTGATCGATATTTACGATGTGCTCTTTGACACGCCTGAAATCAAACACGTTTTGGTGCGCCATGAACAGGGAGCTGCTCATGCAGCTGATGGCTATGCAAGGACCACTGGAAAGGTGGGAGTTTGTATAGCGACTTCTGGGCCGGGAGCAACCAACTTAACCACCGGTTTAGCCACCGCTTACATGGACTCAGTTCCTGTGGTCGCCATAACCGGTCAGGTGCCCACCAAATTGATTGGCAAAGACGCTTTCCAGGAAGCAGACGTTACCGGCATTACCATGCCCATAACCAAGCACAATTTCCTGGTTACTCATATTGAAGAATTGCCCATCATAGTAAGGGAAGCATTCCACATCGCCTCCACCGGTCGTCCTGGACCGGTACTCATTGACCTTCCCAAAGACGTACAACAGCAGGAGGCAGAATTTACCTTCCCTGAAAAAGTGGAAATTCCCGGTTACCGGCCTACCTATCAGGGCCATATTAACCAGATCAACCTCGCTGCCCAAGCCATCGAAAAAGCTCAAAAACCACTTCTTTACATCGGTGGTGGCGTGATTGCCGCTGGTGCTTCAGGCGCACTGCGCGAGCTCGCTGAAAAAACGGAAATCCCGGTTACGCATACCCTGATGGGTAAGGGAGCCTTCCCAGAACACCATCGTCTTTCCTTAGGAATGCTGGGCATGCACGGCACTTATTGGGCCAACAAAGCAATAATGAACTGTGACTTGCTCATTGCCGTGGGTGCACGCTTTGACGACCGGGTCACTGGAAATCTGAAAACTTTTGCCAGAAACACCGAGACCATCATTCACATTGACATTGACCCTGCTGAAATCGGCAAAAATGTTAAAACCCACATACCCATCGTGGGCGATGCCAGACTGGTTCTTGAAGAGTTGCTCAAAAGGGTCGAATCTAAAAAACATCCGGAATGGATTCAGGAAATAGAGGGATGGAAAAAGGAATACCAGCCACCCCGCAAAGAGAGTGCAAAACTTCTCCCCCACACGGTGGTTGAAAAGGTGTACCAAGCAACCAAGGGCAAGGCTATCGTGGTCACTGACGTGGGACAACATCAGATGTGGGCTGCCCAGATTTATCTCCTTGATGAACCCCGTTGCTGGGCAAGTTCTGGAGGGCTGGGCACTATGGGTTATGGCCTGCCTGCAGCGGTGGGTGCTCAGATTGGCAATCCGGATAAGCTGGTGGTGCTTTTCTCGGGTGATGGAAGCATTATGATGAAAATTCAGGAGCTGGTTACCGCCTGCAACTACTGCCTGCCCATTAAAATATTTGTGCTGAACAATTCCTACTTAGGGATGGTGCGTCAATGGCAGGGATGTTTCTATAAAGGGCGCTACTCTTGCACCCAGCTTAAAAATCCGGACCTGGCTCAGCTTGCCCGCGCTTTCGGAGCGGAAGGCATAAGTGTGAAAAACGAAGCAGAACTTGAGGAAGCCATTAACAAAGCACTGAGCATTGAAGATCGTCCGGTGCTCGTTGACTGCCACATTGAAGAGGAAGAAAACGTTTATCCCTTTGTTCCCCCAGGCAAGTCTCTGGATGAGATGATCCTCTGGGAACCAGGAAAGGAGGGTTGATTGTGCAGCACGTCATATCGGTTCTGGTAGAAAACAAACCCCGGGTGTTGGCACGCATTGCTTCTCTTTTTGCCCGGCGAGGCTACAACATAGAAAGCCTGGCAGTTGGACCCACCCAGGATCCTACCATATCGCGCATCACCCTGGTTGTTGAAGGCGATGAAGACATCCTGGAACAAATAACCAAGCAGCTTCACAAACTTATCGACACCATCAAGGTGGGTGACTTCACCAACACCAGCTTTGTGGACCGTGAGCTGGCGCTTATCAAAGTGAATGCGCCTTCTGCTCTGCGGGGGGAAATCGTGCAGACTGCCGAAATTTTCCGTGCCCGGGTCGTGGACGTGGCTGAAAAGAGTCTGATGATTGAGGTTACCGGGACTCCGGACAAAATAGACGCCCTGGAGCAGCTCCTCAAAAAGTACGGTATTATCGAAATGGTAAGAACGGGCAGGATCGCTCTTGCCCGAGGATATCAATCTCTTTAAAGGAGGTTTAAAGCATGGCTCAAATATACTATGATCAAGATGCAAATCTTGAGGTCCTGAAAGGAAAGAAAATTGCCATCATCGGCTTTGGAAGCCAGGGAAGTGCTCAAGCCCAGAACCTGAGAGATAGTGGCCTTGAGGTGATTGTGGCTGAACTTCCTGGAACTCCTGGCTATGAGAAAGCCAAAAAAGCTGGCTTTGAACCCGTATCCGCTGAAGAAGCCGCACAAAGCGCAGAACTCATTCAGATGCTGGCTCCCGACCAATACCAGCCAGCCATCTACAAAGAATCCATCGCCAAACACCTTACAGCTGGAAAAGCTCTGATGTTTTCTCACGGTTTCAACATCCACTACAAGCAAATTGTGCCCCCTCAGGACGTGGATGTCATCATGGTGGCCCCCAAAGCTCCTGGAGACCTGGTGCGCAGGATGTATCAGGAAGGAAAAGGTGTACCCTCACTCATCGCTGTATACCAGGATGCAACCGGTAAAGCCAAAGACCTGGCCCTGGCTTATGCCAAAGGTATCGGTTCTACCCGCTGCGGCGTGATTGAAACCACTTTTGCTGAGGAAACCGAAACCGACCTTTTTGGCGAACAGGCTGTGCTCTGCGGAGGTTTGACTGCCCTCATCAAAGCCGGGTTTGAAACCCTGGTGGAAGCTGGCTATCAGCCTGAAGTGGCTTACTTTGAGTGCCTGCACGAGATGAAGCTCATTGTAGACCTGGTGTATGAAGGTGGCATAGCCCACATGCGCAGCGTAATCAGCGACACTGCAGAGTATGGTGACCTTACCCGAGGACCACGCATCATAAACTGTGCAGTGCGAGAGGAAATGGAACGCATCCTGGAAGAAATTCAGGACGGAAGCTTTGCCCGGGAGTGGATCCTGGAAAACCAGGCCAATCGGCCAGTTTACCACGCCCTACGCGAAAAAGATAAGCAGCATCTCATCGAAAAAGTCGGCGAAAAACTGCGCGGGATGATGCCCTGGCTCTCTAAATAACGGGGGTGAGCATCTTGAAAAAAATTCTGGTCTTTGACACCACCCTGAGAGACGGAGAGCAATCTCCGGGGGTGGCTCTGAATGTCCACGAGAAACTGGAGATAGCCCGCCAGCTCGCCCGCCTAAATGTGGACATAATCGAAGCCGGCTTCCCCATCGCCTCACCTGGTGATGCTGAAGCCGTTAAAGCTGTAGCCCGGGAAATAAAGGGTCCGGCCATCTGTGCCCTGGCCCGGGCCAAAGAAAAAGATATTGAAGTAGCCTGGGAGTCTATTCGTTACGCGGAAACACCTATCATCCACACTTTCATAGCCACTTCCGATATTCATCTCAAGCACAAACTGCGTCTCAGCCGGGAACAGGCTCTGGAGCAAGCAGTATGGGCAGTTAAGAAAGCAAAGAGTTTCACTCCTTATGTGGAGTTTTCAGCCGAAGACGCTACTCGCTCCAGCTGGGAATATTTGGCTCAGGTTTATTCTGCGGTGATTGAAGCAGGAGCAACTACCATAAACATTCCCGATACCGTGGGCTATATCACACCTCTTGAAATGAAAGAGCTCATCGAATATCTCTTGAAAAACGTAAAGGGCATAGAAAAAACAACCATTTCAGTTCACTGCCACAACGACCTGGGGCTGGCAGTTGCCAACTCCCTCCTGGCTATCCAGGGTGGAGCTACTCAGGTGGAGTGCACCATAAACGGCATCGGAGAGCGAGCCGGAAACGCTGCACTGGAAGAAATAGTCATGGCCCTGCATGTGCGTGGCGAGTTCTTCCAGGCTCAAACCGATATCAACTATCAGGAAATTTACCGCACCAGCCGCCTGGTCAGCCAACTTACGGGGATGCTGGTTCAGCCCAACAAGGCAGTGGTGGGCGACAACGCCTTTGCGCATGAATCTGGCATTCATCAGGATGGAGTGCTCAAGGAACGGCTTACCTACGAAATAATGGATGCTCGGCTCATTGGACGCCAGGAAAAGGTGCTGGTTCTGGGTAAACACTCCGGCCGGCATGCTTTTGCCAAAAAGCTTGAAGAACTGGGCTACCACTTGAGTGAAGAAGAGCTTAACAAAGCCTTTGCCCGTTTCAAGCAACTCGCCGACCAGAAAAAACACATCACCGAAGCGGACCTGGAAACCATTGTTTCAGAAGAAATAACCAAGCAGGAAGAAATATACCAGCTGGATTTTGTACATGTGTGCTCCGGAAATAACATCCTACCTACCGCAACCGTCAGATTGAAAGCTGCGGATGGACAAACCCTGGAAGGTGTGGCCACGGGAGTGGGACCGGTGGATGCTGCCTACAAAGCGATAAGCAAAATGCTGGGTATCTCTCCAGACCTTGTGAACTTCACCCTGCAGTCCATATCTGGAGGAACTGAAGCCCTGGGCGAAGTACTGGTACGCATCTTTGGTGACGAAAAAGTGTATGTGGGGAGAGGCTCCAGCCAGGACGTGGTGGTAGCCAGCGTGATGGCTTACCTCTCAGCGATTAACAAAATGGCTCAGGAGAAAAAACTCAATCCCCAAAAAGATTATCAGGAGAGTTGATAACTATGGCAATGACCATAACTGAAAAAATCATCGCCGTTCACGCTGAAAAAGAAAGAGTCCAGCCGGGAGACTTGGTGGAAGTTAAGGTGGATTTAGCCTTGGCCAATGACATCACTGCTCCCTTGAGCATTCGGGAAATGCAAAAGCACGGCATCGAGCAGGTAGCTGATCCTCAGAAAGTAGTCCTGGTAGCTGATCACAATACACCAGCCAAAGATATTGCCTCAGCACAGAATGTCAAGCTCATGCGGGAATTTGCCGAAAAATTTGGCATCCCCCACTTTTTTGAAGGAGGTCGAGTGGGCATAGAGCATGTGCTGCTCCCCGAACTTGGTCTGGTAATACCCGGCGATTTGGTGGTCGGAGCAGATTCGCACACCTGTACCTATGGTGCTTTAGGAGCTTTTTCAACCGGCATGGGTAGTACTGATATAGCGGCTGCCTGGATAACCGGAACCACCTGGTTAAAAGTACCCCCTTCGATGAAATTTGTTTATCGGGGAGAAAGAAAGCCGTTCGTAACTGGAAAAGATCTTATTCTTTTCACCATCGGAAAAATTGGAGTAGACGGTGCTCGCTACTGCGCCATGGAGTTCTGCGGGCCGGTGATTTCGGAGCTCTCCATGGACGAGCGTTTCACAATGGCTAACATGGCCATTGAAGCCGGAGCCAAAAACGGAATCATGGAGGCCGACCAGAAAACGCTTGAATACGTGGCCCAAACCGGAACAAAGCGCAAACCACGGATATATTCCTCTGACCCGGACGCTGAGTGGAAAGAGGTACTGGAGATAGAGGTAAGCTCCATAGAGCCCCAGGTAGCCTTGCCTCATCTTCCTGAAAATGCCCGCTCGGTATACTCCCTACCCCGAATAGAAATTCACCAGGCAGTGATTGGTTCCTGCACTAACGGAAGAATAGAGGACCTGCGCATGGCCGCTTCGGTCCTCAAGGGCAAAAAAGTGCACCCCCGGGTGCGGGCTTTGATTTTCCCGGGAAGCCCTAAAGTCTTGCTTCAAGCAGAAAAAGAGGGGTTGCTGGAGATATTTCTGGAAGCAGGAGCAGTGATTGCACCGCCTTCTTGCGGGCCCTGCTTGGGTGGGCATCTGGGAGTGCTTGCCGAAGGCGAGCGTTGCATTTCCACCACCAACCGCAATTTTGTGGGCCGAATGGGTCACGTAAAAAGCGAGGTCTACCTTGCCAACCCCTATGTTGTAGCTAGTTCGGCTATCGCTGGCTATATTACCGCTCCGGATAAAATTTGAGGTGGTCAAAGGTGAAAATCAAAGGCAAAGTTATCAAATATGGAGATAATGTGGATACCGATGTGATAATCCCTGCCCGTTACCTCACCACAACTGACCCTCAGGTCCTGAAAGAGCACTGCATGGAGGACCTGGACCCCACATTCAGAGAACGGGTCACTCCTCAAACCATTCTGGTAGCAGGGAAAAACTTTGGCTGTGGTTCTTCCCGGGAACATGCGCCCCTATCCATAAAGGCCTCTGGTGTCCAGGCCATTATTGCCGATTCCTTCGCCCGCATTTTCTACCGCAACGCCATTAACATTGGTCTTCCCATCGTAGAACACCCTGATGCCACGCAAGAAATAAACGAAGGTGATGACGTGGAAATCGATTTTGAAAAAGGGGAAATCGTCAACCTGACTACTGGAAAGGTGCTGACCATTGCTCCCTTTCCACCCTTCATCCAGAATATCATTCGGGAAGGGGGGCTTATGAACTACGTTAAAAAGAAGGTTGCTGGTTAGAAAGCAAAAGGCTGCTGGGTATCTAACCAACCAGCAGCCTTTTGCTTAAACTCTTACTCTTTGCGATAAAGGTAAAGGCGTCCTACGGTGTCCACCATAGTTGGTTCCCAGTTTTTGAGCACCCATACGTAGGAGACGACTCTGGCTCCCGGCTTGAGCTCAGAAGCGAATTTTTTCTCCAGCTGGTCATTCACGTGCTGAAACAGGAAAATGGTGACTACGTCGGCTTCGTGAAGGGGAAAGTTATGGATGTTGCCCCAGTAGACCTTGACCCGACCAGAAAGACCCAGGAGAAAAACTTTGAGTTTGGCCAGAAAATATAACCAGGGGTTGAGCTCGATCCCTACCGCCCGGGCTCCAAATTCCCGAGCAGCACAGATAAGAATGCGCCCGTCTCCACAACCCAGGTCGTAAACCACCTCTCCCGGGCGAACCTCGCTCATGGAAAGCATTTTCCGCACTCGTTGCATGTCGGTGGGTTGCCAGGGAATGCCCACAAAAAAAACCGGCAACAGCCAGCCTATAAAAAGAAACGCCCCCAGCAAGAAAATCAAAAGCAACCAGATCATTCTCGAGCACCCTTTTCTAAGCTGGCAAAAAAGGCATCAGCAAGATAAGAGCTACGCACAAAGGGACCACTGGCCACCCAGCGAAAACCCATGGAATACGCAACTTCCTCATACTCTTTGAACTCCTCAGGAGGCACAAAGCGAGCTACCGGGAGATGCTGCATGGTGGGACGCAGGTACTGACCTATGGTGACAATGTCACAGCGCACACTTCTTAAATCTCCAAGAACCGAGATAACCTCTTCCCGACTTTCCCCCAAACCCACCATCAAGCCTGACTTGGTAAACACCCCAGGCATCACCTGCTTGGCAAGTTCAAGCACTCTCAAAGAGCGGTTGTAGGAAGCTTGGGGACGCACCTCACGATAAAGACGGGGCACGGTTTCCACATTGTGGTTGAAAACGTGCGGGGGAACCTGAGCTATGGAGAGCAGCGCTTTTTCATTCCCCATAAAGTCTGGAGTCAGTATCTCCACGGTGGCACCGGGAAGTAGGTTGCGTATCTCTCGAATAGTTTGCACAAAAACTGAGGCTCCCCCATCTTCAAGGTCGTCCCGGGTTACCGAGGTAACCACCACATGGCGCAAATTGAGCTTGCGGGCCGCCTCAGCAACCCTTCTCGGTTCTTCAGGATCTAAGGGAGCAGGATGGCCCTTTTTCACTGCACAAAAGCGGCAATTACGAGTACACACTTCGCCAAGAATCATGAAAGTAGCAGTTCCCCTGCGAAAGCACTCTCCAATGTTGGGACAGCGTGCTCCCTCACAAACTGTGTGCAGATGGAGGGTACGCAGAAGAAGCTGCATATTTTCCAGCTCTTCCTGAGGAGGAAAACGCTTCTTAATCCAGGAGGGAAGCAAGAGACCAACTCTCCTTACCGTTTTTTTCGAGAAAATCCAAAAGCACGCCCTGGCTGGCCGCACTGAGCTCCTTCACGGGAAAAGAAAACACCTCTTCAAAGAGTTTTCCAATTTCCCTGCCCATGGCCCTACGCTCTTCAAAAGAATATTCCTTTCCCGTGCACTTTTCAAGAGAGGTAACACCAAACCCCTGGATGCCACAGGGAACTATATAACTAAAGGGAGTAAGACTGGTTGAAACATTGAATGCAAATCCATGAAAAGTTACCCAGCGCCGAACTGCAACGCCTATAGCAGCAATTTTCTCAGGCTTTTGCTGATTAACCCATACCCCGGTGTAAGGAGGAAAGCGAAAACCCTCTACCTGATAGCCCTGCAAAAAGCGGATTAAGACCTCTTCAAGAGAACGCACAAAAAGGTGAACGTCTTTCCCAAAAAAACGCAGGTTGAAGATGGGGTAACCCACAATTTGCCCGGGGCCATGGTAAGTTACATCACCACCCCGCTCCACCCAGAAAACTTCAATACCCTTTTCGCGCAGTCTTTCCAGGGACAAACGCAAGTTAGCTGTATTTGCGGAACGCCCAAGGGTAATCACCGGCTGGTGTTCCAGCAAAAGCAAAAAACCGGGAAGATTTTCTCTGTAAACTTTTTCCACCAGAGAGAGCTGGAGCTCCCAGGCTTTCTGGTAAGAAACAAGCGGTAGAGAGAGATAAAAAATCTGCTCCATCTTCAAGCGCCACCCGGGCTGTATCTTTTTCTGCTGGCGGAGAGGGAGGGATTCGAACCCTCGAGGCAGGTTTCACCCCGCCTAATCGCTTAGCAGGCGATTGCCTTCAGCCACTCGGCCACCTCTCCTCGCCCTGACAGTATAATCATTTTTAGAATTTTTTTCAACTCTATTTAACCAGTATAAAATTCAAGAGTTGGCTTTCCTTCCACAGCGGGGATTAGCAATCACCACATCTGCTGCCTGTAGCAATGCTTCGAGCATATCCACCTGAGCCTGGACACTCTCAAGCTCTAACCGGGCATAAACCTCCCCCACCGGGCGAGAAATATATTTAGGCGGCAATTTTTGCAAGGCCAGAGCCAGAAGGTCTTCTGTGCACTGCTCACAGCGACAGAGCTCAGGCTTCAGCTCGTAAATCCGGGGAATTAACCTGCGCAACTCGTCTTCAAGGATATTTTTTACCATGCAAATCACCTATGCCTTAACATCCAGAAGCTGCCCGCGCTCATCCTCAGGAGAAGAACCACTGGAACTGCTTTCTGTTTTCCTTTTCGCTTTTTGCGATTGGCTTTTCTTCCCATTTTTGTTTGAATCTTTCTCTTCTCGTGGCTTCAGGCGTTCCTTCTTCGGAGAGCTAGCGACCTCTTCCGCAACTCTTTCAGCCTGTTTCCTCAACTCTTGGGAGAAAGCTGCTCCCTGTAGCTCAGGAGCATGTTCACGCACATTCTGCAACCTGGCCACTTCTCCCACCCGAGCGACGGTATTCTGCATATTCACCGGATCAACCATTCAACCTCACCTTCGGGCGCTCAAAACTGCCCAAAACTATCTCCCCTCCCTTTACTTCAAAAGAAGCATAGGGAATCTCTTCCCGCACCACATAGGTAAAATTGCCTATGGTGATTCTGACCTGAGGATACACCTTTTCTTCAACCAGGACCTTGCTTTCACGCCGGCTCAATTCATCCTCAATCTCGTTCAGACGCTTCTGAAGAAACTCTCTCTTTTTACTCAGAAGACCATGAGTAACCTGGAGCTTGGTAAACATTTCCGTAAATCTGTCGTCCAGAACCTTCCTCTGGGCTTTTTTACGCAAAAGGAGTGTCAAAGCTTTTTCAGTCTGGGACAACTCACACTGGATTCGCTCAAGCTCTTCTCTGGTTTTTCTGTACTCTTCCCGCAGCTCAGGCGATGCACCAACTTCGATAAAGGTCTTCGTCCCCATAGGTGACCCGATCACTTTGGCCCACAGCCATCCCCCTGCTCTTACCTGACCGCCAACCAGAAGGCCTTTCTTTCCATCAACGATCAAGTTTCCCCCACAGGAAACGTTACTATGCAAAGCAGCTTCCTCAATGAATACATCTCCCCCGGCAATGATGGTGGCACTCTCAAGCATCCTTACTCGTACGTTACCAGCAGCCTGGGCAACACCAGCGCCAGAACCCACAAAGCTTTTGCGGATATGAATGTGGCCTCCTGCTCTCAAGGAAGCTGCTTCCACCACTCCCCAGACTTCGATATCCCCCTCTGCATCTACCGAAAAACCGCTGCGTACATCTCCCCTTACTACCACACTGCCCACAAAGGAAACGCTCCCGGTCTGGGCGTCTACATCCCCCCTCACCTCAAAAACTGGATGAACAGTTATCCGATTGCCCAAAAGCTGTGGTCGCCCTGCAATAGTGGCAAACACCTGCTTTCCATCCTCAGAAAACCGGGCATTTTTACCAGCTGCTATTCTGGCCTCTCGGCCCCGAAGCGGTGGAACGGGATTGCCAAAAATATCTTCACCAGGCTCCCCTTCTTCGGGAGGCATAATTTCAGCCAGCAAATCTCCCGGTCTTACTTCCGGTACCCTGGTAACCCCAAAAAGGTTGATTCTATCTTCCTCGCTGATAATCTCTTTTGTGACTTCTTCCTCGAAGAAGAGCTTCACCCACCCGTCCTTACCCCGAACGGGGAGCCTACCCTGAGCAAGGAGATACGAACCAGGCTTTTTCAGAATATCACTCGAGTCTTGAAGAACTTCTTCCTTGAGACCCGAAACAATACCTTTGCGACTCAAAAACTCACCTACACTCTCGAAGTTGCTAATCTCTTCTTCAGACAAAGGCTTCCTGACTATCAACTCGGCCCTCATGCGGTCTTGAGGAATGAGAAGCTGAATGCGCCCCTCCTCTTCGAGAACATCCAATTTCCTTTTCTGTTCACCCATTTCGTACCCCTTCCCAAGCGAGAATCTTTACCTTGATTTTCAAAAGAGCTCGAGAAATGAGCTGCGAAACACGGGATTCCCCTAACCCCATTATGCTCCCTATCTCTTTCAAAGTCAAACCCTCGTAATAATAGAGGATAAGGCACAACCTTTCCCGCTCGGGGAGTTCTTTAATGGCTTCACTGAGTGCTTCCATAAGTTCTTTCTTCTCCAGCACCTTCTCAGGGTCGATGTATTCTCGCCTCTCACGAATGGTATCTCCAAGTGAGTTATCACCGCCAGGAATCTCTTCATCAAGCGAAAGTAAAAAACCTCCCCTGCTTTGCTCGACCATCCAGGAAAGCTCTTCTATGGAAAGACCCACTATTTCAGCCAGCTCCTCAAGGGTGGGCTCCCGACCTTCTCGGCTTTCGAATTCCCTCCAGGCACGAACCACTTCTCGCAAATTTTTTCTCTGAGTGCGAGTCAATGGATCCAGGGAACGCAGGTAATCGAGTACCGCACCCCTGATACGGGAAAGAGCATAGGTTTCAAACTTCAAACCCTTTTGAGGGCGAAAGCGTTCCAGAGCTTGGATAAGACCCAAAACTCCATAGCTTTCCAGGTCTTCACGGTCGACATGAGGGGGCAGAAGGTAAAGCAGTCTCCCTATGGCTATCTTCACCAGATACAGGTAAGAAACCACCAGTTCTTCCCTGGCCTTTGGGTCTCCATTTTTTAAGTAGCTTTCCCAGAGCTTTTCTCTTTCGGTTACCACTTTCATTTAACTACTCCTCTTTTTGAGAATTGATTTCCCCGCGAGTTAAAAACCAGCTCAGGTAAAAATAAACCAGGTAAAAAACCACGATTCCAAGCAGCAAAGCCCTCAAAACAAGGGCAAACAAAGAAAACCCTCGCAGCAAACCTACCACTGCAAAAACGGTAATTGCGCACCAGGCAATCAGAAAAGCAAAAATACGGGCAATTTTTCCTGAGCCTTGCATTTCAAAGAGTGATGATCTCCCTCCCAATAGCTCTCACTTCCAGTTTTCCATCCTTCACGTAAAAAAATATGCTCCTTCCTTTTTTGCCACCAACTTCCTCTGCTTTGATAGGTATGCCCAACTCCGCAAGGGCTTTTTTGGTCATTTCCACGTTTCTCTGTCCAATATCAAAAAGGGAATTGGAACCCGAAAACATCATGGCCCCACCAGATATCTTGGCGTAAATGTCCCTTTTTAAGGCCCCTTCCCTTTTCATTTCCTCGAGCAGCGCTTGAGGAGCAGTTTCAGCAAACTTAAAGGGGTTGTTTTGCTTCTCGATCTTTTCTGGAAGCAGAATGTGTACCATACCACCAATTTTGCGCACCGGATCATAGAGGCAAAGACCAACGCAGGAACCTAAACCCAGAATACACAGAACCTCCTCCGGGTCTTTACTCACTTTGTATTCTGCCATTCCTATGGAACTTTTTTTCATCTACACTACACCCAGCGCTTTCAGGATAATTTCCAGGGAACCAGTATCTGGAATCAACATAAAGTAGCCTTCCACGTGGTCTTCTTCTTCCACAAACTCGGTTTCAATCAACAGAGCGTAATCACCGTGTTTAGCAATTTCTATCAAAATCAAGTCCACCACCGCACCAGCCATATCCACAGCCAAAGAGGGCACGGAATGATCCAGGCGTAACCCCGTAAAATCAGCAAGTGCTGTAAGATAGGAAGAAGCAAGAATATTGCCAATTTCGTTCATGGCAGAAGCTGACATTTCGTCGGGCTCGAAAACCGCACTGATGTCAGATGGTGCCAAGTCTCCAAGCAACATACGCATCAGCTTTAAAGCGTTTTCCACCGTCATTATGAACAGAATATGCCCGGTTACCTCCCCGGAAACAGCAAGGTAAACCCCGAGCACCTCTTTTTCCGGACCTCCCAGCCAGTTAGGGACCTCTTTAATAGGCAACAAAGCGACCCGGGGAACAGTCATGGTAACTTTTTTGTTCACCATCTTGGAAAGAGCGGTCGCTGCATTGCCAGCCCCAATATTCCCTATTTCCCTTAAAGCATCAAGCTGCAAATCGTTGAGATTATCGAAAGAAAGCCCCACCGCACAACAACTCCTATTCCTTTTGATAGAAGAAAGGAGAAACGTACCGCAAACCAAATTTTTGTGCATTGTTTATGCGCTCAGTACTTCCAATCCACAAATACCCCCCACGCTCCAGAGATTGAGCGAGCTTATCAAACACGATTTCCTTTGCCTCATCTTCAAAATAAATAACCACATTACGGCACACCACAAGGTCAAAGCGTTTTTTGACTTCGTCTCTCAGCAAATCGTGCTTTTCAAAAACAATGTGTCTTTTAAGTAACGGCCGTACCGCAAACCGGTTTTCACTCTCTGGCACAAAGTATTTCTTAAAAAGCTCTGAAGGAACATTCTTAAGGTAGTCTTTGCTGTATACCCCCCCTCTGGCTTCTTCCAGAGCATCATAATCAACATCGGTGGCCCATATCTGGTATCCACCAGGTAAACCTTTTTCCTCAAAAAGAATAGCCAAAGAGTAGGGCTCACTTCCAATGGAACACCCTGCACTCCAAACCCGCAGGGCTGAGGAGTTCTTTCTGGCCAGGATGTCGGGCAAAATTTTCTTTCCGAGTTCTTCAAATTTCTCGGGATTCCTGAAAAATTCGGAAACATTGATTGTAAAGCGATTTCTAAATTCCTCAACCACCTCAGGACGAGTTAAAAAAAGCTCAACATACTCCTCTACATCTTTCGCTCCAGCCCTTTGAATGATAAATTTTAACCTGCGTTGAAGCTGGTTCTCCTTGTAATACCCAAGGTCCAGACCCGTTTTCTTGAGGACTGCCTGGCGCAAACGTTCCAGCTCTGCCTTCGAAAACAAAAGTCTCACTCCTTTACGCTTCGTCCCACTCAAGAATTACCCGAGGAATTGCTTCCAGGGGAAGTACCCAGTCAGCCAGGTTCTCCCTGACCACTGCCCCAGGCATGCCAAAAATGAGCGCTGAATCCTGACTTTCAGCCACCACTTTTCCTCCAGAGTTTTTTACGGCCCGACAACCTTCCAGGGCATCCTTCCCCATACCAGTCAGCACCACTGCCAGAATGTTCTTTCCAAAAGCCTTTACCGCAGAAAGCAGTGTTAGATCCGCACAGGGCTTAAGCCCGGCAACTGGTGGGTCATCATTTAAAACTAGGCTTTTGTCCTCTTTCATCAAAAGGTGCTTCCCCTCAGGAGCCAGAAAAGCCCGGTTAATCCAGGTTAGCTCACCACCGGAGGCTTCAATCACTGAAAAAGGAGCAATATCGTCAAGGTGTTTGGCAAAGCGAGTCGTAAAACCTGCTGGCATATGTTGTACGATGACTGCACAGCTTTTTTTGAGGTTTCGGAGACCAGCAAAAAGTGCTTTCAAGGCACGGGGACCACCCGTAGAAGAAGCAATGAAAACCAGTTTTTCCGCTATGGCTTCACCTCCTGCCATTCCTTTTTCAACTTTACCAGCTTCCCTTGAAGGAAACCTTAGCGCCTTAAAATCCCGCAGCTTCTCAAGCGGGACCTCAACCACAGCCCTTACTTTACTCACAATCTCCTCAGCCTTTTTTTCGATGTCCAGAGAGATGCTTCCCGAAGGTTTCTGGATGAAATCCAGAGCTCCTCGCTCCAGTGCCTCAATGGTATACTGGCTTCCCTCCCCGGTTAAGGCACTGAGCATAACCACCCGATAAGGACCTCTACGCATGGCTTCATCAAGAAAAATCAAGCCATTCATGCGGGGCATCTCAACGTCAAGGAGAATAACATCCGGTGTAAACCCGTTGAGTTTCTCCAGCGCCTCAACACCGTCACGTGCCGCCGCAATCACCTCTATGCCAGCTTTTTCCAGAATATCGCCTATCATGCGCCGCATAAACGCTGAATCATCAACAACCATTGCTCTGATCTTTCGCACTTCAAACCAGTCCTTTCTTTTTCATTTCAATTTGCTTCTGGAAGATAAATTTCACAATCTTTTCTCGATCCGCTTCCTGAATATCGGTAAACTCGAAAGCATAGGTAGAAGGGTCTTCCTTGCGTACCACACGCGCCTTGCCAAAGATATCCTGGCCGTTGTGAAGACCAATCATGAAAAACAAATCCTGAGCATCGGCAGGAAAGGGATTTTTGTGATCTCCAAAGGAAACCAGCATTCCGCCCCCGCTTATGTTTTTGGTCAAGCCTTCTACCAGGGATTCCTCATCCCGCACACAGACCGGCAGAGAAATATCCAGACGAACATAGTTACGCCTCTGTTTGCGCACCACCTTTTGAGGAAGCTCCAGAATCAAATAGGCCAGATTTCCCTTGCGCTGACGCTCTTTTGCTTTCCCTTCAAAGAAAAAGATTTCGTTGTCACCCACAATGTAAACCTGCACCGGATCCCCTTTGCCAATCGGAACCAGTGTGCCTCGCTCTTGAGGAGCAGCAAACCAAACTTCATTATTTCTGATGCTTTCTATCCTGCTGGGATAAAAGCGCCATGTATCTTCACCATGAGAACCTTTCCACAAAACCCCGATGCTCGCTTTACGGTTAACTTGAAAAATCCTTTCTACTTCCAAGACTACTCACTCCGTACCACACGCTCGATTTTGATTTCCACGTCTCTGGGTACTTCCTCAAAGGCGAGGACCACCACTTGAGGAAGATAGCCAGAAATCAAGTCTCGGAAACCTCTCCTAATTTTACCAGTTACAACCAGCAAGGGGAAATAACCCGCATTTACCAGATACTCTATGCCAGAAGAAACCCCCTGCAATACCTTGCGGAACCTCTCAGGATCGATGGTTTCTCTCCCTTCAATTACTCCCAGGATTTTCTGCTCTAAAGATGCATCAAGTGCCAGAGCGTGCAGTTTGCCATCTCCGGTAATGTACTGCCTCACAATCATTCTGCCCAGCCTTCTGCGCACCATTTCGGTAAGGTCTTCAATGTTTTTACTCTGTGGGGCGTAATCTGCCAGGACCTCCAGAATCATAGGCAAATCCCGAATCGAAACGCCTTCCATAAGGAGATACTGCAACACTTTTTGAACCTCTCCAACTGTCATCAGGGAAGGAATAAGTTCCTCCACCACCGCCTGGTTGGTCTTTTTCACCTGCTCAAGGAGCAGGCGGACATCCTGACGAGTGATTAACTCGTGCGCATGCTTTTTAACCACCTCAGAAAGGTGGGTAATCAGCACCGATTCGGGGTCAACCAGCGTGAATCCCATCATTTCGGCCTTTTCCCGCCGGGTTTCGTTAACCCAGTAGGCGGGGAGTTGGAAAGCCGGTTCCTTAGTGGGAATGCCCTCGATTTTGACTTCTCTGCTTTCAGGGTGAATGGCCAGATAGTGGTTGGGTAGAATTTCTCCCCGAGCAACTTCCACACCCCGTATCTTGATCACGTACTCATTGGGCTGGAGATGTAGATTATCACGTACTCTTATCGGCGGAACAACGAAACCTTTTTCTCTGGCCAGGTTCACACGCATCTGGGTGATCCTGCGCAATAGCCCTCCACCAGATTGAGGATCCACAAGCGGTATCAAACCGTAACCCACCTCAAGCTCGATGGGGTCCACCTCGATCATCTGGGCAATATCTTCCACGCTTCTGGGAAGCTCTTCAATCTCCGGCGTCTTTTCTACAGAAGCCGCTGCTTCCTCCACTTTGGCTCTGCTTCGCAAATAGGAAAAACCAGCTAATCCAAGAGAGAGCAGGAAAAAGGGAATTTTTGGTAAGCCTGGAAGAAGACCCAGAACCAGCAAAAGGAAAGCAGCAATCATCAAAACCCGGGGAGTACGGGTTATTTCTCGAGCGAGATCTTTACCCAGATTGTCTTCACTCGCTGCCCGGGTAACGATCAAACCACTGGCAGTGGAAATCAAAAGAGCTGGAATCTGGGCAACCAGACCATCGCCCACCGTTAAAAGCGCGTAAGTCTGCAGGGCTTCGTTCATGGAAAGCCCTCGCTGCATGCTCCCTACAATCACTCCGCCCAAAAAGTTAATCAGGGTGATAATAAGGCCGGCTATGGCATCCCCGCGCACAAACTTGCTGGCACCATCCATTGCTCCATAAAATTCCGCCTGGCGTTCTATCTCACGTCTGCGACGCTTGGCCTCATTTTCATCAATAAGCCCAGCATTGAGGTCAGCATCGATACTCATCTGTTTTCCGGGCATAGCGTCCAGAGTAAATCTGGCAGCAACCTCAGCAATACGGTTGGCTCCATTGGTGATAACCACAAACTGAATAATTACCAGAATCAGGAAAATGATGAACCCCACTACGTAGTTGCCACCCACTACAAAGTGTCCAAAGGCTTCGATAAGTTTTCCAGCATAACCATGGAGCAAAATCAACCTGGTTGTGGAGACATTCAACGCCAATCGAAAGAGCGTAGCAAAAAGTAAAAGCGAGGGAAACACTGAAAATTGCAGGGGATTGGTGACATAACTGGTGGAAAGTAAAGTCAGCACCGCCAGAGTGATGTTGCAACTAAGGAAAAAATCAACCACAAATGGCGGAAGCGGGATGACCATCATCAAAATAATCAGTATAAAAACGAAGGCGAAAATGAAATCGCTGTATTTTTTACCACTTTCCAGAGTCCTGACCAGAGTCTTCACGCTGTCCATATTTTCACCTCAAACCCTGCTCTTTTTAAGCCTGTAAACAAAGGCCAGGATTTCGGCAACCGCTCGATAGAGAAAACCCGGTATTTCCTGCCCGACCTTGCAGGATTTATAAAGGTCCCAGGCCACCTTTTTGTTTTCGACAATGGGCACTTCATGCTCCCTGGCAATTTGCTTGATGCGTTGGGCCAGAAAATTCTTGCCCTTGGCCACCAAAACCGGCGCTCTCATCACGCCACGCTCGTAACGCAGTGCACAAGCCACATGGGTGGGGTTGGTAACCACTACCTGTGCTTTGGGCACTTCCTGCATCATGCGCAGACGAGCTATCTCTCGCTGCTTGGAGCGTATTCGGGAACGCACCAGGGGATCACCCTCGGTTTTTTTGAGTTCTTCTTTGAGTTCCTCTTTGGTCATCCGGATATTGCGCTCATACTCAAAGCGCTGGTAGAAAAAATCGAAGAAACCGATACCTAAAAATAAAGCCCCCAGAGAAAAACCCAGCTTCTTCGCCACGCCACCAACCAGGAAAAGAGCGGAGCGGAGTTCCATAAAGGAGAGCGTAGAAAGCCCAGGTAGTACTGATTTGAGAATGAGATAAGCAAGTGCTATGCCAAGCAGCACCTTCAAGCTCACTTTCAAAAACTCCATAAAAGTGCGTAGCGAAAAAAGCCTTTCCACACCCTTCAAAGGATTAACATATTGAAATTGGGGTTTTAACTTCTCAAAGGAAACCACAAAACCAGTCTGCAAAAAACCCAGGAAAAGGCCCATTCCTGCAGCAATCAGCACCACCGGCGCCACCATCCGGGCATAGAAAAGAAAAACGGTCTTAAAAAGGTCCAGAGTCCATTCCACGCCTCTTTCTTCAAGCCGGAAAGCACTCATCCAGAAAGTGCTGGTAAAGTCTTCCCACTGCTGCATCAGTGAAGTAACCAGAAAGCTCACCACAGAAAAGGTGGCCAAGAATCCAAAACCGGTGCTGAAATCTACGCTCCTTGGAACCTGCCCTTTTCTCCGCAGTTCCTCTCTGCGCCTTGGCGTTGGGGCTTCAGTTTTCTCCTGAGCCGGCATAAATCATCACCTGCAAATTGCAGATAAATTTAATTGCCAAATTTCAGCCTGCAGGAGACAGGAAACGCAGAAGCGCTCCTACAAAAAGCTCGGTAACTCGCCCCAAAACAGGTAAAAAGTAAGGCAAAGCAGAAAGGATAACCCAAATTCCTATTCCCAGATTAAGAGGTAAACCTACCACAAACACATTCATCTGGGGTATGGCCCGAGAAATGATTGCCAGGGTAAGATTGGTTAGAAAGAGAGCTGCCATAACTGGAGCCGCAATCTGTAGGGCTACTACCATGACCTCCTGAACCAGGTTAAGAAAAGGAGCAAGCAGGTGTTCTCCCAGCAAGAAACTCCCCGGAGGAAGAAAGCGGAAAGAGTGTACCAATGCCCGCAAAGCAAGGTGATGACCGTCAATGCCCAAGTAGTAAAGAGTGGCCAGCATCAGGTAAAACTGACCGACCACTGAAGCGCCCAGGTTGGAAAGAGGGTCAACTACATTAACGTAACTGAATCCCATCTCAAAATCGATTATCTCGCCGGCAATCTGAATACAAGCAAAAACAAAGGATACGATTAATCCCAGCACAAAGCCGGTGAGGCTCTCCGATAAAACAGCTGTCAAATAGCGAGCATCCAGGGCTGTCCAGCTCTGGGGAAAATCCACAAGAGGGAAAACCATGACCGCCACCAGGAAAGCAAGACCGATTTTGGCCAGCGGAGGAATAAAGCGAGAATTCAAAACTGGAGCCATCAAAAAAAGACCCAAAAAGCGCACCCAGACCAGGATAAACGGCAAGATATTGTTAGCCAGAACTTCCAAGATGTAGCTCATATCACCTGATAAAAGAAGGCAGATTCCAGAAAAGACCCGCCGCAAAATCCATGAAAACCCGCAACATCCAGGGGCCGAGCAAAGCCAGAATGAGAAACACCGCCAGGATTTTGGGTACGAAGGTGAGGGTCAGTTCATGGATCTGGGTAACCGCCTGGAAGATACTCACCAGAATACCCACAAGTAGTGCCACACCCAGTATGGGTAGGGCAACTTTCATGACCAGCAGTAAACTTTCCCTTCCGATTTCCAGTACCAAGCTTTCCAGCAACTGTTCTCACCTCAACTAACGGACTGAGAGCACCAGGCCCCGGGTTATCAATTCCCAGCCATCTACCAACACAAAAAGCAGTATCTTGAAAGGAAGAGAAATCATCACCGGTGGAAGCATCATCATCCCCATGGACATCAAAATGCTGGCCACCACCATGTCAATGAGCAGAAAAGGAACGTAGATGATAAACCCCAGCATGAAAGCAATTTTCAACTCACTCAAAACAAAGGCCGGAATGAGGACGTAAGTAGGCACCTCATCGCGGTTTCTGGGCCGGGGAATTTTAGCCAGAGAAACCATAAGTGCCAGATCTTTTTCCTGGGTTTGGCGGAACATGAAATCGCGCAGAATAGCTTCTCCCTTGTTGAGAGCCTCATTCTGGGTGATAGCACCATCCATAAAGGGCGTTAATACCTCCTGGTTGAGCTGAGAGAAAGTAGGCGCCATAACAAAGTAGGTTAAAAACAGGGCCAGTCCTATCAAAACCGGAGTGGGGGGTATCTGAGGAGAACCCAAGGCATTGCGTACAAAAGCCAGCACCACCACAATCCTGGTGAAAGAAGTGAGCAGAATCAAAATGGCTGGAGCCAGACTCAAAACAGTCAGAAAAATCAAAACCTGCAGAGTAAACACG
Organism: Thermatribacter velox; assembly: GCF_038396615.1. NCBI lineage: Bacteria > Pseudomonadati > Atribacterota > Atribacteria > Atribacterales > Thermatribacteraceae > Thermatribacter > Thermatribacter velox. Next base: position 2,032,549 of record NZ_CP121689.1, read on the forward strand.
AACTGTTCAGGTTGTTCGGCAGTTTGGGGTTCAATGGAAATGCGGGGGATAAAAAGGGGAGTCTCCTGAGCCAGGGCTGAACCAAAGGTAGCCAGCACCAAACCAAGCAGTACCACCCAGTAAAAGTATTTCCTGATTCTCAAAAAAGGTGACCAGCCCTTCATACTAATCGTTCTTCCTCCGCCCCAGAATGAGATCCAGATAGGAAGTGAAACCGGACGACGTGGGTTTTTGCTCCTCGAGCTCTTCCATCTGGAATTCCGCAACCTCCCGAACCGTGTTTCCGCTCTGAGCCAGCATGATTACCCGTTCTCCAACCCGAAAAAGGTACATCGAGAGTTTCTGGCTGACCGGAAAAAAATCCAGCAACACCATGTACCGAGAGGAGGCAAGACGGGGTTTTTCCCTTGCAAAACGCCTCAGAAAGTAGTAAAGACCCCATAAACACAGAATAACAAACAGGAAGGCCAGAGCTACCCTGAGCACATCGACCCCCCCTGAAAAGGAAGGAGGAGCAACCTCAGGAAGCTCGAGTTCATCCTGAGCAAAAGCTGCTCTTTCCAAAAGTAGGAACAAAAAAAACAACCAGGAAACCCGGAGTAACCTCACGATTACTGAGCCCTCGCTTCTTTTAATGATTTAATGCGCTCTTCAGGTTTTATAATCTCGGTAATCCGCACCCCAAAATTCTCTTCAATCACCACCACCTCACCACGGGCAAAAAGAACATCATTCACATAGAGATCTGCCGGCTCACCAGCCAGCTTATCAAGCTCAATGATGGAGCCAGGGCCTAAATCCAGAATCTCGCTTATAGCAAGGCGAGTCCTTCCCAGCTCTACAATCACGGGTAAGCTCACATCCATGAGTAATTCCAGGTTAATTTTTTCGGCCGCTTCTTCTCGTTTTTTAAATTCAGCAAATTCCACCTTTTTTGCTTCAACGGTAGGCTTACTCTTTTTCTCGGGAGGTTGCTCCTCTTCCCTCGCGCCAGTCTCCTCGGCACCACCACTTTCAAGTTCTGCTTTCTCCTCTTCCTCGCTCGTTTCTTCGGGTACCACAACTTCTTCCCCAGGAAGAAGTGAGCTAACAACTTCTTTGGCCAGACTCAAGGGAACCAGCTGTATCATGGAACTATCGATGACATCTTCCACCACCAAGCGAAAGGTGATGGCCACCAGGGATTCTTCACCCTGCTCCTCTACCCATCTCTTTTCCGCTTCAGAAACATTCTCAAAAACTACCTCCGGTGGAGAAATGCTTACTCGAAGGCCCAAAAAATCAGAAAGTGCTGTTGAAGCAGAACCCATCATCTGATTCATGGCCTCACCAAGTGCGCTGATTCCCAGCTCGTCAATCTCCTGAGGAAGATCGCTTTTCCCATCGCCACCCATCATGAGACTAACCATGGCTTTCGCATCTTCGTTTTTGATGAGCAAAATATTACTTCCTCGCAAACCCTCTGCATAGAGCACCTTTACCATAATATGTTCTTCCGGGAAAAAGGCATCCATTTCCTGCGAAGAAACTACTTCAACTCGAGGAACGGTTATCTCCACTCTTTTTCCCAAAAGACCACTCAAGGCTGTGGCCGCAGAACCCATGGAAATGTTGGATATTTCCCCCAACACATCTTTTTCTTGAGAAGTCAAGAGTTCTTCACTCATGATTCGTTTCCTCCTTCAAGCGGTCTACCCGCACCGCAATTCTATTGCCTACACGCCCAGGAACACCAACCATTTTCACCTTCTTACCCACCCGGATATTAAGCGGCTTGTTAATCCTCTGATTAAGCACCACCACATCCCCCACCTCGAGTTCCAGAAAGTCGCCGAGAGAAATGTTGGTTCTTCCCAGCTCCACGGAAATAGGGAGTTTCACTTTACCCATCAAGCGTTCCACGTTTTTCTGGATCTCTGGATCACTGCTTTTCCGAGAAGCAAACCACAGCGAAGCGCTCAAACTCCTGGTAATCGGCTCAACCACGATATACGGTATACAAACGGTCAACATTCCCTGTCGATCTCCTATTTCAATCTCAAAGCTAAAGAGAATCACCATATCGTTGCCGGATACAATTTGCACAAATTCCAGGTTAGACTCCATCGCTTCAATCCGGGGCTCAATACTGTAAATGCTACTCCAGGCCTCGGTCATAGCCATCATGACTCTCTCCATAATGCCACCCATGATTCGGTTTTCAATCTCGGTAAGGGCTCGGATATGAGCCGGGACCCCTCCCGGGCCTCCCAGAAGGCGGTCCAGCATCAAAAAGACGATATCCAAGCTAATCTGAAGCAGACATCTTCCCTCAAGTGGCAGCATGGAAAAAATGCACAAATATGTTGGACTGGGCACTGAACGCACAAATTCATCATAAGTGAGCTGATCAACGGAAAGAAGGTTAATCTGTACTCTGCTCCTCAAAAAAGCCGCCAGGTTGGTGGAAGCAAGGCGTGAAAAAGCCGAAAATATCATGTGGAAAGTGCGGATCTGGTCTTTGGAAAACCGCTCTGGCCTTCTGAAATCGTAGACCTTAACCCGCCTCTCCGAGACTTTTTCTTTCTCTATTTCCTGCTTAACAGCCTCAGCGGTTTCTTCTCCCTCAGTAAGGGCCTTAAGCAGTGCATCAATTTCTTCCTGAGAAAGAATCTCCTTGCTCATGCCTCACGCCCTCGTGATTACTGCATCACAAAGTCAACAAAATAAATCTCTTCTACCTCCCCACTGCTTAAAAGGCCGTTAAGCGTTTCTGCAATGTCGCGCTTCAGTTTTTCCTTCCCTTCTGGCTTAAGAAGCTCTTCAGAATTTCGGGAACTGATCACCAGAATGATGGCGTCTCTAACTTCCACCATGCGCTTTTTAATCTCATCGATAACTTTTTGATCGCGAGTGGACACACCCAGCACCACTTTAACATAGCGCAACACATCTTTATCAGCAAGGTTGACCAGAAATTGCTGGTCAAAAGTGTAAACGAGGGGTGGTTTGGGCTTAGCCTCCCTTGCTCCCAGAAATTTTTGCAATAGACCGCTCTGCTTAACGTAGAAAAAACCCATAAAAGCAACCAGCCCCAGGGTGGCAAAAAGCATGATTTTTCTCATTGGAGAAGAGCTTTTTTCCTCTTCTAAAACTTCTTCCGCTTCCTGAGCTTTTACTTCTTCTGGCATGGTGTTTACGCCTCCTTTCCACGCAAGATTACTATTTCCACCCGACGATTTTTTCTTCGGTGTTCCTCATCAAGGTTGGGGACCAAAGGACGATACTGCCCATAACCCACGGCTATCAAACGCTCAGGAGACATCCCTTCTTCCTCAACAAAGTAGCGCAGGACTGCAATGGCCCTGGCTGCGGACAGCTCCCAGTTGGATGGGAAGCGGGGCGTATTGATAGGCAAATCACACGTGTGTCCTTCAATACGCACCGAATTGTCAATGCCTTTCAAAACATCGGCGACTGCGTGCAGAACCGGAATCATCTCCGGCCTCAAGTCGGCACTCCCCAAGTCAAAGAAAACGTTATCCAGAAAGGTAATTACCAAACCACGCTCGTCAATCTTGATATCCACTTTCTCAGGAGAAATCGCTTTTTCCTCAATGAGCTTTTTCTCAATCTCTCTCTGGAGACCAGCCAATTTTAACTCCACAAGGCCCGAAGGGTTAATCTGGGTAGGGGGCTTAGGAACCGGGATATCCGAGGGCTGTAAAACTCTGGGGCCACCCTCCAAAACACCCAGCGCACCCTGGATAGAGGAGATGACCTCTTTAAAGCGAGCCACATCAATAGTGGACAACGCAAAAAGAAGAACAAAAAAACAAAGTAGAAGCGACATAAAGTCGCCATAGGTTTGAGTCCACAAGGGCGCACCCGGAGGTGCTTCTTCACTCTTTCTGGGCCTTGGCATTTTTCCATCAACCTCCTGCTTCTCTTCTCAAAGTTATAACTCGCTCTCCGGTTTCTCGCTCCCGCTCAAATGCTTCCCTAACCTGAGGAGCAAAGAAGGATTTGAGCTTCTCCTCAACAATGCGCGGATTATCTCCAGCCTGAATAGACAGAATACCTTCGATGATAACTTCTTTAAGCAGGATTTCCTCCTGACTTCGCAACTTAAGTTTGTTAGCCACTGGAAGACAGAAAAGGTTAGCGATGATGGCTCCATACAGGGTGGTCAAAAGTGCCACTGCCATACCAGGTCCGACTTTTTTGGGGTCATCAAGGTTAACCAGCATGGCTACCAGGCCAATGAGAGTTCCAATAAGGCCAAAAGCGGGGGCAAAGGTACCCATGGTCTCAAAAATGGAGCGGCCTAATTTGTGGCGTTCCTCGAGAAAGAGAAGTTCGGTCTCCAGGATGCTCTTCACCAACTGAGGGTCAGTACCATCGACCACCAGTTGAATACCTTTTCTGAAAAAGGGGTCTTCAAAGCGTTCCGACTCTTCCTCAAGTGCCAGCAGTCCTTCTTTGCGAGCTTTTTCAGCAAGTGAAACCAAGACAGAAATGACTTCTTGCGAGGAAGGGAGTTTCTCTTTCATGGCAATTTGGAAGAGCTGGAATGCCTTCATCACCTGCTCAAAACGAAAGCTGATCATAGTCGCTGCTATGGTTCCCCCACCGGTAATTAAAACTGAAGAAATGCTTATAAAAACTTGAAAATCTGCCGAACCAAGCATTCCCCAGAAAAGCAAAACCACTCCCAGTGCAAGACCAATAAGGGTAGCCTTATCCATTCTCTCTCCCCCGTTCAGAGTGAATTTCACTAATTAATATCCGGGCCATGCCACTTTTACGTCGAAATTCGATGATTTTTTCTATCACTTCCTCCACCTTTTCCTGAACCACGTACTTTTTTCCGGTAACCAAAGTAATTACCGTATCCGGAGTAGCCTCAATGGTCTCGATTAAATCTGAATTCACCACAAAAACCGATCCGTTAAAACGAGTAACTGCAATCATCTTTTTCCCCCTTCCGGGGTTCCCTCTTAAGAGGGAACCCCGGAAAAATCACTAACGTTTAATGTTTATCAAATCCTGGAGCATCTCGTCAGAAGTGGTTATTACCTTTGAGTTAGCCTGAAAACCTCTTTGAGTAACAATCATGCTGGTAAACTCCTGGGCCAAATCCACATTGGACATCTCCAGCGCCCCCACCGCGATGCTGCCCCGACCACCGCTTCCTGCAGGACCGACGCTGGGCAAGCCAGAGTTGTTAGAAATCTGAAACAAATTACCACCTACCCGGAGCAGGCCCGCGGGATTGGAAAAAGTAGCCAGGGCAATCTGAGCCAGGGGCTTGGACTGACCATTGGTGAAAATACCAGTGATTACTCCGCTTGAATCAGTAGTTACCATGTCGAGCGACCCTGCCTCGTAGCCGTCCTGTGAAGCCACATAAGCAGTGGAAGGACTTCCAAACTGAGTGAGAATCGAGAAATCCAGATTCAGGTTAAGGTCTTCAGCTCCAGTAATCGTGAACGTTGCACTGCCGGTGCCTCCTGAGCTCACTTCACCAGTTGCTGGGTCAAAAGCAAGAGTGCCCGAGCCGCCCGAGCTGGGTGCACCGCCATCCAGAGTAGCTTCCCAGGTCCACTCGTTAGGGTTGGCAGTTTTTTCAAAGGTAATGGTTAGGTTATGCACATTCCCCAGAGAATCATAAACCTGGACACTGGTGAAATAACTATCTCCCGTTGCCGCGTTGGCATCCAAGTTACCCTCGAGACCCACATTGCCGGTAGCTTTAGGGCTCATCTGAGTCCCCACTGGAATAATGATGTCCTGTAAGGCCTGGGTGGTGTCAATATTGCCGCTTGAGTCAGCCATCCACCCCTGAAGGCGGTACCCATTGCTGTTGACCAGTGCACCATCAGCAGAGGTTTTCATGGCCCCATCACGAGTGTAGTAATTTTGTTCACCATCGCTAACCACAAAAAAACCCGAACCCTGAATGGCAAAATCGGTGGGATTATCGGTGGTCTGCAGGCTACCTGCCGTAAATATGGTATCGATACTACTTATGGCAGTACCCAATCCCACCTGTTTGGGGTTCACACCCCCCAATCCTCCGGCTTCGGGACTCCTCGCCCCTTCAATAGTCTGGCTAAGTATATCCTCAAAAGTAACCCGACTGGCCTTGAAGGCCACCGTATTCACATTAGCGATGTTGTTACCAATTACGTCCATACGGGTCTGGTGATTTTTCAGGCCAGAAACCCCGGCAAACAGAGAACGCATCATACGCCGTCAACCTCCCCTCAAGGGACCCCCGACTGAGCGGTCCAGCCCCTTTAAATTCAATTTAAATAATTACTGCTGAATCAATGTTAGTAAATACTTTCTCCTGAGAAGCTTCCATACAGGTCAAAACCGTCTTCTCAGGCACTCTGACCACAAATCCCACACCGTCCACGATAACCAGCGAAGTCTGGCTGCCCTTGGCAGCGGCTCTGGAAATACCTTCCTGCAAGCGTTCTGTAGTTTTTCCATCCAGGCTTATCCCTCGCTCCTCTATGCGGCGGCGAGCATGCAGGGAAAAACGCACTTCTTCCTCTTGCAGGAATTTTTCAAAGCGAGAAGTGCCTTGCTGCAAGTTTCTGACACGGGAAAGTGGTGTCTTATTGGTGATATTTTCTGTCAACCAGCGGTCGTTGAAACCTATCTCTCGCACCACGTTACTCAAGAACCTCCCGGACCTCGGATAGCAAATACTCACTACCCCCTATACTAAGCGTCAGCGCATCCTCGCCCAGACTCACGCTTTCCACCACTCCCTCTTCGCCACCAACCAGCGACACTCTTTTCCCAACCAGGGCTGCTCCTTCAAGAAACAAGAGTTGCCGCAGTGAATTATTGGTATTCTGCACTTCCTCCAGAGTAGAATACTGAGCCAGCTGGGCACCGAACTCGCTTCCCTGCATGGGATCCAGGGGATTCTGATAGCGCAACTCACACACCAGAAGTTGCAAAAAATCGTGGTGGGTTAGCTCTCTTTTATCCTGATTTTCCTGGACCTTTCCACTCCCGGTATAATACGTAGCACTCTCCACCGGTAGTATCATTTAGCCACACCCCCTCAAACAACCAGGTTCAGCCTTCCCTCTGACCAGAACTGAACCGGAAAATCCCGCCGAGAAAGCTCCTCATCCAGGCTATACTGCCGGGGAAAACTTGCAAAATTATCAAACTCTTCCCTGCCATATGAGGAGTTGTTCTGCTGGCTAACAAAACTCTCCAGATTCATGCCCTGGCTTGCAGCCCGGGCCTCGAGTAGTGCCAGATTTTCTTCAAGAAGTGCTCTGGTTTCAGGATGTTCCACGTGCCAGATACAGCGAATTTTATCATCGTGTTCGGTGAGCAAAACCACGATTTTGCCCAATTCTTTGGGCTCAAGCTGAATGGTTACCTGTTTTTCTCCTTTCTCTGTGCTCAGCACTTGGAAAACCCGATCAAACAGCTTCTCAATATCGGCATCTGATTTCACGTGCACTTCAAGTACCTCTCCAGTAAAAGCTTCTCCAGATTTTGTGCTGTGAGCATCAAAGACGGTAAGGTTTTCTCCACTGATAGAGTCTTTCTTCTGGGTATTTACATCCGGTTTCTGATCCATGAATACCCCACTACGGTCCAAAGCTTCACGAGTAGTAGCAGCCTGGTTATTTTGGACACCAAACAGAGTTTTGCCTTCTGGAACCTGCTCAGAACCGGTGTTAGCCTCAGAAACAACGCTTTCTCCGGGATTTGTCTCGAAATTACCTTCACCTTCAATATGTGAAGGCTCGTTTTCCACCGATAAGGGTTGGGCCTCCTCTACAAGGAGAACAGCGTCTACCTCCGAGGGAGCTACACTTCCCGTGATAACCGCTTCTTCAACGTCTTCTTGAACAGCTACACTCTCTAACAGAGTATCCTGAACACAGGAACTGTCCAAACAGGCAGCACCGCAACCAGAAACTCCGCAATTGCCGGCATTGCTTGAAGCGCTTTCTCCACCAGCGAAACCGGCCACTGCTGCCAGAACCCTTCCCAACAGACGAGCAAGCGCTTCCTTGCTGCCCGATATCTGGAATTGAAATTCTCCACTCTCATTCCTTCCGCCACTCAATTCCACCTTGCCCAGCTCACCCATATCAACACTGAAGTTAAGACTTTGCACCTCATCAAGGAACTCTGAAACAGCATTTTCAAGGTCCAATGCCAGAAGAGGATCCAGTGCTGCAGCACCAAAAGCAGTACCTGGCAAGCTGCTCTGCGTGCCGGCGCAGGAGCTTTTTGGTAAAGGACAGTTGGTAATTGGGGTTACTGCCTCTACCAGGGCTCCTCCTGTGCTTTCAGTGCTACAACGCTTTGAACTCGAGATCTGGGTAGAGAAAATACTGCTCTGTTCTGCGGCAACACCTGACCCAGCCACAAGTTCGTTTATCATCGTTTCGAAATCCCCGGTCTCGAGCTTCTTCTCCTCAGTAACTTGTTCGGGCCATTCCCTTTTTTCGATGGCAACATTTTGCTCCGGCAAAAGAGCAAACAATCCCAGTTCCATCAGTTCACCTCCCTTCCATCATTTTGCGAATAAGTGTTGCACCCCGCTCTGGGGGAAAAATGCTCAAAATCTCAGCCACGTTCCTTTCTTTCATCACCGAAAATATCCGAATCACCTCCTCATCGGAAAGTTTTTCCAAAAGCCGGGCTGCTTCCTCCGGCTCCATAGCTGTGTAAATCTTAGCCAGGCGCCACAGGTTTTCCTGTTCGCTTTCACTCGAAGGGGTGGAATCCTCTACTCCGGTTTGCAAAGCACTTTCACTTGCTTGCGAAGCAGGAAGTGGCTCTTCCACCTCAGGCAGTACCGACTGCTTTTCTTCACCCTGACTCACTCTGGGAAGATCTGGACCGGGGTATATCTCTTCTTCCGGTGTTTCTTCAGAAACGAGAGGAGTTTCTTCCACTGCTTCGACCGGATTTCCTTCTCCAGACTTTACAGACATAACTGGCTTCAAAAAGGGCAAATTAATAATTCCTGCAAAATTGAGAAAGAAAACCAGGGTTACCATGAAAATCAAAAGAGGAAAAACAGTATCTACAAAACCTGCTTTCTTGCGGTTCTTTTTTGTTTTTTGAGACTGATTCCCCTTCTTCCCCTTAGAGCGAGCCACAGCATTTTTTTTCTGGGATCCTGCCTTCCGGGCCATCTTTTGCACTTCCTGCTGTGCAACAACCATCAGTAATACCCTCCTAAGATTTTCCTAAGAAAGGTCCGGGTCTCTTCAAAAGGAGGCACCCCCTGATAAGCCTCAACTCTTGACGGTCCTGCGTTGTAAGCAGCAAGAGCCAGCTCCAAGCTACCAAAGCGATCGAGTAAGCTTCGTAAGTATCGGGTGCCTGCAGCGATATTTTCTCGGACATCAAAGGGATCCTGCACACCCAGCATCTTGCAGGTCTGAGGCATAAGCTGCATAAGCCCCATGGCTCCTTTGGGTGAAACAGCGTTGGGGTTTCCATCTGACTCCACCTGGACCAGTTTCTTTAATAAATTCACGTCAATCCGGTACTTATCAGCATACTCTCTGAGTATCGCCTCAAAAGAGCTCCCTTCCTCAAGGTTTTTGGAAGAAACCCTGCCTTCACGATGAGAAGTAAGAGGCGTGCCAGAAGAACTTCTTACCCGGGAAAGAAGATTCTCTATTTCGTTGACTCTATCCAGAACTCGCGAGAGGGAAGCTGGCTGCATTTCAGGTCTCCCTCCTCAGATACATTTGAATAGCCACTTCATCAAGAAGTTTCTGGTTACTCTTTTGAACATTCAGGGAAAACTCCTGGTAATCTTTCTCGCGCAGTTTTTCCATAACCTTGCGCTCTAAGGAAGCGCAGACCAGCTCTTCTTTGGTCTGTGCAATTTGCCGTTCCAATTCCCGGAGATAACTTTTGAGTTCCTCTATCTTACGCTCCAGGTTATCAAGCATTTTCTCAAAAAAGGCCTCCTCCACCAGGCGTTCTCCCTGTTCCCGCTCCCGGGTCCTTTGAGCCATATATTCTTTCCTGGCCTCTTCCATGATAATGAGCTCCCTACGCTGGCGCTCAGCCAGCTTCTCAAGCTCGGCCAATTTTACTTCAATCAACTCCTCACGAACCTTCTTAACATCAAGGACTTTTTGAAGCTTAAAATTGTAGCCCATCAAGCCACCTCGCTGTCTTTCTCAACTTCAAACAGATTAAAGAGAAGCTGGAGTGTCCTATCATAGGTAAACACTTCTTCAACATCCTGGCGCAGAAAAGCTTTTACCGCTTCTATCTTTTCCAGAGCATAATCGATGCGGGGATTGCTTCCCCTCTGATAAGCTCCGATATTAATCAGGTCTTCTGCCTCCCGATAGGTGGCAAGAATTTCTCTCACCTTTTGAGCAGCCTGTTGTTGTTCCTTACTGGTTATATCGGGCATAAGACGGCTTATGCTTTGCAAAACATCAATCGCCGGATAATGTCCTTCGAAAGAAAGCTTTCTGGAAAGCACGATGTGTCCATCAAGGATTCCCCGCACTGTATCAGCAACTGGGTCGTTCATATCGTCTCCTTCAACCAGTACCGTGCACAGAGCGGTAATCGAACCCTGGTGAGAAGTCCCCAAGCGTTCAAAAAACCTGGGAAGCAAAGCAAAGACTGATGGCGTATATCCTCGGGTGGTAGGTGGCTCCCCAATGGCCAATCCCAGCTCTCTCTGAGCCATGGCCAGGCGAGTCACCGAGTCCATCAAAAAGAGCACATCCTTACCCTGGTCACGAAAATACTCAGCTATGGCACAGGCGGTAAAAGCTGCCTTAATTCTCTGCAGAGGAGGCCTATCCGAGGTGGCTACCACTACACAACTTTTGCTGAGGCCTTCTTTGAGGTCCTTTTCGATAAATTCGCGCACTTCTCGTCCTCGCTCGCCGATAAGGGCAATAACATTCACGTCGCTTTGAGCATTGCGGGCTATCATTCCAAGAAGCGTACTCTTCCCCACCCCGCTCCCAGCAAAAATACCCACTCTCTGCCCCTTGCCACAGGTGAGAAGTGCATCTATTGCCTTCACCCCCATAGGCAGGACTTCACTGATACGCTTCCGCTGCAGGGGGTTGGGGGGTTCATTGTCAAGGGGGTATTCATCCCGGCCTTCGATGTAACCCCCACCATCAAGGGGCTTTCCTAATCCATCGATTACCCGTCCCAAAAGCTCTTCGCCAACCCTCACCCGCAATTCTTTACCCAGCGCCACCACGTCACTGCCCGGCTCAATTCCGTTTCGCTCGCCAAGAGGCATGAGCAGCGTCTGTGCATCCCTGAAGCCAACCACCTCAGCAAGTATTTCACTCTGGGTGTCCAGAGAACGGATCTGGCACAGTTCCCCGACCTTGCAGGCTGGCCCTTTAGATTCTATGACGATGCCCACCGCTCGTTGTACTTTTCCATTAAGACGCAACGTATCAATGCTCTCCAGCTTTGTCTTCAGACGTTTGATCTCAAGCATTTTTACCCTGTATCTCCTCCAGCAATTCTTTTTTAATCCAGTGAAGCTGGGTATCTACCCGACCGTCTATACTCCCAAAATCTGTTTCCACCAGAAAATCACCCCGCGCGCAACGTGCATCCTCTCTGATTTCAAGATATTCCAGACCGTCCAGCCTACTGCACAGCTCTTCTTTGATATCTTTCAGCAAAGCAACATCCAAAGGATGCACTCTTAAAACCACCCTTTCGCGACGATTGAGCTTTTGAAGGGCTTCCTCAATCAGGTTGGCAAAGAAAGGCTCTCGCTTGGCTTCCCTGCGAATAATACGCTCTGCAATGGCCAAGCTGAGCTCCAGAATAAGCTCTTTAAGATCGAAAAGGCTTTCTTTACGCACCCGTTTTATTTCCTGAAGCACGCCTTCCCAAAGTGCAATTTTTTTCTGCAATGCTTCGTACGCCTCTTTTTTTGCTTCTTCCCTACCCTTTACAAAGCCTTCCTCAAAGCCTTGCTTTTTCAGTACCTGTGCTTCTTTCCGAGCTTCTTCCAGGATGCGCACCTTTTCTTTATGAGCCCCCTGCAAAATGCTCTCCCGCTCTTTTTCTATCGCAGCACGCAATGCTTCCAGGTTTTCTTCTGTAACCCCTGCTTTCCCTCCAGGGAATTCGGTATTAGAAATGCCGTCGCGTCCGATCCCTTCCTTTCTTTCGGGGTCAACCACGACTTTTTGATCCTCAACCACGATTGCTTTACAAAGGTTAAATCTAAACAATGATCTCTTCCTCCCCGCCACGGGCAATAACGATCTCTCCAGCCTCTTCAAGTCTGCGCACGATGTTGACAATCTTCTGCTGTGCCTCGTTCACCAAGCGAGCACGCACAGGCCCCATGTATTCCATGTCTTCTTTGAGCATCTGGGCTGCCCGTTGAGACATGTTCTTGAAGATTTTTTCTCTCACCTCTTCTGAGGCTCCCTTCAGAGCCAAAGCCAGGTCTTTGTTGTCCACCTGACGCAGTACAAGCTGGATTGCCCGGTCATCAAGCAGAGCAATGTCTTCAAAGACGAACATTTCAGACCTAATCTGCTCAGCAAGGTCGGGGTCTTTTTCCTCAATAGCCTCCAGAATGCTTTTCTCGGTACCTCGGTCGCTCTTGTTGAGGATTTCTATCAATTTTTGTTTTCCAGCTACCCGGGTTAAATCCTGACCCAGGAAGGTGGAAATCTTTCTCTCCAGAATGGACTCTATCTCCCGAACCACCTCCGGAGAAGCACGGTCCATGAGGGCAAGGCGCATGGCCACCTCTCCCCGCACACCTTCTGGAAGATTCCCCAGAATTGCGGCTGACTGCTCCGGCTTAAGATAAGAGAGTACCAGTGCAATGGTCTGGGGATGTTCATTTTGGATGAAGTTGAGAATTTGTAGAGGATCTGCTCTGCGCAAAGACTCAAAGGGCGTTACTTCTAAGCTCGCAGAAAGTTTGTTGATTATTTCCTGCGCTTTATGGGGACCAAGGGCCTTTTCAAGCAACTGCTTTGCGTATTCTACTCCCCCCTGAGCGATATAAAGTTGAGCTACCGCCATGTGGTAAAATTCATTAATCACCTCTTCTCGAATCTCGGGAGGTACCTTTTCCAGAGCCGCGATTTCCAGGGTGATATCTTCGATTTCGTTTTCAGACAGCTTTTTCAATATGGGAGCTGAAAGCTCTGGACCCAGGCTCACCAGAAGAATCGCCGCTTTTTGTCTTCCAGTTAAACCCTTACGAGGAACGATAGCCATCAACCACTCACTCCTCGCTCAACCAGTTACGGATTAGTTTCACTGCGTCATCAGGCTTTTCTTCTACCAGCTTTTTAATTTCCTCTTCCATACGTTTTTGAATCTCCATACGCATTTTTTCTTCAGGACTCAGCTCAGGAGTACTACGCAGAGGCGTTACTTCCGTAGCCTCTTCATACTCAAGGGGTTCTTCACCATAAACCTCTGCAACCACTTCCTGGGGTGCGGTTACCGCCACCAACACCTTCCGACCGATGAAATAAAGAACCAGTATCAATAAAGCCGGAACCCCATAGCGCCCCACAAGGTCTATGAGTTCCATAAACTTTTGTGCTTTGAGCGCCCTTTCTTCTTCCTGCCAGAAATCCTGATTGAAGGGCAAAGTTTCCACTACTACGCTATCTCCCCGCTCCGGGTCAATGCCGGCTGCAACCTCAACCACTCTGCGGATTTTTCCTACATCTTCAGGAGTCAGAGTGCTATCAACCAGGACAGCAACCGAAAGCCGCTTGATATCTCCAGGTAAAGCAGCATATTTTTCTAAAACCCGGTTTATCTCGTAATTGGTGGTCACGTTTCTTCGGGTATAGCTGCCGCTCTGTTTCTCTTCTTCTGAACCGTAAACGGGAATATTGGAAGCCACACCTGCTGCCCCTCCTGCGGTATCCGGAGTTCCCTGGTACTTTTCCTCTTCTTCCTGAGTGCTGCGAATAACCCCTTCATTGCCAGCCACTGGTTGGTAAATCTCTTTTTCTCCTTCTTTTTGTTCAAAGTTTAGTTCCACGCTGGCCCGCACCACAGCCTTGCGGCGGCCCAGTACTCCCTCTAACATGCTCTGCACCCGCTGAGTTATCACGCTCTCAAGTTCTTTTTTCATCTCGAGTTGGGTGGCAGTAAGATTGGTGATACTTCCCCAGCTCTCTTCTCCGCCACCACTGGCCAGAATATCCCCCCGGTCATCAAGTATGGTTACCCGGCTGGCATCGAGACCCTCCACGCTGTTTGCGACCAGACGTGCAATGGCTTCGACCTGGTCTTCCCTCAAGCGAGTCCCGGGACGAAGCTTTAAAACCACTGAAGCGGTGGGAAGCTTTTCCTCTTCTGCAAAAAGACTCTCTTCGGGCATGGTAATGTGTACCCGGGCACCATCCACTTCTTCAAGCTGGGCAATAGTGCGCTCCAGCTCTCCCTGTAAGGCCCTCTGATAGTTAACTTTCTGCAAAAAGCTGGTTAATCCAAAGGTGTTTTTATCGAAAAGCTCAAACCCAACCCCGGCTTGAGGAAAGCCTTCCTGAGCAAGCTTCATGCGGGCTAAATAAACTTTATCTTGGGGAACTTCTATCCTGGTACCACCATCTGAAAGCCGGTAAGGAATGCCCAGCTCCTCAAGCTTATCCACCAGCGCCCCTGACTCCTCAGGAGAAAAACTGCGATAAAGCAAGGCATAATCGGGCTTTGAGGAGTACATGAATAAAGTTATCAAACCTCCAACCAGAAGCACCAGAAGCAAAAGGGCAATCACCCTCTGCCCCTGGTTCATGCTTTCCCAAACTTTTTTAAAGTTACTACTCAAATCGGCGAGAGGACTCCTCATGGGTTACACCTGCATTCTCATTATTTCCTGATAGGCTTCGACCACTTTGTTGCGCACCTGAACGGTAAGTTCAAGTGCCAGGTTGGCTTTCTCAAGCGCAATCATTGCCTGGTGGAGATTTTCCTCCTTGCCCAGAACCACATCCTGAATAGCCTGGTCAGCTTCTTTCTGGAGAGCGTTTACTCCTTCCAGAAAGCCTCCCACCAGCTCTGAGAAGGACTTCTCGCTTTTATCGCTTTTCTTGAGCGAAGCAACCTCACGACTTTCTATACCCTGCAAAGCACCAGAAACCTTGCCTACGACCATCACAAGCACCCCCCACTAACCGCCAATGTTAAGAGCACTTTTTGCCATTTCTTTGCTCACGTTGATGGCGGTTACATTGGCTTCATAGGCCCGTAAAGCTGCCATAAGGTCCACTATCTCGTTGACAACCACCACGTTGGGGTATTCCACAAGACCATTTTCATCGGCGTCAGGATGGTCGGGCTGAAAGACCTTCCTGGTGGGTGTGCTGCGGTCCTCGATTACTCTACTTACCCGTACGCCTCCTTCTCCATCGGGTTCAAAAATTACTTCTCTGCGCAAATACGGACCACCATTCCCCGAGCGGGTAACTTCCGCGTTGGCCAAATTGGAAGCAATGACATCCATGCGAAATCTCTCTGCTGTCAAAGCCGAAGCATTTATCCGGAAAGTATTGAAAATCTGCATTTACCGCACCTCCTTCAAAACCGTACGCAAAAGATTAAACTTACCAGCGGTCAGCTTGCTGAGTGTTTGATAATAGAGGCCGTTTTCAAGCAGGGCAACCATCTCTCTTTCCACATCTATTGAGGAACCATCATCACGTATGGTTATGTTTTCTTCCTTGACGGGGAATACTTCTTTGCTCTTGGCTACATAACCTGGAAGATGCCTGGAAGAGGTTCTGGCAAGGTTCAGCTCTCCACCTTGTTCCTCTAATCCTTTAAGCAGGCTTTCAAAGTCCAGATCCCGACGTTTATATCCTGGTGTCTCCACATTGGCTATATTGGAGGCGAGCAGTTCCTGCCTCTGAGCCGCAAAGTCTAACCCCCGCTCCAAAAGAGCAAAAACTCGATCCAGACCAAAACCGCTCATCGTTCCACCTCCACCTTCTCTTCACCAGGTAGAGGATAAAATTTGTTGCCAGAAAAGGGGAAATTTTAGGAAGTCATTGAAGCATAGAGTTTTTTGCGGGAATGTGAAGGGAGAATTCCCAACTGGTCTCTATAAAGGGTTACCGTACGTCGGGAAACCGAAAACCCCTGCTTGCGAAGGTAAGCAGCAATTGAAGCATCAGAAAGCGGCTTTTTGTGGTCTTCCTTTTGAATAAGCTGCTTAATCACTTGCTTGGCGGGGTAAGAAGGATCAAAAAAGAACTTTACTTCCTTGACTACTCCACTGGGCAAAAGCACCCGTTTACCTTTGAGCACCTGACACACTGCAGCAATGCTGACTCCAAGCGCTTCGGCAACTTCCTTCTGAAGTAGAGGAACAAAAGCAGTGTTGTCTCCAGCAAGATACTTCTTTTCTCGAAAGACGATATACTCAAGAGCGCGTAACAGAAGGCTATTGCGATAGCGCAAGCAGGAGAGAATTTCCCGTGCCTCGTGCAAGCGTTCCTCCAGGAAAGACTGTTCCCGAGAATTCAGAGAAGATCTTTTATCCTTAAAAAGGGAAATAAAGCCCTCATTAAGGGTTAGCTTGAGATAAGGAGAATCAAAAAGTAAAACTCCGTATTCGTCACCACCTAACGCCACGATCTCAGCATCATAGGAAACTCTTCTGGTGTCATCCAGCTCTTTGCGACCTCGCTCATCAAGACCCGCTTCAAAAAACTCCCGAAAGGAAACAAAAAGCGATTCTCCTTTCTTCAGAAGAAACCTTATCTTTTCAGGGTGTTTCCGAAGCTGGAAGCTTTCCTCCAGAGTAATGAGTCCCTTGTTAAGGCACTGCAAAAGGACAAACTCCAGAGTATCTGCAGCCGCAAACCCTACAAAGCCCTCAGCACGGACTTTCTCAATAACCCCCTGAAGCTGGTCTTCAGGAACTCCCAGATGGAAAGCAAATTTTCTCAGGTCAAGACGCAAAAAACCTTCCTCATCAAGATTGGCAAGGATAACTTCCAGCAATTTCAGCTCTTCTTTGCTAAGCTCTACGCAGGAAAGAATCTCCTCTTCGAGCAATTCTTTGAAACTCCTCTTTTCAGAAAACGATCCGGGATCTTCCAGATAATAGCCGGTATCGTTCCTTACAATGCGTCCACAGTTAGGACAAAAATCCAAATACCGATCCAGGGGTTGCTCGCAGGCAAAACAAAACATACGCTCTTCAAATTCCAGAAAAGGATTTTCTTGCAGGAGTTGCTCAAGTTTCATTTCTAGTTCTTCCAGAGGAAGCATCATCATTTCTCCCGCCAGCATCATTTTGGGAATCATTTTTTGTTTCTGGTGCATGGCGAGCGACTGGCGCAGTTCGGGCTTCTTCATTCCTCAGCCTCCAAAGGCAAAAAAATCGAAAACGTGCTTCCTTGGCCCTCTTCTGAAGTAACTTCCATCCAGCCCCCGTGGGCACGAACAATGCTGTAACAGATGGAAAGCCCCAAACCCGTACCCTGGGGCTTGGTGGTGAAAAAGGGCTCAAATATCCGATTCAGCTTCTCAGCCGGTATTCCCTTACCGTTGTCCTGAAAAGAAATGGATACAAAAATTCTTTTACCCGGTTCGAAATTCATTTCTGAAAATGGAATTTGCTCTGCAGAGAGGGAAACTTTCCTAACCGTAACCCCCAGAACGCCCTCCTCTTTATCCATTGCTTCCACAGCATTTCTTATAAGATTGAGAAAAACCTGCCGCATGCGCAACTTGTCAATCTGCAAGGGAGGAATTCCGTTCTCAAAGGAAAACTCGAGGCGTTGGTTATCCCGGAAGTAAATTCTCCCCATGTTAAGTACTTCTTCTAAGAGAACACAAATATCGACAGTTTCTCTCTTGAGAATGCTGGGCTTGGAAAAATCGATCAAATTCCTGAGGATTTCCCCACAGTGTTCGGCGCTCTTTTCGATGTTTTCAAGCCCGTGACGCACACTTTTGCAGGTGGGACAACTGAAAGAACTTCTATCCAGCTTGCCGCGCAGCATCTGCGCATATCCGTATATAACCCCCAGGGGGTTGTTAATTTCGTGAGCAATGCTTGAAACCAATCGCCCAATACTTGAGAGCCGTTCAATCTGGCGAACGCTCTCTCCAAGCTGCGCTCTTTGCGTGACATCCTCGACGATGCCTCCAAACCCCATAAAGCACTTTTCCTCCCTTATCGGGAAGAAACGAAGATTGAGCAACTTTCTGTTTCCGGAAGAATCATGAAAAGATACGTTTCTTAAGAAAAGCTCTTTCCCCTCCCAGCGAAGCTTTCTCAAAAGAGGAGCAATTTCTTCCACTCCTCCAAAAATTTGGTCTACTTTCTTTCCCAGCACCTCTTTTTCTTCAAGCCCCAGAATTTCCATCATTTCCGCATTAAAAAACCACAGGCTGCCCTCTGCGTCAGCCATGAAAAAACCCATCGGAAAAGCACGGAAAAAATGTTTCAGGGACGAATCTTCCCTGGAACTTTGCGCAAACTCAAGGAGCAATTTTTTGTCAGCTCGTGAAAGCAAGACGGAAGACGCAAAGCACTGACCGGGAAAACCCAAAACAAGCAGCACATCGCTGGAAAGGAAAATACCACCAAACACGAAAGCCTTTTTCTTCAAGAAAGGCTTCCCAGAAGGTGTCCGGTCGCCTCTCACAATTTACAAGCAAAAGCGCAAGGTGTTTCCGGAAAAAATACAATCCAGAATAGGCAACCATCACCCACTTTCCCCCGCTCTTTTTAAGGAGGACCAGCAAAGCAGCTTTTAACTTGCGACGCAGCAAATGCAAAGCCCTGCGAAAGGAATCCATTCCGTTTCTTTCTATACCACTCTACTGACCCAAAACTTTCTTGACAGCTTCAATAACTCGATCCGGTTTAAAGGGTTTCACCACAAAATCCTTGGCCCCCGCCTGGATAGCATCCACTACCATCGCTTGCTGCCCCATAGCACTGCACATGATGATTCTGGCTTTAGGATCTCGCTTTATGATTTCCTTGACTGCAGTAATGCCGTCCATCTCGGGCATAGTGATATCCATGGTAACCAGGTCTGGCCTACTCTCTTCATACTTTAAGATTGCTTCTTTGCCGTTACTTGCCTCGGCAACCACCTCATAGCCGTTTTTAGTCAGGATGTCCTTCAACATCATCCTCATAAACGCAGCGTCATCTACGATCAAAATCCGTCCTGGCATTCTCTGCAAACCTCCTCAATTGTGAAAATTTCGCTAATAAGCTGGCAACATCCAGAATCAGCGAAACGGTACCATCACCAAGAATGGTAGCCCCTCCCAAACCCCGGATATCACCGATATACTCACCGAGAGATTTGATGACTATTTCCTGTTCACCAATGATTTCATCAACTACGAGACCCGCCATAGAACGAGCTGCATTGACCACTACAGTATAAAACACAGTTGAAGCAGCCTCCCGATTCGAAAAGGTTGCCTCAACTTCGCCACTCAAAAGTCCCGCCAGAGAAACCAGGGGCAAAGTGTTACCTCTAAAAAGTGTGGTGAGCACCTGGTTGAGCCAGTAGGTATTTTTTAGCTCTACTCGTTCGATTTCCACCACATCAGAAAGGGGTATAGCGAAAATTGCTTCTTTCACCTTGACCAGCAAGGCCCTGACAATGGCCAGAGTCAGAGGTAGCCTTAGATAAAAAGTAGTACCCTTCCCCTCAAGACTTTCCACAAAAACCTGCCCATTGATCTTTTCGATGTTCCTTTTCACTACATCCATACCCACTCCACGACCTGAAACATCGGTTACTTCTTCGGCCGTGGAAAAACCGGGATGGAAGATAAAATCAATGATTTCTTTTTCACTGAGTTTTTCCAGTTCATCCGCTTTCACCAATCCTCTTTCAAGGGCTTTTTGCTTGAGTTTCCCAAGCGATATGCCCCTTCCATCGTCTTGAACCATGATTACCACTGAATTTTCCTCTTGATAGGCCTTGAGCAGAACCCTACCCCGAGCAGGCTTTCCAGCAGCTGCTCTTTCTTCGGGAGATTCTATGCCATGATCTATCGCATTGCGCAAAAGGTGAATCAGAGGATCAGTGATTTCCTCAAGGAGTGAGCGGTCCAGCTCGGTTTCTTCGCCCTCAATTACAAAATCAACCTCTTTACCAGAGTTGCGGGCAATATCCCGAACCATCCTCGGAAAGCGATTAAACACCTCAGCCAGAGGCAACATACGGGCTTTCATGATTTCCGTTTGTAATTCGTTAGTAATCCGACCCAGGTGAGTGGAAGTGTCGGCAAGCTGCTCGCGAAGGGCTTTGAGATCTGTTTCTGTGTCCAGCCGCTGAATGCTGTTTTCGAGTCTCGCCCGGTCGATAACCAGCTCTCCCACCAAGTTCATCAGGTTATCCAACCGCTCCACATCAACACGCACCGTTTTTCGAATACCCTGTACAGACTTTGCAACTTCTCTTTGAGCTGCCTGGCCCTCTTTCTCCTTCTCCGCTTCCACTTCCTGGACTTCCACTTTCTCAACTTCCGCAACGCCCAGAACAGCTGAGCGAATTGCCTCGGCCTCCCCAGGGAAAAGCACCTCAACGAGAAAACTCTCTCCAAAGTTTTCCTTTTCAAGCTCAGCAACCGTTGGTTCAGAAAACAATATCTGGGCACCCAGTTCCTGAAGGCGGTTTAAAACCAGATAAGCCCTGACTCCTTTCATGGAACAATCTTTATGCAGGAATACTCTAACCTGGTAGCGTTTCCCCTCAGAAGCTTTGTTTTCGCCGCTCTCTGCCACTTTACCTGGATGAGCGCCAGTATCTTCTTCTTTTAGTGCCTCCTGGTCATCCACGCCACCAGCAAGAAACTGCTTTAAATGCGCTTCCAGTTCTCCGATATCCAGCTCCGGTTCTTGGGAGGTCTGGGCAATGCTTTCTTTAAACTCCCTAATCATGTCTACGCCCTTCAAAAGCAAATCCACTAAAGAAGGAGTAACTTCGAGCTCTTTATTCCGCACTCGGTCCAGCACATTTTCAAGGGTGTGGGCCAGCCCAGAGAGACGAACAAAACCCATTGATCCCGAAGAGCCCTTAATAGTATGAAAGGAGCGGAACAGAGCTTGAACCAATTCCTGGTTCTGGGGATCCCTTTCCAGGGATACCAGACCTTCTTCCAGGTTTTGGAGATGCTCTTCAACTTCCTCCAAAAAAACTGCAAGATAACGTTCCATATCAAAGCTGTCTGTCACTTTTCCTTCCCCCTTCAATCACCGTTCTCGCTGATTTCCACTTGCCTTCACGCTGCCTGTGGGTTTTGAAAGAGTTATTTCCAACACCACCACCGAATCCTCTTCCACCGTTATTTCTTCCACAGAAGGAAGATATCCTTCTTTCTCAAACACCAAAACATGCCCTCCTATCGGCACCTCTTCAAAGGAAAAGGCACCATTTTCGTTGCTTTGAGTGCTCTCCTCACCATCAAGGGTTACTGTTACCGAAGAAAGTGGTTGGCCATTTTCGTCAAAAACAAAACCCACCACCTTACCCAAAAGGGGTAGCAGGGCGATTTCGACCGAAAAAGAACCTGTTTCGGGAACCTCGACAACCTCGCTCTTTGGGGCGTAGCCAAACACCGAAACCAGGATGACCTGCCTTCCTGAGGGCACCAGAGGCAAAAAGAAACTCCCATCAGAAGCAGTAACATCACTTCGCTCGGGAAAGTCTCTCAAGGTAACTTCTGCCCCAACCACCCCCTCACCGCTCAAGGCATCAACTACTTTGCCAGCAAGGTCTACCTGAGGATGCAGGTTGGGAAAATGGGGCAAATTGCCCAGAAAACAGCCCGAACCCAGCAAGGAGAGAAATACAAAAATCACTGAAAATCCAGCCCAAAAAAAGGCTCTTCCCTTCATTGCCGCACCAGATAGAATGGGTAATACCCCGGAGTAAGCTCTAAAGTATAAATGGTTATAGTGTCTGACACACTTTCATAGCCATCCTTTGAAACCTGTACACTATATGTGCCCGGTGAAAGCAAAAAAACCGCTCTGCCCTGGCTGTCAGTGTACTTGGTGCTTGAGTAGCCATTGCCGGAGACAGCAACCCGAGCCAGGGGTACTGGTAAAACATAACCGGAGCTTGAATAGGGCTCGATTTCGTAAACCAGAATATGGGTTTCTTTTTCCTGCCAGCGCACTCCTAAGCAACCGCCCTGAACAAGCAAAAGAAACAGCAAAAGAAACCAGTAAATCACTTTCTTTTTTGCCATCATCCAGCCCACCTCTGAAAACATCTATATAAAATTTATTGCCAATTTCAGAAGCAGAACCTACTCCCGCAGCTTTTGCTCAAGCTCTTGCTCCGAAATACCCAGTATCAGGGCGGCTTTTGCTCTGTCAAACTCCACATGCTCGAGAACTTTCTGAATATACTCTTTTTCCATTTCTCGAAGAGTCTTCAGCCTTACTTCCCGAGGGGCATCAAAAATCCAGATATCCTCGGCCTTTATCATTTCATCCCTGGTGAGTATCACTGCCCTCTCAATCACGTTGTCAAGCTCACGCACATTGCCCGGCCAGTGATAGCGCTTGAGCATTCGTAAAGCCTGAGGAGTAATTCCTTTCACCTTCTTATGTAGTCTTTCTGCATGCTTTTTGATGAGAAAATCACAAAGAAGGGGAATATCCTCACGCCGTTCTCTCAATGGAGGAAGTTCAATGGGCACCACATTCAAGCGGTAATAGAGATCTTCCCGAAAAGCGCCCTCCTGCACCATCCTTTTAAGGTTGCGATTGGTAGCGGCAATGATCCGCACATCCACGGTAATGGGGGCAACACCACCGACCCGTTCAAAGGTCTTTTCCTGAAGAACGCGTAAAAGCTTCACCTGCATAGTGGGGCTCATTTCACCAATTTCATCCAGAAAAAGCGTGCCTCCATCAGCAATCTCAAACTTGCCAAGTTTTCGAGCATGAGCTCCGGTGAAAGCTCCTTTTTCGTGTCCAAAAAGTTCACTTTCAAGCAGCGTCTCTGCAATAGCCCCACAGTTAACCACTACAAAGGGGCGGTCAGAGCGGTCGCTTTGAAAATGAATGGAGCGAGCAAGAAGTTCTTTGCCTGTTCCACTCTCTCCATAGATGAGCACTGTAGCATCGGTGCGGGCTACCAAAGAAACAACTTCCATAACTTCCTTCATCTTGGGAGACTCCCCAATAACACCTTCAAAGTGATAGTTTTCTCGCATTTCTTCCAGATAGAAAGAGCGCTCTCGCTTCATGCGCTCTACTTCCAGAGCTCGCAAAACAGCGTTTTTTAGCTCCTCCACCTTGAAGGGCTTGGTAATAAAATCATAAGCTCCCATCTTTAGTGCTTCTACTGCATTGTCCACGCTGCCATAAGCCGTGATCACGATAACCGGGATTTCCGGGTCTCTCTCTCGGATTCTTTGCAGAACCTGAAGACCTCCCAGGTCAGGAAGACGCAGGTCGAGAATGACCAAATCATACTGGGCACTTTCAAACTTGCCCAGAGCTTCCTCGCCCGATAGGGCAACATCAGTCAAAAGCTTTTCTTCCTGTAAAATTTCACAGACCATCTCCGCCATAAACTCTTCGTCATCCACTACCAGAACCCTAAAAACAGGCAAAAAACTCCCCCCAGAGAAGCAAAATACAACCTATTTAGCATTATACCCAATCAGGGATAAAAATTAAGGGGGGTCAGCTTTTGCGGTCCACAAAGCGAGATTGAGAAGCAGTCTCCGACATGGTGGAGCGGAATTTCCGAAGAGCCTCGACCTCTTTTCTCATCTGTCCTGCTTCCTGAGCAAGTACCTGGATCCGCTCCTTGATGAGTCCCTTTATTTCTTCGTCAATACGCAGAATTTCCCTGATTAAACCGAGAGCCTTTGGGGCATCCTCAAGAATTGCAGGATCAGAGGCCAGATTTCCCACTGCTTTTATCAGTGTATCCCTTTCCCTGAGGTAAAGAGCGAGGTTCTCGAGGTCGCCCTTTTTGAACTCCTCAAGTATGGAAAGGGAAAGGTCTCTCATTTTCTCAAGTAAAAGCATGGTATTCTCCATAGCTCATAATTCAGTGGGGGAGTTTTTTCTCAACTTCCATCCATGCTTCTTGCAACCCAGAAAAAAGCTTCAAAAGACCATGGATTTTCTCACGGTAGTTCTCCTCATTGATTTCGGCACACTCTTTTAACATAAACTGATAGAGCTCAAGAAGATTGCGGGCAATTTCTCCGCCCTGTTCAAAATTCAAAGAAGCCATAAGTTCAAGCACTATCTTCTCGACTCTGACAATCATTTGATGCGCTTTCTCGGCCTCCCGCTCTTCATAAAGCAGCTCAGCCATCTTCAAAAATTTAATACCACCGTCATAAAGCATGACTATCAACCTTACTGGCGAAGCGGTATTCACCGCACTCATCTGGTAGGATTCTTTCGCTTTAGCCATAAGGTAGGCGTTCATTCAGACACCTCCTTCTTCAACTTCCCTGACTGTTATTTGATTGTGTAAGAGCAGAGAGACTGGCCAACTGCTGTGTAAGCCAGGCACCCTGAGTTTGAAAGGCAGCCAGTGCTTCTTCAAGAGCTACGAACTGCTTACGCCAGAGTTCTTCCTGCCGGCTCAGGCGCTCTTCAAGAACCTCTATTCGTTCATCGATATCTCGAATCAAACCCTGGTAAAGGTCTTGATTGCTCTTAACTATTCCCTCATAGGGGTCAACTATAAAATCGAGAGATTCCTCAAGTATAGTTCCAATACCCTGGCTCAAAATCACTGCCCCCTGAGCGCTTCCCTGTAAAGCCAGCTCAGAAGCAGAAAGTGTAACTCTCAGAGTAAGGCCCTCCACCGGAGTTCCCGCTCCACCTATAAGCACCTGGCCCGTTCCAGTCGCTGCATACCCTCCAATGGTTCCTGCCACATCCACCCCTTGTCCGGTAAGCTCCGTGGTACCAATTCCCGTGCTCCGAGGGACGGAAGCATCAACATTAGATGCCACAGTAAAGGAGTTGCTTGAACCATACAGGCGGTGCTCTAAGACCAGCTTCCCCCCTTCGTTGCGGGCTTCAACCAGGATGCCATTTGCTTCCAGGGTGGAGTTAATAGTAGCCACTACTTCATCCAGAGTCATACCTGCTGTCAAATTGACCACTACCGAACCGTTGAAAGTGAGGGTTTCGTCCTGACCCAGGGTGTCGCTTCCCAGAGATGAAGAAGCCTCTACTCTTCCTTTCTCCGCTGCCTGGGTAATGACCACGTCCAGACTGCTTTCTTCAAGCAGACTTTCCACACTTGAAGGCACATTAACTACTTCCACATCCGCATCAGTCGCTACCACGCTACTTACAAAAAGCTTTTTCACTTCTTCCAGGTTGCTCTGAAGTGCTGTGTCGAGCTTGCTTTCATCCAGGCTTAGCCTTCCGTAACGATCCACCGAAATGCCTATTTCAGCAACGCTCTGGAAGTAGGAGCTTTCCACCCTTCGAAAGAGATTACTGAGTATTTGAGACTGAATGCGTTGCAGCGAGGTGTCTCCAAGTAGGGCACCTGCCACACCAGTATCCGGATTATAAGCAGTATTCTCAGCGACAAAGTCCTGGAACTCGTTGAATCTGGCCACAAAATTTCTAATACTGCTTTTAATGCTTTCCAGGTCATCTTCAACCGTTAAAACCACACTTTGGGTGCTTACTGCTTTGAGGTTCAAGCTCACTCCCGGGATTAGGTCTTCAATCAGGTTAGAAGAGCTCTCGTAGACAAGGGGCGTCGCTCCACCTTCTGAAGTGCCCAGGGAAATGCGTGCATTTTGAGCAGGTTGGATATCGTAAAAACCAGAAAGCGTGGCTTCGCCCCCAGAAAGGGTGGAAGTGATGGTAATCGCTCCATCAAGGCCGGTTTGCTTGCTGGATAGAAGAAGCTTGTAACCATCTGAGGTGTTCACAATTGAAGCGTTTACGCCCGCCCTCGAGCTGTTTATGGCATTTTTTATCCCCTCTAAAGTATTGTTAGAAGAGTCAATGGTAATTTCAACTGGGTCCCCGCTTCCCACCTGGATTGTGATCACACCTTCTCCAAAGGTGGTGGTATTGTAGTCGGCGTATGAAGATGAAGTGGCTATCTGATGGGCATAGGCGAGTTGTTCCACCCGAAGAAGGTAAGTACCGGTTACTGCTGAAGAGGTTGCTGAAGCGCTGATCACACTTTCATCGCTCACGGAGACCGCTTTCCCCTCAAAGGTGCTTTCTGAAGCCAGGCTCGATGCAGATGTCTGCAGAGCTAAAAGCTTGGTATTTGCTTCCTGCCACAGGGCAATTTTTTGCTCGTACTCCGATTTGCGCTCCTCAAGCCTGGTAATGGGTATGCGCTCCACTTCAAGGAGCTGGTTGATGATGTCAGTGGTGTTCAAACCCGAAATCAGACCATCGATGCTCAAAAGTCCATTGCTCACCGTAACTCCCCCTCAGCGCAACTCATCTACAAAAAGTCCTGCCAGCTCTTGAAGTTTAGCAAGCATGTCCAGAAACTTTTCAGGTGGGATTTCGCGGATGACTTCCCCGGTTTCCTTGTTAATCAGACGAGCTATGACCTCATGAGTAGGCTCGTGTATTTGAAAACGCAATTCAATATCCAGAGTGCGCATAAATTGGTTGAGCGCGTCGATGATTTCCTGGAGCTTGTTGAAATCTACCTTCTCTACACTTGCTTCCTGATTCTTTTTCTGCAGAAAGGCAACCTCCAGAGCGACCTGCGTTTTTTCCAGGGAAGAAGCTTTGTCCAGCACATCCTGGGTGTCTATCAACCTATTTTGAGCTATCGCTTGCTCTCCAGGCGGGTTAACACGCATCGTCAATCACCTTCCCTCCGTCCTCAAAAGGGGGCGGCTCTCCGCCCCCTTCGCTTCCTCCATCGCTATACCCTGAGAAGCTGGAGTACCGACTGGGGCAGGGTGTTGGCTTGGGCAAGCATGGCAGTGCCTGCCTGAAGCAGAATCTGCGCCCTGGTAAACTCCATCATCTCCGCTGCCATGTCCACATCGCGGATTCGGGACTCTGCTGCGGTGAGGTTTTCCTGAGCTACCCCCAAGTTGGCAATAGTGTGCTCCAAGCGGTTCTGATATGCACCGAGTTTAGAGCGTTCAGTGGAAACGGTGTTGATGGCATTGTCAATCGCAGTGATAGCACTTTCTGCGTTGCTGGCAGAAGTTACGCTGATATTGTTCACACCCAGTGCCTGAGCACTCATATCGTTAATGCTTATGGTCAGAGTCTGGTTCTCATTGGCGCCGATATGGAGCACCACCGCACCAGAGGGGTCCACCACTGCACTGAAGCTTACCGAACCTCCGCTACCAAGCGAGAGTTTGGAAGGATCGATGGTTACTGAAAGTCCATCCGCAGCATTGCCGCTTGCATCCAAGGTGAGCGTTGCACCAACACCTTCTGCAGCTGCACCATTAATGGTACCTACAATGTCTGTTCCAGCTGCAGAAAGAACTTGCTCTGAACCAGTGGTCAAGCCAAGTGCCTGAAGCAGGGCATTATCACCAGATACGTTAATAGTTGCATCGCTTCCATAATCGTCAGTGGTGAGATAAAGTCCTCCGTTAGTGCCTCCCGTAGAAGCGGTAACCCCAGTTTGGTCACTTACATTGTTAATTTTCAAAATAACATTGGCCAGACTATCACCAGCATCGATATCCACAGAGACCCCGTTGATTACTAAAGTTCCAGCTTGACTACCCGTAAAAGCCGTTGCATCTCCTAAGGTAGCCTGAGAAGCGTTGGCAGTAACGGTTACTGTGTAAACTCCGGCCTGGGTTTCAGCGCCCGGGGTAACCTCGCTAACCAGTGCCTGCAAATCAGCATCTGCTATACTACTTCCTGCAGCGTAAGCGGTTCCATTCACTGTAGAAGTTGCACCAGCCACACTACCGTTTTGAGCACTGGTTGCATAGCCTGCAGTCCCATCCAGGAGTTTTTTGGTGTTGAATTCGGTGGTTTCGGCAATTCTGTCTAACTCATCAATGAGCTGGTCGATTTCTTGCTGAATTTGAGCCCGGTCTTCTGAAGTGAGGGTGTCGTTTGCGGCCTGGACAGCGAGTTGTCTCATACGTTGCAAAATGGAGTGAGTTTCGTTCAAGGCTCCTTCTGCAGTTTGAATCATCGAGATGCCATCTTGAGCATTGCGGGACGCCTGAGCAAGACCTTTGATCTGACCACGCATTTTCTCTGAGATAGCCAAGCCCGCCGCATCATCAGCCGCACGGTTGATACGCAGGCCCGAAGAGAGGCGCTCCAAAGACTTGGAGAGCGCGTTGTCCGTTGCCACCAGGTTACGGTGGGCATTCAAAGCAGTTATGTTTTGATTAATCCGAAGACCCATTTAAAATCAACCTCCTCCATAAGGTTTTTAATTGGCTTCCCTGCCTTCTTGTACTTACACCATACACCAAAATCCACCCAAGCCTACGTTTTCTTTAGTTGCTTCTCTTTGTACATCTACCACCTCCCGGAAACCCAAGTTCATATATAAATATCGGCATTCTCCCTCCAAACTTTAGGGTCTGAAAAGAAATTTTTCCAAAAATCTCACTTCTGCTCCAGAATTTCCTTCATTTGAGAAAGCAGAGCCCTGGCCTCAGCAACCCTTCCCTCTTCAAGTAAAAAGCGAAAGAGATTACCGCGGGCATCGGGATGGGCAGGATTTGCTTCAAGCGCTTTTTTAAAATACATCTCTGCATTTTCCCTGTCCCCCAGCTTTACCATTGCAACTCCCAGATTGTTTAAAAGATCTGGGTTGTCTTCTGAAAACCCACTTGCTTTTTCAAAACACTCTTTTGCCTTTTCATTTTCTCCCGCAACCAGGTAACACTCACCCATTTTCTGATACAAATCGCCCCAGGAAAACCTGAAAAAGACCATCAAAGACTTGCTCTTTCTGTAATCAACGCTGAAAACTTTCTCAAAACACTCTAAGGCTCTGGCATATTCCCCTTTTTTGTGGTGGGCAAGTCCCAGAAGGTAATAAAGATCAGGAAGATAAGGCTCCCTTTCACGCACAGCATCGAGGTGCGCGAATGCTTCCTCAAAGTCTCCCTCTCTAATTGCAATCCAGGCTAAATCAAGGTGTGCAGTCAATACCGCAAAATTAAAATCCCGAGAAATAGTCAGCACTCGTTGCAAGTAATTTTTTGCTTCTTCGAATTTTCCTTTAAGAAAACAATTTCGCCCCAAATAAGACAGTGCATTAAGATTCTCCGGGTTTTCTTTAATTTCTTTCAAGAGGAGTTCGTAATTCCTTGAAAAAACTTTCCGAGCTGTTTTTTTCTGGTTCTTGTAACCGTAATGGTAAACAAAAATGCTGTACAGCTTAAAAGCTTTCTTTCCCAGCTCAACTAAAGACCCCTCCACCGTTTCGTGTATCCTACCCTGATAGCGGATTTCCGGTCGTCTTCTGAAAACTCGCACCAGATAGTTAAGCATGTAAGTTCTTTCCTGGGGATCCAGAAAGTTTTTGATAGGCAGCATGAACGCTTCATGGCTTGTGTAAGTAAGGATTAAGCGCAGCTTTTTCAGGTCTTCAGGGATCATTGCCTCATCGGCATCCAGAAAAAGTATCCATTCTCCCTGAGCTCTCTCCAGAGCTTCGTTTTTGGCGGCTGAGAAGTCCTCGCGCCACTTGTGAAAGTATATCCGGGCCCCAAAAGAACGTGCTACTTCCACGCTGCGGTCGGTGGAGCCGGTGTCAACCAACACTACCTCGTCGACGTATCCATTTAGTGCAGAAAGAAGCCGGGGAAGATTCTGCTCCTCGTTCTTCATGATAGCACAGGCACTCACGGTGGGAAATTTGGTGGAGTGGGCAAAAAAATGCTCGGTTATCCAGGAAAGATTCTCAAGTGCATCATTAAGATTGGGATTAAGATTCACTGCCTTCACAAAAGCCGCTTTGGCATCGCTCAGGCGCGAGAGAGCAAGGTATGCCGCACCCAGGTTGTTCCAACCCTCAGCGTAGTGGGGGTTTACTTGCAGGGCCTTTTCGAAACTCCTTACTGCTTTTTTAAAATCTTTCTTTTGGTATGCCAAAAAACCCATGAGGTTATACAGAGAAGGAGAGTCAGGAGCTATTTCCTGCATCCTCAAGAGGCATTTTTCTGCTTCCTCAAAGCAACCTTCTTTTATAAACTGGCTGCTTTGCTCAAGCAAGGTTTCAAAACTACCCGGTTGAACTTGCTCTCCATGAGACATCGCAATCCTAATTGGCATTTTGAACCCTCCCGCGATGTATTGCTTTCTCTAAATAAACTGCCCATCTCTTCCAGGAATCTGGAACGTCGGGAAGTTCCATCAAAGCGTAAACGGCACTGATAAGTTGGGCTTGCTTCAGCTCATCAAGCGGACCTGGAACTATCAGAATATCCGGCGAGTCTTCAGGGTCAAAACCCAGCTCAAACACTGCCTGAGAAACTTTTTGCAAAATTACCTCCTCTTTGCCCTCCTCATACAAAACCAGAGTTACCTCATCCTGGGGCGAAAATTTGGTGAGATACCACCTGAGTGCCTCTTTCGAAAAAGGAGCAAGATAGCTCATCGAGCGAACTCCATCCAACGGATAGGGTTCAATCCGCAGGGGTACTATGTGCTTTTCGGGGCTAAATACGTCTTGGAGCAGAGAATCAATGCGATAACCGTTTTCAATAGATAAGTTTTTTGGAAGTCCCCACTTGCTTTTGAACTTTTCCCAGTTAGAAAGCATGAGTTTGCGGTAGTCAATCTGTTCACTCTGAAAAGTCTTACTTCCAAAGTGATGCACAAAAACATCGTGGGCAATTTTTATTTTAAAACCGGCAATTTGAGCCCGGATACAGAAATCGTCATCTTCAAAGTTACCAAGGCCAAACCGAGGGTCAAAACCTCCTATCCTCTCAATAACTTCACGCTTAACAAGCATACAAAAACCTATTACTCGCAAAGCCTCTCCCCAGTTTTTGGAATGCCTTTGGCTCCAGTTCCGCGCAAATTCCTGCATTGCTTCCAGGTCGTCTCCATAGGGAATGTCTCTAACCATCTGTTGTCCAGCTACGTAGTTGGAGCGCGGGCCAACAATACCCACACGTGGATCAGATTCGGCACAAGCAATAAGTCTTTTTAGCCATCCTTCAGTTACTACCACATCGTTATTGAGAAATACCACATAATCACCTTTCGCCTCAAGAAGCCCCCGGTTGTTGCCCAGTGCAAACCCCAGGTTAAAGCCGTTTTCGATGAGTTTCACATCGGGTTGCTCTCTGAGATATTCCACTGTCCCATCAGTTGACCCATTGTCCACAACAATGATTTCATGAGGTTCTGGAGTATATTCGCGTATGCTGTCCAGACACTTCCGAGTATATTCGAGGTTGTTGCGGGTGAGGATGATGATAGAAGTAAGCCGAGGTAAATCCCTTTTAGTCGCAGAAACTAAATACTGATATACCCTGCTTTCCTCCTGAAGGTTTTGAGGACTCAACCCCCATTTTTTTAGATCCCCAATCAAACCAGCAGGAATTTCTTCTCCACGAAGCGAAGTAGTGTACAGCCCTTCTATGTTAAAGCCAATTTCTTTAAACATCCTCACCAGGGAAGATGCAGTAAAGAAACGCAAATGAGTACGATCCAGGATGCCGGCTTCTTGGTACTCCCACTTTCCCTCAAGAAGAGTCTTGATTACACTCCAATGGCGCACGTTGGGAACGCTTGCCACAATTTGACCACCATTCCTTAAAATCCTTTTGGTTTTTTTGAGTGCTTCCCAGGGATCAACAAAATGTTCCAAAACATCCGCAAAAATCACACAATCAAAATAATCAGAAGGCAAGTCCTCCACTATCTTTTCGTAGTCGCCAACTATGACTTTATCGAGATTACCAGAGGCCACTTCTGCAACCCGGGGGTTAATTTCCACACCCCAGACTTCGCAATCTCTTTCTTCTTTCAGAGTTTTCCCGAGATTCCCCTCACCACAACCCACATCCAGCACCTTACGGCATCCAGGCATGATAAGATTGCGCACCTCAGGTCTTGAATATGAGTAATAACCAGCTGGTTCTCTCCTTTTCTCTGCAACAACTGGATTGGTCGCAACAGACAAACTCCAGCGCTCCTTCCAGCGGGTAACCTCTCTCTCAAAAACCATCTGTGTTGAGCGCTCAAGCTCTCCCTTGCATCCAACCCCAACCACCGTATGGGGAAAACGGGGGTGTCCCACCCACTCCACAAAGCGATAACCAAATTTTTGCAGTAAACTTTTGAACCCCTCCGGCGTAAAGCGCCAGTAATCAAAAGGATAATCATGAATTGGAAAATTCATCACTGAGCTGATTACCACGAACCCACCTGGCTTTAAAATTCGGTATACTTCATCCATTGCCCTGCGCACAAATTCAACATGTTCAAGCGTATCCATCACCAAAACTGTTCCTACCGCACCATCGGGAAGCTCAATATTATGAAGATTCAAAATACAATCAACACCAGGTCCCGGACGCATATCGCAACCCACATATTGCTTCCCTGGAAAGAAAGGTCACAAATCAGCGAATCCTTCCTGACCCGCCACCTGGAGCGAACCAAATTCATAAATGGGTTCCTGAAAAGGCAAAAGAGGCACTATAACCCGAACGAAATCCTTGATTATTTCCCGCACCGACAATAACCCTCCGAACTTTTGCTTTTTTCGAGATAAAAAAGCTTGCCAAAGCACTCAAAATTCAAAAAAGTGCCAAAATCCTTAGATGTCCTGATGTTACTTCCTTGTGAAGATTTTTGCTTCCTTTCCCAAAAATTTATTTGAAAGAGCTTCACTGCAAAAAAGAAGTCTTTGAAATAATAAATAATCCGGTCTCAGCCCAACACGAATCAAAATCAGAAAAAACTGCGCGTACTTGTAACAAAGAAAAACCTGCGGAGAGGTTCGCTCTATGGTGAAAACAGTAAAGAAAATAATTCTCCACCCAAAGCACCTAACTCTTGAAAATTCTCTACTCTTTGCTATCATACACTCAGAAAGTGAATACTGGCTCAACCCTTCGTGGTTGCTCCTTCGGGGAGCTGAAAAGGGAAACCGGTGCAAGTCCGGTGCGGACCCGCCGCTGTGAGAGGGAGCGAAAGGTGTAAAAAGCCACTGGCTGAATAAGCTGGGAAGGCGCACCGAGTAGGCTGAAGCCCTCAAGCCAGAAGACCTGCCACGAAAGGATGGGCGAGGATGAAGGCAAAGTCCTCGGCTCAAAGCATGCTTTGGGTCGGGGACTTTATTTTTAATAAGCAAAATAAAGGAGGTTATACCATGTCCAAATCAGCCTATGCTCAGTCAACTGTAGCACGCTTGACTATTACAGCGACCCTGATTGCTCTTTCTGTGGTGGGCTCTTACCTCAAAATACCCTCACCAACCGGAACAGTTGCTCTCGACTCTCTTCCTGGATTTTTGGGAGCAATTCTTCTGGGGTATCCAGAAGGAGCAGTTATTGGGTTTTTGGGCCATATTCTCACCTCGCTCAACGTGGGATTTCCTCTGGGTTTGCCAGTGCATCTTCTCATTGCCTGCGAGATGGCGGTTATATGTGTACTTTTCAGGCTGCTCTATCAGAAAAACCGTATTCTGGGTATAGCTTGTGGTGTCTTTCTTAATGGTGTTTTGGCACCAGCTACTCTTGTTCCAGTCTTTGGGTGGGGATTTTTTACCGGGATTGTGGTTTCTCTGCTTGTGGCATCAGCAGTGAATATAATCCTTGCCTCCTTAATTTTTGAAATGCTCAAGAAGCGATGAATAGACGCGATGCGGTATTTATCAAAATAAACGAAAAGGAACTCATGCTTGTTGCCTGCGACTCCTTAGGTGGTATAGGCCCCAAAAGCATGGATTTTGTAAAAGCAGAGGTTGCAACCTGTGCAAAATATACTTTCCGGGTCGCTCTTTCTGAAATCCTGAGTTTAGGAGGAAATCCCATTGCTTTTTCGTTAACTCTTTCCACTGAACCCTATCCCTTTATCGAACAAGCGTTATCGGGCATCAAGGGGGAGCTTGAGGCTTGTGGCCTCAGCCCCCTTCCTTTCGTGGTCTCTTCAGAAAAGAACTTCCCCACCCATCAAACTGGCCTGGGCGTAACCGTGATTGGCATGGTAAACCATGAGGAGCTAATTTTTGAAAAAAGCTGCGAAGGTCTTAACGTGTTCCTCTTGGGAAGCCCTGCGGTTGGAGAAGAAGTGCTTGCAAAGCAAAATGAAATTGCTGGTCCTTCCGACATCATTGCTCTGCGAGAAAGCGTGTTGTGTGGAGACATCATCCCGGTGGGGTCCAAGGGAGTGTTCTGGGAACTAACGACATTTCTGCAAAGCACCGGACTCACCGTAGAGATTGAAAACCCCTTCCCGCTTCCACTTTACAAAAGCTGCGGCCCCGCAACGGCACTTCTTTTCACCACTTGGGAAGAGGAAAAAAAAATACACAAGGTTTCAAAAAAACCACTTTTTCGATTAGGAAAACTCAGAAAGACCTAAATTGAAAGCACTGCAGAGGCACGGATTTTGCTCTCCTTGAGCAACAAAAGCGCTCGATTGGCTTCTTCAAGCGGGAACACTTCAATTTGTGTTTTGAAATGCAGCCTTCTGGAAAGTTCAATAAGCTCCTGTACGTCCTTTCTGGTGCTATTTGCCACGCTCTGTATACAGCGCTCTTTATAAACCAAGTCATAAGGAAGCTCTGGAATTGGAGTGGAATAAATACCTGCTGTTATCACCCGTCCCCCCGGACAGAGGTATTCAAGGGCCACCTTCACCAGATGCCCGGCGGGAGCGAAAATGATTGCTGCATCAAGCTTTTCAGGCGGTACATCCTCAGCCCGACCCACAAAAGAGGCACCAAGCTCTCGAGCGAGCTTCTGGTGTTCCGGAGAACGGGTAAAGACAAATACCCGAACACCTTCAAAAAGTGCCATCTGGGCAACTAAGTGCGCTGAAGAACCAAACCCAAAAAGTCCCAGTATCTCGCCTTCCTTTACTTTGCTTTGCCGATAAGCTCGATAACCAATAACTCCACCACAAAGAAGAGGAGCAAATTCCACATCTTCATACCCTTCAGGAATCGGATACGCGGCTTCCTCTCTAAAAATTGCAAACTCGGCGTAACCCCCGTCCAGGTCATAACCAGTAAACAACGCATTTTCACAGAGATTTTCCATACCCTGTCTGCAAAAGCGGCATACCCCGCACACCTGGTTTATCCAAGGTACACCAACCCTCTGACCTACCTCAAGGTTGTTTACTTTCTTTCCTCTTTCAACCACTTTTCCCACAATCTGGTGGCCAGGAACAAGCGGGAGTTTATGGGGAGGAAGTTCGCCCTCCACGATGTGTAAATCGGTATGGCACACTCCACAGGCAGCGACTTTTATCAAAACTTCATCGTCCTCTACTCCTTGAAGCGCAACTTCCTTGAGGAGCAGTGGAGAAGTCTCTACCGGAGCCGTTCGCTCAAGAACCATGGCCCGCATTGCACATCTCACCTTGGAAAAAGTTGAAAGTTTTCTTTAACCCTTCCCAAAGGTCTACCTCTGGCACCCAGCCCAGAATCCTTCGCGCTTTCTCACAAGAAAGCGCAATGTGGTTGATTTCCCCTTTGCGTTCTTTTTCGAAAACAACCTCCACCTTTCGACCCGAAATTTTCTCAAGCAACTCCACAAGCTCCAAAACGCTGGTTTCTCTGCCAGTTCCAATATTGTAGACGCCCGAAGGTGCGAAGACGGCAAGCAGATTGGCCCGGGCCACATCTTCCACATACACGTAATCTCGAGTTTTTCTCCCATCACCGAAAACAACACAGGGTTTCCCCCGAAGAATCCTTCCGCAAAAAATAGCTACCACCCCAGCTTCACCCTGAGGGTCTTGACGCGGACCATAGACGTTACCATAGCGCAGGGCAACGTACTCAAGCCCCCACACCCGGTGATAATACTCAAGGTACATTTCTACACTTCTTTTAGCCACACCGTAGGGAGAAAGCGGAGAGGTAGCAGCACTTTCTTTTACCGGTAAAACATTTGGCTCACCATAAATGGCCCCACCCGTAGAGGCAAAAACGAACTTTTCAACCTGGAACTGGCGGCTGAGCTCAATCAGGTTCAAACTTCCCAGAATGTTAATCCAGGCATCAAAGGTCGGATCCTCCACTGAGCGGCGAAGGTTAATCTGAGCCGCATGGTGATTGATAATATCTGGTTTTTCCTCTTCAAAAACCCTGCGCAAGGCAGCAGAATCAGTGATATCCACCTGATAAAAAGTGGCTGCGGGGTTCAAATTAGCTTTCTTTCCTGTCGACAGATCGTCGACCACCACCACCTGGTAGCCAGCAGCAAGGTAATTGTCAACCACGTGGGAGCCGATGAAACCGGCTCCCCCGCTCACCAGTACCTTCAAAAGGACATCAACCCTTCACCGCGCCCATGGTCAGGCCTCGAACGATGTATTTTTGCACCATCAAAGCAAGGATTGCTGGCGGCAAAATAGCCAAAAGCAGGCGCGTGGAAACATACCAGAACTGAACTCCCTGAGTATGTTCAGTACCGGCAATCACGATAGTCATGGGAATTGCCTGACGGTAAGTGAGAACCAGAGCAAAGAGAAACTCATTCCAGGTGAAGGCAAAGCAAATGATGGCCGTAGAAACCAGGGCAGGAGCAGCAAGAGGAAGGGCTACCCGCAGAAACGCTGTCCAGCGAGAACACCCATCCACCAGGGCTGCCTCTTCAAGCTCCACAGGGAGTTCTTTGAACATATCCCTCATAATTAAAACTGCAAAGGGCATGGTGAAAGTAGTATTCACCAGAACCAGTGCCAATCGGGTATCCAGAAGACCCAAGCTCTTTATGATCAAAAAGAAGGGAATCACCGTAGCTGCAGGTGGAAGGAAACGTTGCGAGAGAAACCAAAGCGCCATATCCTGGTTTTTCCACTTGCGAAACCTGAAGCGTGCCAGGCCATAACCAGCAAGAGAGCCCAGAGCAATAGCCAGTAAAGCCGCAGAAACCGAAATAACGATGCTGTTGGTTATTCCCTTCATAATTTCAGGACCACGCTGGGTAAACTCCATGTACCAGTTATCAAGGGTGGGCTTAAACTGCAACCAGGGCACAACAGACAATCTGAACACATCGATAGGTTTCTTGAAAGAAGTTATAACCGCCCAGTAAAAAGGAGTGACCACCCATATAAAGGTTATGACAATTACTATCCAGACCAGAACATCCACGATACCGAGTTTCTTTTTCTTCTTCACTTTATCACCTCATTCATACAGACTGCGGTATCTGCGGAAGAAAAAGATACCCACCGCCAACGACATGAACATGAGGAAATAGGCCATCGCTGAAGCGTAACCCAGGTCAAAGTTCCTTAGTCCCTGGGTATAAACATAAAAGGTAAGAGTTCGGGTAGCAGTTCCCGGCCCCCCGTTGGTCAGTGCAAAAGGAATATCAAAAACTTTAAAAGCGTCAACCAAGCGGAGCATAATTACGGTTCCCAGCACTGGAGAAATCATGGGAAAAGTAATATAGCGGAAGATATCCCAACCGGAAGAGGTATCCAGAACTGCGGCCTCATAAACTTCATCCGGTAAAGATTGCAAACCAGCCAACAAAATAATAAAGGCAAAAGGTGTCCACTGCCATACGTCAACCATGATGACCGCAGTTCGCGCCCAGAAAATATCTGAAAGCCAGGGCACTTTACTAAAACCAAGTGTTTGAAGCAAAATATTAATCGGTCCATTTTCTTCATAAAACATCATGACTCCCAGGTAGCCCAGTGCAACCGGGGCAGTAAAAAGAGGAGTAGTCATCAAGGCTCTGAAAAAGCGCAAGCCCCGCATTTTGCGGTTAAAAACCAGGGCCAAAAGTAAGCCCAGGGAAACGGTGATGGCAACACTAAAAATAACAAAAATAAGAGTAAAACCAAGAACACCCCAGAAGCGATAATCCTGAAACATACGGGCATAGTTGGCCAGACCGGCAAAGCCAGTTATTCGTCCGTAAGCAACTCGAGAAAGGCTTACCCGAAAAGAATACACCAGAGGGAAAATGGTAAAAAGAAGAACCCATACAATCCCTGGAACAACAAAAAAGCTTCCACGTTCTTTCATCGTTTCTCTCCCCTGAATTGCAGGGGCCTCTTTCCAAGGGGCCCCTGCTTTTTAAAGGTTTTAGCTATTTCTCTGGGACGTACCCTATGGCTTCCTGGTAAATCTTCTTCTGGTTTTCCCTGCCCAGACGATCGGTAATCGCATTCCAATCTTCTTTGGTCCTGCGCAGTGCTTCTTCAGGAGAAACCTGTCCAACCACTGCCTCTGAGAGGTGAATGTCCCATACTTCCCAGTACTCAGGAGTGCCAGGAATACGGAGGTAGGCCTGGCGCAAAGGATACTTGTACCACATTTCCTCATAAGCAGTTACGAACTGGCGTGCATCTTCTGCATCATATCCAGTCTGGACATAATCTTCAATATCCGCATATCCGGTGGGCTTGAGAAGGTCATAAAGGGTACCCGGGTCAATACCTGTCCAGCCCCAGACTACGTTCCAGTGGTTAATCTCAGGAGTGGCCTGCCAGGACAGGAAGTAAGCAGCAAGGTCTTGCTTCTTGGAAAACTTGGAAATTACTCCATGCCAGGAAGCTCCTACGGTATTGGCAACGAAGTTTCTCTGGTTAACCCATTGCTGAGTCTCAAGATCATAGTATTTTTCGCTACCTGGAATGGGTGCAACGCCAAGTTTTCCTTTAATGTTGGAGCTTTCAGGAAGCTGGGACAGCGAGCCCACGTCGCCCCAGGAGAAGGTCAAAACAGCTTTTCCTCTCAAGAAAGCATCCCAGGCTTCGCCAAGGCTCCAGCCCCACATCGCTGAAGGACCAGTCTTGGAAAGCTTGAGGAGCATCTTCAGTGCTTCAACAAAGCCTGGAGTATCTACCAGGGGCTCCATGGTTTCTGGGTCAAACCAGTAAACGTTGTGGTAACGAGTTACCTTGGTGGGATCGTCTCCCGGAGCTGGTGAAACCACATAAGGAGCAGAGAGAGCCATGAAATGGAAGAAGCCCTGTCCACCAACTTTTAAGTGCATGGTAATACCGTAATCCTTTTCACCATCGCCATTCCAGTCCTTACCGTTGAAAAAGTCGCAAACATCATAAACCTCTTCCCAGGTGCGTGGAGGAACCGGCAAATCATAGCCTTTCTCCTGCTTAAAGAGCTCCTGCCACTTGGGATCAGTCAATATATCCCGACGATAATAAAGTACCTGGCCATCATGGTCGTTGTTGAAACCGTACCAGGTTCCCTTCCACTGCAGGAGTTCCCGGATAGGAAGCAAAATGGAGTCCCTATCCCATTTGGGCATGCGAGGGTCATCAAAATACTTGTCAATGGGCACAATCCAGCCATTGGAAACATAGTCACCGTAGAACCAGCTGGGACCAATTATCACGTCGTAATAGCCAGTTCCAGTCATCAAATCAGTGAAAATCTTTTCACGAAGTTCACCAAAGGGTATTTCTACTATATCGTAGGTTGCCCCAGTAAGTTTTTCAAAGAAAGGACGCCAGAAATAAAGCGGACCAGAAATTGCACCACGAGGTCCTGCCGAATACACACCAATGGTAAATTTCTGTCCTTGCCAGGCCGGATCAGGATTCCCCTTGTCGGCAGCCTGGAAAGCAGCTTCTGCAGTCTGAAGTTCCAGTTCTGAAGTTTCCTCCTGGGCCAGAGCCAGGAAACTCCAGGTCAAAACAAGCACTACTGCTAAAGCTACAACTAGCAATATTGAAGACCGCTTCATATAAGAAACCCTCCTTCCAATTTATAATTCACGTTTTACAAAGGACAAAACCCCAAAAACCAAAATAGGACCAACGCCCATCTGCCTCAAAAGACTCTTACTTCATTTCTCACCTCCTATCAAATTATATTTTATTCAGCCTATCAATATTTATTCTACCACACCTTACGCATTGCAAAAACTATCACCGCCATCAGAAGAGGGCGTTTCTTCCGCTCTCAATTCTCTCTCCATTTCCAAAAATACGGTTTCCAATTCTTTCTCTACCTCTCGCAAGCGGTTTTTACAAAAGGAACACAAAAAGGCCGCTCGCTTCACTTTTTCAAGCAAAGCATCAAGGTCCAGCTCTCCCCTTTCAAGCTCGTTAACGATGAACTGAAGCTCTTCAATTGCCTGTCGGTAATCAATCTTTTCTTCCTTCACGACTTTCCTCCACCCTGCTTATCAGTTTACCATCAAAAAGCCAGGTTTCAATACGTTGCCCAGGAGCAACCTCTCCAGCGTGTTTTACAATCTTGCCTTCCAGAAAGGTGATACTATAACCCCTTTTTAAAGCATTTTGAGGATCTAAAAGGCGCACCAGATTTTCACTGTGCTCCATTTGCTTCCAGAATTCCCGCCACCGAGTTTTTGAAGCATAACAAACTCTCTGGATGAAATCTTTGAGCGATCTTGCCTCATTCTCCAAAACGTTAACACTTAGAGTCTTCACAGCACGAAAACTCTCCTTCAGCAAGTAGTGATTTCTGCTCACGTCGTGCTCGCCAAGACGTACCAGGCGTTCTTTCAAAAGCTCAAGATTTACTCTGGTTCGCTCCAGAAGGCTTTCCACATCCCTTTTAACTCGCCTTTCAAGGTCAAGTAGGGACAATTCAAAATCCCGAGCACGACCAATAATGAATTCGGCTACGGCGGTCGGCGTTTTCAAAGAAGTATGTGCTACCATATCCAGAACCGATTGATCCCGCTGGTGACCTATACCGGTAATTACTGGAATGGGGAAATTGGCCACTTTTTTAGCCAGAGTATAGCTATCGAAAGAGCTCAAATCGGTGCGTGACCCACCCCCACGAATAATAACCGCTACGTCGAAATAATCAACTCTTCTCTCCACCTCTTCAAGTGCCCGAATTAAAGAGACTTCTGCTTCTTCCCCCTGAACAAAAGCTGGGAAAAGACAGCACAGAAAACGGTATCCAAAAGCATTGCCCTGCAAATGATGTACAAAATCTCCCCACCCGGCTGCCTGAGGAGAAGAAACCACTGCGATGCGCTGGATGACCGGAGGTAGCAGTAAAGAAGCATTCTTCTCCAGCAACCCCTCCTTAGCCAAACAGGCAATAATTTCATTGCGCCGACGCATCATCTCTCCCAGGGAAAAGTTGGGATCAATATCTACTACTTCCAGTCTCAAACCATGCACGGAGTGAAAAATCAATCTACCCAGAAGGAGTACCTTGAGACCTTCGCGCAGTGTCTCGCCAGTTGTTTCCTCAAAGAAAGCCCGAATCCGATTAAAATTATCCCGCCACATCAAAGCCTCCATTTTTGCCTTAAGCGTCTCGCCTTCCTTTTCCACCAGTTCCATAAAGCAATGGCCATTCCGGCTCACCTTCAAAGCAGCAATTTCGGCAACTACCCACATTTCATTGGGGAAAAATCCTTCCAGGCAGACTTTCACCAGATAAGCGAGCTGGGAAAGCGTGAGATACTGCACATCTTTATCTGACACAGGAAAGGAATCAAGGTGTTCCATTTTCCCAAATGGAAACTCAACTTCCAAAAGCGAATACCTCCTTTACCCTCTTTTCAGATTAAAATATAATGCTTGAAAAAGCAAACAGGGAAGGAGGCAAAAAATGAAAAACTACCGCATCGGTGTAATCCCTGGAGACGGCACTGGACCGGAAGTGGTGCGTGAGGGATTAAAAATACTGGAAGCAGCAGCCAGGAAATATGGCTTCAAATACGAAACCATTGTTTATCCCTTTGGTGGAGAACATTACAAAAAAACCGGTGAAACACTGCCAGATTCAGCAATCGAAGAATTCAAAAAGCTTGACGCACTGTACCTTGGTGCCATAGGCCATCCTGACGTAAAACCCGGGATACTGGAGCAGGGAATTTTGCTTAAAATACGTTTTTCGCTTGACCAGTATATAAATCTCCGTCCTGTCAAGCTCTACCCAAACGTGTGGACCCCCATAAAAGATAAGGGTCCAGAAGATATCGACTTTGTAGTGGTGCGCGAAAACACCGAAGGCCTGTACGTTGGGGCTGGAGGCTTCTTGCGTAAGGGAACTCCTTTCGAGGTCGCTATTCAAGAATCCATCAATACTCGCAAAGGAGTGGAACGTTGCATACGCTTTGCCTTCGAATACACCATAAAGCGCAACAAAAAGAAAAAACTGACTCTGTGCGGAAA
Organism: Thermatribacter velox; assembly: GCF_038396615.1. Classification (NCBI taxonomy): domain Bacteria; kingdom Pseudomonadati; phylum Atribacterota; class Atribacteria; order Atribacterales; family Thermatribacteraceae; genus Thermatribacter; species Thermatribacter velox. The sequence continues at coordinate 2,074,814 of NZ_CP121689.1, forward strand.
GACCAACGTTCTCACCTATGCCTTTGACCTCTGGGAACGAACCTTTTACGAAGTGGCCAGGGAGTACCCAGAAGTACAAACCGACTATGCACACGTGGATGCTACCACTATGTGGATGGTCAAAAACCCCGAGTGGTTCGACGTTATTGTAACCGATAACATGTTTGGTGACATCATCACCGACCTTGGAGCCATGATTCAGGGAGGCATGGGTGTTGCAGCAGGAGGAAACATTAATCCTGAAGGAGTCTCCATGTTTGAGCCTATCGGTGGTTCAGCACCCAAATATACAGGTCAAAACGTGATTAACCCCATAGCCGCTATCTGTGCCTTAGGCATGCTCCTTGATAACATTGGAGAAAGTGAAGCATCACAAGCAGTAGAAAATGCGGTCATAAAAGCCCTGGAAACCGGAAAAATCAAAAGCATGAGTGCCGGAAAGATGGGGCTGACCACACAAGAAGTAGGAGACTTAATCGCCTCCTTCATATAAAAAAACAGGGCGGGCACCCCGCCCTGTTTTTGCTCACTCAAGAGGAGTGCCTCCCTCCTGGGTAGGAGGACCTGAGGACGCATTGCTTCCCTCAAGAGGAGTTCCACCTTCCTGGGTAGGTGTGCCCGAAGAAGTAATACCTGGAGAACTGATAACCACCCCTTCTCCTGCTTCCACGTTCGGCTTTTGCCTGGAAGAAGCAATGAGGTTTTTGATCTCCATCTCCACCAGACTTAAGTGGTCGTATTTATTCACAGCTTCGCTAAGTACTGCCGCTACTCTTGAAGGGTCAATCCCTTCTCTACGTGCTCGTTCCAGGAGCCTGGTGAATTTTTTTAGCTCAGAGGGCGTAGCCCCTTTTTGAACAACCCCAGCAATTACCAAACCTGCCTGGTCTGGCGCAAAACCCAGTTCAACAAAGGCAGCCAGCGAATCAACAACTGATTCCAGACGCTTCCCATCCTTGTGCAATATCTCCTCCAGTACCTTTTGCAAATCTTCGGGGGAAGTAGAGGACTCAAAAACCAGAGCAAGATTGTAAAGCAAATTCTCTTTGTTGGCTACCCGAGCATCAACGTCCTGCAAGGTCTTTTTAGCCAGAAGCAAACTATCTTTTTTGCGTTCTAAGGTTTTAACCAGGTTATAGGGGAGAACCTTTTTTTTCAGACCTTCTCCCAGCTTTAGCACCAGGGGTTCAGGAGAAATACCCTCCTGCCTTACTTCATCCAGTATCTCAGATACCCTCTGCAAGAGATATTCCTTGTCCTCTTCTGCATAAAAAGAAGGAGCACCCTGGATAAGTGAAGTCACATTTTCTTCAGCAGCAAAAGCTAAAAAGCTCCAGAAACTAAAGAAGAGAAAAAGAGCAAAAAAAAAGAACCTACGCATACTACCCACCATTTACCACCAGAACCGAGTTAAAGCCGCCAAAGCCGTCAGAAACCTTGCGTGGAGAAGCAGGATCTGGAACCCACTCCTGACCATCAATGACGAAAGCATACTGATATTTACCAGGCTTCAAACGAACGGTGATCTTCCAGCAATCGTCTCTGACTTTTTGCATGGCTAAAGCATCCCAGTTAGTAAAATCACCGGCCACAGCCACCGTGCGTGGGCTTTTCGAAGAAGGATAAAATATCAATTCCACTGTCCTGTATCCTGCAAGGTTGGTAACCTGGAACTCCGGAAGCAAGGGGAGATTAGTCAAAAAAATCAGCAAAAGGAAAACTCCCGCCAGAGCAAAAACTGCAAACTTTTTAGCTCTGCGATACCTAACCAGCAACGATTCTCTCTGATAAATTCTCTCCATTACCCGGTCGCTCAAATCCTCGCCGGGCTCAAAACGAGGAAGACAACTCAGATAATGTTCCAGGTTCTTCCTTTTATCCATACTTATCACCTTCATTTATATATACGTTTCCTACCCCCTTCAGGTTTCAGAAACATCCGGGCCAAAATATTCTTGCAACCACTCTTTTAACTTCTTGCGTGCCCGGTGGAGATAAGTTTTAACCGTTCCCAGTGGCAAACCAGTGATTTTAGCGATTTCCTCATAAGAAAGATTCTCGATGTGTCTTAAGACGATTACCTCCCTCAATTTAAGAGGAAGGCGGGCAATCGCCTTTTCCATTTCCAAAACCATTTCCTTATCAAGCACCACCCCGTCGGGATCAGAAAAGGCGCTCTGTTCAACAAGCTGCTCCAGTTCCTCTTCGCCCTCCTCTCCCACAGGTTGGGAAAGGGAAAGAAAGGCAAACTTGCGACGACGAAAAAAATCTCTACACACATTGAGGGCTATTCTGAAAATCCAGGTAGAAAACTCGTACGAAGAATCGTACTTGCGCAAGGCACAAAAAGCTTTCACAAAAGTTTCCTGGGTAAGGTCCTCTGCCTCTTCGCGCTGGCGTACCATTCGAAAGACATAGTTGAAAACTGCTCGCTCGTACTTCTGCACCAGGAGACGAAAAAGCTCTGTATTGCCCTGCAGCACTTCCTGAATTATTTCCCGGTCGTTTTTTTTTAAAGACATAAATATTAGCTAAAAAACGTTCTGGTTAAGCCAATCGATGCGAAAGCGAACACTCTTTATCAGCGAAGAACCATCAGCCCATTTGGCTCCGGGATAATTTTTGATGATGTAAAGATAAGTCTGGTAAGCTTCCGTATACCTCTGGAGGCGCTCAAGACAGAGACCTTTGTGAAAAAGAGCAGCAGGAGCAATCGCAATACCATTGTACCAGGTACCTTGAGGGTACTTTTCCACACAATCTTCAAAAGCAAGTAGAGCCTCGGAAAAACGTTCTGCCCGATAAAGCGAAGCGCCTTCGAAATACTGCGCATCATCAGAAAGGTCAGTATTAGGGTAACGATTGACGTACTCATCAAAATACCGGGCTGCCTCGAGGAAATTGTTCAGCTTATACATGCAGTGGCCTATGGCATAGATGGATTTTCTTTCCAGTTCCCCACCAAACTCTTGAGCCTGCTGATAGGACTGGTAGGCATTAAAATAGTCGCCAAGAATGTAGTAACAATCTCCGATTTCATAATAGGCAGCGCCCACCAGGTCACTCTGGGGATATTGCTCAATAAGACGACGGTACTCGCTGATTGCCCGGTAGTAGTCACCGTAGCCTTCGCCATAGCTTTTGGCAAGCAGATATTGTGCATCATCTGCAAACTCACTATCTGGATAGCTATTGACCACAGCGTTAAGGTCAGCAACCGACTTCTCATACTCTTCAAGGTAATACAGGGAAGCCCCTCTTACAAAAAGCACGTCCCCCTGCAGTGGATCCTGGGGATAAAGAACAAGAAAACTGTTCGCCTCATCGACAACTCTCTCGTAAAAACCCAGTTGATAAATTTCGAATAGAAAATCTCTCTGGGTCTGCGGGGTTTTCTCTGCAAGGTAAACCACGCCTTCTGGATTAATATCGCAAATTGTATCGGCAACAATATCAACTTCTAAAACCTTCCCGGCATAGTCAGGGTGTGAGAAAAATACGTAACGTTTTCCAGTAGGCACTCTATCAATTAAGAAACTCCCGTCTGCCAGGGTGATAGTAGATCGATTGGCAACTTCCACCAGTACACCGTCCAGAGGCGCTCCGGCTACACTCAAAACCCGGCCTCTGAGAGAACCATATTGCAAAAAACCGCCATTGAGACACCCCGCTAGAAACACAATCCAGAGGATGCCAGCTATAAGTATTCCATATACACCAATTTTGCTTTTATCCTTCATCTTTTTTTTCCTCCAGCCTGGTAAGTTCCTTCTTCGCTCCCTGATATAAAGGAGAACTCTCGGGTAAGTTCTCAACAATCCACGAAAAGGCCGCTTTTGCCTGTTCAATATTTCCGGCTTTAAGATCCAAAAGTGCCAGATAGTATCTGGCGTAAGCATTGGAGGGTTGTATTGCGACAACCCCTTCAAAAGCCTCTTTCGCTTTCTCCACGTCTCCTATTTTATAACAAACATAGCCAAGATGCAGCAAGTAAAGAGAGTTGTTCTCTGAGCGCTTCAAAGCCTCTTCAAGCGCTTCCCGGGCTTTTTCCCACTCGCTAATCGAGGGCGCTTCGCTACGCAGTTCATATATATAAGCCAAACGGAACCAGCTTTGATGGTCTTCAGGATGCGCCTTGAGGTGCATCCTGAAAGCACGTATCGCCTTTTTGGAAATGCGAAAAGCCTTGAGATATTCTCCCTCTCGATAATAGATAAGCCCCATTTCAAAATAGGCATCATGAGGCCTTATCCCCTGCTCTGCACACTTTTCAAAAAGCTTCAATGCCTCCTCTGTATTGCCACTCCAGAGAGCCTTTTGGGCTTCTTCGAAACAGTTTTGAGCATCTTCTTCAGCAAAAGCGGTGCTCAGAATTAGCACCACAAAAGCAATGAAAAGACATGCCATAAGCTTTTTCATCGTCGGTCCACACTCCAGAAAAGAATTATGCCCATCAAGCCAAAGATTACATCCGGCATCCAGGCAGCAAGCAACGGCTCCATGACCCCCCCACGACCTAAAGAGCGAAAGATAGAAAGCAACATGTAGTAAGCAAAAGCCAGAATTACTGTCACAATAACTCCCAAGCCTTTAGTGTCTCTGGTGCGCTGAATGCCAAGTGGCATGCCCGCCATAACGAAAACCACAGCCGAAAAGGGAATGGAAAATTTCAAAAAGTAGGCAACTTCCATTTTTTCGGTTCTTGCGCCGGCTTTTTTGAGAATTTCAATCTGTTTTTTTAGCTGGCGAGAGGACATTTCTTCAGGTGTGCGTTGTTTTTCAAAAAACTCCTTGAGTTCCTGTCGCATATCGATTTCCATTTCGGAAAATTCAATTTCCCTGACCAGCTTTCCCTCCTCGTTAAACTGGTGCACCACTCCATCTTTGATTAGCCATTTATCTTCCAGCCAGAAAGCGGTCTTAGCAATGATCACCTCAGGATACTGGTTGCCGTTTTTCAGGAAGTAAATAATCACTTTTTTCATCTCCCAGGTGCGAGTATCTACCTCATTCACATAAAAGTAACGATTCTCTTCGTCTCGGAAAAATACGTTTTGCTCTATTTGGGGAGGACTTTCTTTATAAACATAATAGCGCACCAGGCTCTGGGCGCGATGGTTGGTTTCGGGAACCACCAGGTCATTCAAAAGAAAAGAGCCAAAAGCCACAAGAAGTGCCAGAAAAAGGTAAGGAAACAGAAAGCGTTTCAAGCTCACCCCGCTGGCCTCAACAGCGATGAGCTCGCTGTCCCTGCAAAAACGGCTCAAGCTGAGTTCTGCAGCCAGAAGATTAGAAATCGGGAAAGTCATGACCATGTGGGCAGGAAGATACAGAAGAAGAATTTCGAGAACAATCAGAAAGGGCACTTTTTCATTCACAAAAAAATCAGCCAGTTCAAAAAGAGTTTGCACCAGCATTATAATGGTGACTGCGCCCACCCAGGTAAACATCAAAACAGTGCTTTCGCGCATAACATAGCGATCCAGAATTTTGGGAAACATGCTTTCTTCCCTTCTTCTTTTGGTTAAGTTATTTTACCATTAAAGTATCCCGTCGACAGAAAAAGCGCTTAGCTGCTAAAATGGTAGCAGAAAGCAACCAAAAGGAGGGAGAGGTCGATGGCTAAAATCAACTTGCAGGATGCTTTTCAAACCCCTTTTCAGCTCATTGGCAAAGTTCCTTCGATTTTGATTCCTTCTCTCATAGCCAGCTTGATAGGACTGGCACTGTCGCTGGGGCTCCGCAACGCCTTTTTGATGGGGATGCGCTGGCAGGTCTTTGCAGTAACCATAATCAGCTATATAGTGGTTCTCTTCAGCATGGCCTGGATTACCCTTCTACTTGAAAAAAACCTGCAGGAAGAAAAAGCCTCTTTGCAGGATTCCTGGGTAAGGCTTTCTGAGCGCTTAGGAAATGTGGGGGTCGCAGCCCTGGTGGTGGCCATTCTGGTTGCCCTGGGTACTTTTCTCTATCTGATACCAGGAATCCTCCTGGCATCCATTTTTCTTCCTGCCATACCTCATGCAGCCAAAGAAAATGCCAGCTTTGACAAGGCAGTAAGTTTTTCTTTTCGTTTTGTTTTCTCTCAAGGTAATTTTGGAGCGGTTTTTCTTATGGTCTTAATCGAATTCCTGCTGAGTTTGTTACCGGTGATCGGCCTCTTTTTGGCCAATCTCTTTATAACCATATGGCTTCCTTATGCAGTTTTAAAATACGGAAGCACCGAAACGGAAGCCCCTGCATAAAAATGCAATTCCGCCAGGGTGGTTTGATGCCTTAATCCAATCCTGGCGGAATTTGGCTCTGCACATAAACCAAAACTCGCTCAACTCAGGAAAATTTTTCTTTTAATAGCTGAAAAACGTCTTTTTCTACCTCTTCCAGGTAACGCAGGCGTTCGGCATATTTGCCACCATCAAAAGGAGTATTTAAAAAAATATCCACAAACCGCAGTGCTTCTTCAAGAGGAGTAACCCGGGAGCCCATAACCAGAATGTTGGCATCGTTGTGCGCCCGAGCCATTTTTGCAGTGAACTCGTTAAAGCAAAGTACCGCTCTTACTCCGGGATAACGATTAGCGCAAACCGACATACCACCACCAGTGCCACAGACCAGAATACCACGGTCGCATTCACCCAGAACCACTGCACGGGCTACTTTTTGAGCAAAAGGAGCTGTTCCCATCGGCTGCTCATCACTGGTTCCAAAATCCACCACCTCATGACCTGCTTCCTGAAGCTTTTCTTTAATGGCTTCCTTATACCTGTATCCGGCATGATCTGCACCCAGAGCAATCTTCATATGATGTACCTCCTGTTACGTCTTTTTTCAAGAACTCAAAGCGGACCCTTTTGGGCTCTTTTTTCTCAAAAAAAGTACAACGTTTAAAAATTATGCCACTTCGAGCAATTTCAAAGCTGTCAGTTCATCAGTAATCAGAATTTTAATAAACCGCCCACGAATTGCTCCAAGGATAGCCTCAACTTTGCGTACACCACCTGCAAGACCTATAACATTCGGCATGTTACGCAATTCCAGTGGAGAAACAGCAATAGTGCGTCTGTGAATCTCGAGATCCAGCATATTTCCCTCGATATCATAAAATTGTCCAAATATATCACCCACTCCACCCATTCTTCTGATAATCTCCATGTCTTGCGTATCTATAAAACCAGTCTTTATATAGGTAGAAAACTGCGGATGCACTACACCAATACCAAGAAAAGACAAACGAGCATTCTTCGCCATTTCAAAAGTTTTACGATTCACCCTTTCTGCAAGGTAAAATTCTCGAAGTTCTGGAGATTCAACAACGTTGGGAGCATGTATATAATAACACTCTCCACGATAAACGCTGGCCAAACGCTCTCCAATATTGTAAGGGTTCATAAAAGAGCCAACCGTAAGCCCGCCTGCTAAACTAACGAAGCGAACATCATAGACTTCTTCTTTGGGAATAAGGTTATCAGCCATATAACGTAAGGTACTTCCCCAACCAACACCAACCAGATCGCCTTTGCGAAGAACTCTATAGAGATAGATGGCGCCACCCTTTCCTACGTTTTCATATGCTACATCTTTTTCCTCAGAAGAGGGCACAACCACAGCATCTTCGAGCAAAAAAACTTTTTTGAGTTCTTCTTCCAGAGACAAAAGATGAGCATTAGGAGCTTCTATCAGAAAGCGCACTATCTTGCTACGCCTGGCTTTATCAAGCAACCTGGTAACCTTAGGTCGAGATAAGCCAAAACGATCGGCTATTTCGCTCAAGGTAATGCCTTCCTGATAGTGCAACCAGGCAATACGAACCATCAAGTCTTCTTCGATTTTGGTCATGAATAACTATTCCCTCCCGACAAAATAAATTATAGGAGTCTAAGAATTGCTTTTCAAAAACATTCACCAAACATTTTAAATGATAACAAATTAGTAGGGCTTGTTGGTAAGTATTGATGTATGATATCATATAAGTATGAATGACAAAAACAAAGTTTTCCGCCCAGTAGGTAATCTATCCCTGTTGAGATTAACGCTGGAGCGCATTGAGGAATCGCTTTTGTCCCGCCAGCTCAAGCCTGGTGATTGGCTTCCTCCCCAAAGTGAGCTCTGCAATATGCTGGGTGTTAGCAGAAGCACAGTTCGAGAAGCTTTGAGAATGTTGGAAGCAATCGGCATTGTTAAAACAGTGCGTGGTAAAGGAACCTACATACCTGAAAAACCTTCTGGAGAAAATTTGAATCCCCTGATTTTCTCTTTTCTTTTAGAAAGCAGCTCCAGCGAAGATATTTTTGAATTCCGGGCCGTCATAGAACCTGTTCTCACCGCTTTAGCAGCCCAAAAAGCAACTGAAGAAGATTTTAATCGCCTGAGAAAAATACTGGCAGACTTAAAAGAAGCTCTCAATAAGAAGTACCCGACCGATGAATTAGCTAAAAAAGATATGGCTTTCCACAAAGCTATTTTCGCTTGTTGCAAGAACCCTTACCTTGAAAAAATAGGTGTTGTAGCCCTTAAACTTTTCAGAAATTCCATTGCTCGCTCGATTACAATAGACCCTCTGAGCGCTATAACTGACCATGAAAATATTCTAAAAGCGATGGAAAGCAAAGATGCATCAAAGATACACAGCGTAGTGCTTTCTATCCTTGAAGGATGGAAAAAGAGAGCCTTTGAAACATAACTAATTTTTCCAAAATTTTTAAAAGGAGGTTATCCCCTTGGTCAAAATAGCTGCCGTTTATACCGCCTTAGCCCTGGTAGAACCCTTAAAAAAGATTTTTAAAGAAGTTTTTCCGGAAGCGCAACTTGTTAATATTGTCGACGACAGCCTCATAGGTGAAGTAATAAGCAAGGATGGACCAACTAAAAGCGTCAAAAGAAGACTTCTTATGTGTTACGAGATAGGTTTTGAAAGTGGCGCTGATGCAATACTCAACACCTGTTCTTCGGTGGGAGAAGTGGTAGACCTCCTTCAGCCACTTTTCGACAAACCCATTTTCAAAATTGATCAGCCCATGGCCCAGGAAGCAGTGAAAATGGCCGAGAAGATAGGTGTTCTGGCTACCCTGCCGACCACTCTGGGACCCACCAAGCGACTTGTTCTCTCTGAAGCTTCCAAGCTAAACAAGAAAATAGAGATTAAAGATGCCCTGGCAAAAGGAGCTTTTGAAGCCCTAATGAAGGGTAACTTAGCAGAACATGACCAGCTCATTAAGCAAGCGGCCCTCGAGCTGGCCAGCGAGGTAGATGCTTTTGTGCTTGCTCAAGGTTCCATGGCCAGAATGGAAAAAGAGTTAGCATCCCTTACTGGGAAAAGAGTCTTTTCGAGCCCAGAAATGGGCGTAAGGGCTCTCAAACAATACTTTATGGGGGGTGGTAGATAGGCTAAGTTTTTGGGGTTTTTTTAAAAAGCTTAAGATAATTTTTCAGAAAGCAAGGTGGTGAAAAGCGTGAGAAAGAAAATCTTTCTTCTTATAGGGGTAATGATGGTGCTTCTGGTTTTTGGTGCTTCCGCCTTTGCAGCCAGCAAAATAACCCTAAAATATGCTCACATGAATTCTCCGACAAGCGTAGCTGGAAGACAAGCTGATTACTTTGCAAAACTCGTTGAGGAAAAAACCGGAGGGGCAGTAAGAGTCGAAGTATACCCTTCCTCTCAGCTGGGTAATCTCCAAGAACAAGCTGAAATGGTAAGTATGGGCACAGTTGCGCTTCACCATAACACCATGGCAGGTATCGGTTCTCTCTACCAACCATTTGAAGCTTTCGATACCCCCTATCTGTACGAGAGCGTGGATCATCTCCTGAAAGTTACCGACCCACAAACCTCGCCAATTATGCAGTCATTATCTCAACAGCTTGTCAATGCCCGCAATGTGCGAGTCTTATATACTTTTTATTTTGGAACCAGACATCTGACATGTGATAGGCCCATTTACAAGCCAGAAGACCTCAAGGGAGTCAAAATCAGGGCTATACCATTCCCCATTTACATGACTGCTGTAGAAGGTCTGGGAGCAATTGCGGTACCAATAGACTGGGCTGAAGTTCCAACAGCCCTTGCCACAGGCGCAGTAAATGGCCAGGAAAATCCCGTGAATGTGGTGCTTGCCAACAAGCTCTATGAAACTCAAAAATACCTTATGCTAACAGGACACATAATGGGTGCCGAAGTGGTTGTCATGAATGAAAAGACATGGCAAAAACTCTCTCCAGAAATCCAGCAGGCTATTCAAGAAGCAGCCGCTGAAGCCAGTAAAACAGCTACTCAATGGACCATCGAATCCGAACAAAATGACATTCAAGCCCTTAAAGAAAAGGGTATGACTGTAATTGGACCCGACGAAGGACTTGATATCGAGGCATTCAAAGCAAGCGTTTGGAAACTTGTACAGGAGAGATTCGGAGAAAAATATGGCGAATTTTACGAAAAAGTAAAGGCCATGAAGTGATCTTGTAATGTAGGGCTCCCCTCTCCAAAGAGGAGATAGCTCTTTGGAGAGGGGAGCCTCTCTTTTTGAAAACAAGAGGTGTAAATGGACGATGAAAGGAAATTCGTTTTTAGAAAAAGTAAGTCGTTGCTGTGAGCTCATCGCTAAGATATCACTTGTTGCTCTGATGCTTTTTGTGTTTACCCAAATCATCTTGCGCAATATTTTTATGCTTGGCTTTCCCCAACTGGATGAAAGCTCGAGGTTAGCCCACCTGGTTTTGCTTTTTATGATGGTTCCTGTCCTTTTTGCAGAAGAAGCCCACATTAAAGTTGAAGTATTGAAAAGATTTTTGAGTCCCAAAGCTGACCGACTGGTTAATCTGATATCGCAATCCTTAAGTTTAGGATTTGTGGTAATCTTTATGTTCAGTAGCGTTATGCTGCTTGAGAGCATCTGGGATGTCCCCACCGCAGCCCTTAGAATTCCCAGCATCATACTCTATGCAGCACCAATCACGGGGATTGTTTTTTCCAGCTTTTTCATAACGAACAGGATAATTCAGGTTTTTATGGAAAGATGAGAGGGGAGAAAAAGTGAGCGGAATACTACTGCTTCTCTGCTTTGGTATACTATTGCTCCTCAAAGTACCACTTGGGGTCAGCTTTGTAATATCAAGCGCCCTCTATCTTTTGCTAAACGGCCTTCCTATTACCTGCGTTGCACAACGCATGGTGAACTCCATTAGTTACTCTTTTCCGCTGTTGGCGGTACCTCTGTTCATTTTTCTGGGTTCACTCATGAATACTACCCAGCTTACCAGGAGGATTTTTGACGCGGCAAAGCTTTTTGTTGGATCAGTAAGAGGTGGTCTGGCTTACGTGAATGTTTTAGCAAGTTTGATTTTCTCGGGAATCTCGGGAGCTGCCCTTGCTGACGTAGGAGGCCTGGGAAATATTGAAATGAAAGCAATGCGCGATGAAGGCTACAGTGATGAAGCTTCAGTAGGTATAACTCTTGCCTCTGGCACCATCGGACCTATTTTCCCGCCCAGTATCCCTTTAATCATTTATGCTGCTGTGGCTGAAGTTTCCGGGGTAAGACTATTAATAGCCGGTGTTATACCTGGCATTCTCATTGCTGCTTTTCTCTGTGTTCTCATCGCTTTTTTCGCTAAAAGAAAAAATTATCCGGTTCACATCTCAACATCGAGCTCCCGAGAAAAATGGAAAACTATCAAAGAAACCCTGCCTATCTTGATACTACCTCCTTTTCTGGTGGGAAGCCTCCTTATGGGGTGGTTTGGACCCACGGAAATAGGAGCGGTAGCTTGTGTATATACCATTTTGATAAGCCGTTTCGTCTACAGAGAACTTTCGCTACAAAAGTTTTGGCTGGCAGTCAAAGAAGCCATTCGGTCTACAGCATTGATAATGTTTACTGTTGCCTCGGCTTCTATTTTTGCCTGGTGCCTTACTGTTGCCCAAGTTCCCCAGAATCTAACCTCTTTAATGCTTTCCGTTTCTCAAAACCCCATAGTGCTTTTGCTTTTCACCAACTTACTTCTTCTGGCTATCGGCACCTTTATGGAGTCTATATCAGCCATATTGGTAATAACTCCCCTGGTAACCCCAATGTTGGTACGAGCAGGTGTCGATCCAGTCCACATTGGCATTGTCATCGTGCTAAATCTTATGATTGGACTTTTGACACCACCAGTCGGCATGAGTCTTTATATGGGCAGCATTGTCACCGGTATACCCTTCGAGCGCATAACCAAATACATTGTACCCTGGCTCTTACCGCTTCTGCTTTCCCTGCTGGTGGTAACCTTTATACCCCAACTCTCCCTGTGGTTGCCAAGCTTAATTTTTGGCAAATAAAGGAGGAAAAGCAATGGGAAAAACGTGGCCAGTTTCGATTGGAACAGTTATATACCGTGGATATGACCTGAAAACAACTTTTCAAAGCCTTTCCAAGCTGGGAATAAAATATGTAGACCTGGACTGGATCAGGCCTCCTTCAACCGGCTTTAGGGGAGAAGGATACGGAGTTCACATAAACGAAGAAAATTACACTAAAGCTCGCGAAATACGTCGCATGATGGAAGATTATGGACTGGAATCTATAAGTTTCAGTGGCCACATGTTTTTGATAACCGAAAAGGATTTGGACCTCTTTTACAAAAAAATGGAGTTTGCCAAAAACATAGGCGCTCAATATATTGCCACAGTTGAAGGACCAAAGTCAGAAGAACAGCGTTTCTTGAGCAATCTGGAACGAATCGAAAAAAGAGCGGAAGAGTTGGGTATAGTGGTATGTCTTGAAACCGGCATGCCTGGAGACATAATTCAAAATGCCGATGATGCCCAAAGAATTCTGAAAAAAGTAAATTCTCCCTACTTAGGTCTGTCTTATGATTTTGGTAATGCCTATTATGCAAACCGTGGCAAAATTAATTTCCTGGATGAATTAAGTAAAGCTCTACCGTTCACTAAATTACTCCACTTTAAAGACGTAAAGGTAGAAAAAGGCAATGGTGAGTTGATAATAAGTAATTGTATCCCCGGTCAGGGCGTCATTGACTTCGAAGCCATCTGTCAGTTCCTAACCCAGCGAAACGAAATCCTGCCGATCACCATAGAAGTAACCTACTTCTGCGAAAGCAAAAACTGGGAACCTTTTGAAATAAAAGACCATACGAAGCCACTCGAAAAAGTAGAAGCCATGATAAAGGAAGCAGTTGGCTTCCTCGAGCGGAACCTAAACCCGGATAAAATCTAAAAATTGAAATAGTTAATCGCCAGCACCTATTCAACGATAATCATCTGGTGTCCTTCAATTTTAGGAACCGTAAAGCTTATGTACTTTCCGTCTTGTTGAAATGGTAAGATCTGATCTTCCGGGATACATCTTACCCTTTCAACATTAAAATCAACTCTTAAAGAAATCCTTACATCTTGCAAGGGTATAAGGTCTTCTACCACCTGCAACTCCCCTTTGCTGGTGATGGGGAAATATAGTAGATGTAGCAAAAGGGAACTCTCTTTACGGAGTACTGTTATTTCTCCTGAAACTGGAAAATTGGAAACCCTAACTAGAGAAAATGGCAAAAGCCTATCAATACAACCTCCAACAACCTTTCTGTACACCGGATAAGCCCACTTTCTGTACATAGCGAAAATAGGATGGGTAATGTAAATTACCCCCCCAATCTGAACAATGGCTGGTTCCTCGGTAAGCTCTGCAGGCGGAGTCTGTCCGTGCGAACAAAAGGCTTTCCAACTCCGGTTAAAGTAGGGGCGGACCAACCTTCCCAGGATTTCTCCCTTCTCAGAAAGTAGCGAAACTCTACTTCCTCGTTCATAAAGAATATAGTCGTATTTTTGATCCAGCGACGGTAAAACTTCGCTTATCCGCAGATATTCCTGCTCGAAAGGCGAGGGACCAAGATAACGAAGCCCCAGCTCGGGCAAGGCAAAATCTTTCTTATTTATATCCAATCCAGACTCGTGGCTCAAAATCAGCTTTCCACCTTTTTCCAGAAAACACCTTATTTTTTGAACCAACTGAGCATCAAACAGTACTTCGTCGGGGGCAATAATCAAAAAATAGTGGTCAAAATCACTTTCTTTATCAATGAGATGAAACTGGTGATGGAGTTCAGTAAGTAAAAGAGTAGCTCCCTCATCTGATGCTTTTCCATAAATTTCTCCAAAACCCAGGGCAGGTCCCTCGGATCTTGAACAAACTAAAACCCCAATATCAGCTTGAAGTTCCGCTCCCTCACACCACTTTTCTTTTTTTGCTACTTCTTCATACACCGAACCTATTAATTTGTAGGTTACCTCATCCAATTTGCCCCGGGGATGAAGCTGATCTCCAATTGAACACTTAGCACCAAGTGCCAGACACCGAAAGCATTCGTAAAGTAAGGCTGCCTTGCTTTTGAGGCCGCCGAAATCCCCCCATATGAGGTGGAAACGTCCGGTCATGCCTACAACTTCTTTACCCAAAGGTAGGCAATATCTTGCCATCATGGGAAAGTGCAGGTAACCCCATCCTCCTGTAGGAAGAGACTCGATTTCCAGATGTGTCATATAATCAATTTCAGAACGAAGACCCTTCTGGGGTTCTTGTTGAAGACGCATCCTGGCATTAAAAACCACCAGGGCTTCAGGAAGTTTGCTCTTTACAAGCTGCGAGAGGTGCTGCATGGCTTTCCTTTCTACAAGCAGGTTGTGTTGCAAGCGGTCTTCTTTCACATCGACTCGTAAGCCCTTACTGTGCATGCTCTTTTGGCAGTGAGGACAGAAACAGCCATCAGGATGCTGGATGATGATGTCAAACCAAAGGCCATCTATTTCTGCTCCATAGAGTTCTATGAGCTCTTTAACGTGCTCTTCCAGGTAGTCAAGATAAGGAGAGTTCAGGCATAGAAACTGCCAGCCTTTGTTCTCAAGTGGTGCTCGGCCTATTAGTCTACCCTGAGAATCAATCTGTCTCCAGTCAGGATGCTCGGAAGCAGAGAGTTCATCCCAGGCTACTGAAGTGTAGATAGGGCAGCGAATACCTCTTTGGTGCAGGGCTTCAATCATCTCTCCCAGAAGGTCTCGCTTAAGGGAGGGGTGCATTTTACCCACCTTGGTTGGATAGTAGCAGTATCCATGATGACAGCGAGCAAATATGTTGATGGAGTTCACCCGGGCTTCAAGGAGGGTCTGGGCAAACTCTTCAGGATCAAAATCCTGAGCAACATCAGGGATGAAGGGGGAAGTGTGGAAATCCAGGTGTACCTGGCGGAATGGTAAAGGACTCATAATTTTTCCTCCTCAGAACATAAAAACCAGTACTCCTTCTAAATACGTACGTTTGCTCAACGATCCCAATTCTCTTCCGCTCTTTTCAAGAGCTCTCGAGCCATTTCTAGTTCCATTTCAGGAAATAGAAGATAAAGGCCGCTTGCTCCATAACGTTTTACCAAACTCTCGGCTTCATTTATCCAGTCGTCGAAATTACCATCTTCTATTTTTATCCAAAGCGATTTGCCCGCTTCCCTTGCTTTATCATATATTGGATACCATTCTTCGCTTCCCCCGTCAGGTTTACCAGCACCAGGTGTCCATTGCAGCGCGTCAAGATCTTTAACTTCGAGCAGCGCTGGGAGATGTTTTATTGCATCCACCCCATCCAGATGATAAAGGGTATAATCTAACTTGCTACACTGATAACTCAGAGAAGGCAAAAAAAACTCTTTGAACTGCTTCGGTGACATAAGTGCCGAAAAATCGCACTGAACTTTTGCAGTTTTGCCAGGTCCCCAGATTTCAAAAGTGGTATAGCTGCTACCCCCTTCAGGACCTTTGACTAACTCGTATATCTGGTCATAAAAAACAAAATACAGCTCGTCTAATTTTTGAATTAACTTTTTAACTTCCTGCGGGTTATCGATGAGATCGTAGATAAACTCCTGTGCGCCTCGCAACACCGCCAGTACATCCAGATTTTCTCCCATATCCGGAATGTTGACCAAAAAGTCTTCCCCTGCCAGAACTTTGGCCCTGCGTATTGCATCGAGATGCGTTTTCCACCAGTCATTGTTCTCCCAGCACTGTTCCCGCAGCTTTTCACCAATTGGAGTTGCACAAGGATGGTACCAAACCGTATCCCAGGCAAAAACAGGTTCCGCCCCCAGATAAGTCGCCACCGAAAGCGGCCCTATGTTTATATCCAAAGCAGGAAAGGACTCTCCCAGAAAAAGATGTGTTCTGCAAAAGTTGCGAAGCTCCTTGATTCTTCTTTCGACATCGAGATGAAAATCCAAAGGTGAAGCAGGATTGTCCGCATCTTCCAAGGGTTCCAGCGGCTCTTTAAGCCTGGCAATAATTCTCAAAGCGGGTCTACCAATTTTGGAACGCTCCCACCAGGCTGTAAATCTTTTTTTAGCCATTTCCCAATCTGGTTTATATTTCAGAGGTAAAATCAAAAGGTGTGGAAATTCCGCTGAAGGCGGTGTATCCTCCCTTCTAAGAGGAAAAACCTTGAGAAAAGGAAAGGAGGAGATACACCGCCATGAACAAGCGTACCACGGAAGGATGCCTCTCATCAAGCCCCACATGGGAGGAGCTGGAGGAGTGGGTTCGGGGCAAGATTCAGGAGTTCATCCAGGATCTCCTGGAGCAGGAGGTGACGGAGTTGTTGGGCCGGGCTCGCTACCGGCGGCAAGCTGTAGTGGACGGAGTCCAGGGCTACAGGAACGGATATGGCAAGCCTCGCAAGCTGACGCTGGGCATTGGCACCATCACCATTCGTCGTCCTCGGGTGCGTGGTTTGGAGGAGCGGTTTGAGAGCCGGATCTTGCCGCTGTTTGCGCGCCGTACCCGAGAGGTCTCGAATCTCCTGCCTGAACTGTACCTGCATGGGCTCGCCGAGGGGGACTTCGACCTGGCCCTGCGAGGGCTCCTGGGGGAAGATGCGCCGATCTCGGCCAGCACGGTGGCGCGGTTGAAGGAGAAGTGGCACGCCGAGTGGGAGGCATGGCACAAGCAGCGGTTGGACAGCCTGCAGGTGGTCTACCTGTGGGTGGACGGGATCTATGTGAAGGCCGGGCTGGAGAAGGAGCGTGCTGCCCTGTTTGTAGTCATCGCCGGATTGGTGGACGGCCGCAAGGTGGTGGTGGCGGTCGCCCCTGGACACCGGGAATCGGTGGAGAGTTGGTCGGAGGTGCTGCGGGACCTGCGGGATCGAGGGATGAACCCTCCCAAGCTGGTGATAGGGGATGGGCACCTGGGGATCTGGGGTGCGCTGCGGAACGTCTGGCCGGATGCTGGCCAACAGCGATGTTGGAACCACAAGATCCTCAACGTGCTGGACAAGCTCCCACGCACCCAGCATGTGGTAGCCAAATCCATGCTCAGTGCCATTGCCTATGCCGCTACCGAGGCAGAGGCTAACGAGAAACGCAGGGAATTTGAGGCCTGGTGCCGGAAGCGTGGGTACACGCAAGCGGTCGAGACCCTTAGTCGGGATTGGGAGAGGATGTTGACGTTCTACCGCTACCCCAAAGAACATTGGGTGCATCTGCGCACCACCAACATTGTAGAATCGCCTCTGGCAGCGCTGAGGTTGCGGACGGATGCTGCCAAGCGGTTCAAGAAGGTGGAGCGGGCTACAGCCGTGATCTGGAAGATGCTCATGATAGCTCAGAAGAAGTTCCGGAGGCTCAACGCGCCTGAACTGCTAGCAAAGGTCTACGCGGGGGTTCAGTACAAGGACGGGATCGAGGTGACACGGGAGGAGGCTGCCGCCTGATGCGAATTTACACACCTCTTGACGAAACCTCAACGCTGGCCTTTTGGTTTTCACTCATTGCTGTTTCCTCCCCTGCTTTTTCTCTCTAGGTATAATAGCTATTTTTGAAAAATTTTTCAAGCTAAAACCTAATTTTCAAAAAATTGATGCGTTAAACTATAACCAGCGTTTAAAAAGAACGCGATTAGAAGACCACCCAAATGCTACAGAAAGGGAAACAAGACGTTGGAAGCAGGAAGGTAATTCAATAAAGCAATACGAATCCTTTCTTCAAGGCGAAGCAAATATTGCAACCAACAACGGTATTCTACCGTGCACTATGAAGCAGAACGCAGTGATTTCGACCAAACGGCTTTGCTTAAACTCCTGTGTTCTAACACCAAAGGTAATCTTCAGCGACAGAACACAAAGCGCTTTCCCCTCCTCGACTAACCTTACCTCCTGCGCACGTTGCTGGCATAAAAGCTAAGCATAACAAAGAGAATGATCCCAAAAGTAACCCATTTAGCTGCGTCACCAAGACCAAAAGCAACCAAAAGGTTGGTTAAGGCTTGCAAGAATATGGCTCCCATAATGACACCTAAATAATTACCACCGCCGCCGCTCAGCGGTACTCCACCTAAAACCACGGCCGCTATGCTTGGTAGAACATAATTGGAGCCCATGTCCTTAAAGGCAATGCCCATGTTACCAAGCAAAAGCAAACCAATCAAGCTGGCTAAAGTGCCACTCACTGTAAAAGCAGCAAATCGCACTTTTTTGACATTAATTCCACTCAAATACGCAGTGCGCTCGTTAGCGCCCACTCCAAACAGTATCTGACCCCATTTTGTATTGTTGAAAGCAATGGTCGCCAATACCGCTACGGGAATTAAGACAAAAAGGATGTTGGGAAACTCACCGGTGGACTTGGCAGCCATCAAAGTTAAGATGGGCGAGGGTCTTCCAGTGATGGCTTTACCTGCAACATAAGCGTTAACTATGCCTTGCAATATATCGGCCATGGCCAGAGTAACCACCAAAGGTGGAAGCCTCAAATAGGAAGCAAGAGCACCATTGGCCATGCCTATGGCTATCCCAAAACCCAGCGCAACCAGAACAGCCAGCCACAGGTTGCCATTGCTTCCATTCATAATACTTGCCGTGACCACCGCGGTTAAAGTTGCGTTGTAACCTACAGATAAGTCAAGGCCTTCTCCTCCACCAGCTATAACAATCATCTGACAAAGCCCGAAAAGAGCAGTAAACGAAGCCAGCTTAGCAGTAATCAGAATCTGACCAATGCTTAAGAATCCAGTAGGCAGGGTTATCTCTCCAAAAACGAATATGGCCAAAATCAGCACCAAAACGAGCAGTATTTTTTTATACTTTTCATACCAGAGCTGAATTAAAGCCACTTTACCAATGGTATCCTTCATTTTTCTTTCTCCCTTTCAACGCTCTTCCTTGGTTATGGTCATATAGGCAGGACCAGCGATAGCAGCAATGACAATTATTCCAGAAACCAGCGTCTGGTAAGCATTGGGGATATTTGCGAAAAAGATTATTTTACTCACAAAGCTGAGAATCAAAGCTCCCACCAGGGCAAAGTATATACTACCCTTTCCCCCCGAGAGAGCAATGCCTCCCACAACCACTGCTGCTACGGATCGTAAGGTAAGTGGACCACCCATCCGTGCATCCCCAGTCTGGTTCTGAGCAACGAAGAATAAAGCCGCCAGGAAAATAAAAATCGCATTAATCACACAGGCCAACAACTGCGTTCTCGCAGTATCTATGCCGCTATAGTAAGCGCTTTCTGCATTGCTACCTACAGCATAAATATAGCGGCCAGTCCTGGTCTTGCTGATCAAAAACCACAAAAAACAACCCACAAGTACCAGAAACAAAGATGGAGGGACAAAGTAATCCAGCGATCTGATAAAGGCGGGAAGACCCTCTACACTACGCATTCTGTAAAAAACACGGAACCAGTCTACGGTTTCCCCACCAGGAGTAGGTCGCAAAAATAGAGCCCAACCCAACCAGAGATAAGAGGTGGCAAAAGTAACAATCACCGGAGGTATTCTCAAATATCCTATACCAATACCATTTATGACACCGGTTAAAAGAGCCACTGCGAAAGCCGCAAAAAGTGCATAAACCCCTGTCACTGGGTTATCAGTTCGCATCACTGTGGTCAAAACACAGGTGAGAAGAGAAAGCGCTGTGCCCTGGGATAGATCAAGCCCACCCGAAACAATCACCACAGCCTGGCCCATGGCCAGAAGGATAAGAGGAGCAAAGGCATTAATATTCCGTATGATGGACCTGGCTTCAAAAAAATTTTCTTGTAGCACCGCAGTTATAATGAACATAGCAACCAGGATCAAAAGGCTGGAAGTTTCGGGCTTTAAAAACGCGCCCTTCAGAAGAGAAGTTCCAGAAAGTGCTTCGACTTTTCTCATCATTGCCACTCCTTTGCAGTCATCGCTTCACTCGCATCGAAACAGCGGTTATAGCATCGTCGCTGATTTCTTCTCCGGCAAGGCTGGCCACAATTTCTCCCTCATACATAATCAGTACCCGATCACAATGCTCAACCAACTCTTCGTTATCACTGGCATAGAGAATAACCCCAACTCCTTTATCTTTGGCCAGTTTCACAATATACTCATAAAGATCTCTTTTAGCTCCAACGTCCACTCCCTTAGCAGGGTCAGCTAAAAGAAGAACCTTGATGTCAAAAGAAAGCCACTTCCCCACCACGACCTTCTGCTGATTACCACCAGAAAGAGTGTTCACCGGAGCATCGAGACCAGGCGTTTTTATGGAAAGTATGTCTACTATTTGCTCGCACTCGGTGCGGTATTCTTTTTCCGGTATAAAAAGGGGATGGTCGGGAAGACCAAACTTAGGAAAAACCGTGTTCTCATAGACAGAATGCTCCAGAAAAAGGCCCTCTCTCTGTCTGTCTCCTGGAACAAGCACTATGCCGTTTTGAATAGCATCACCTGGTTTATTGAGAAGAAAATTCCTCCCCTCAAGGCGTACCTCACAACGAACAAAGGGGTAACTACCTGCCAGGGCATACATGAGTTCGTTCTGGCCCTGACCAGCAAGCCCTCCGATACCCAGAATTTCTCCTTTTCGCAACTCCAGGTCAATGTCCTTAAGAACACTATTTTTGCTTTTGGGTCTTATCTTTGCTCCAAGCAATACCTGACCATTGAGCGTTCCATGGTCCACTTTAACACTCGCCTTCTTCGTTTCTCCAGTGATATATCCTATAATTTTATCAGGGTCTTTTTCTTCTTTATCGAAATCAATGGTGGCCACATCCTCACCATTTCTGAATATGGTAACATCATCGCATATCTCCATCACTTCCCACAAACGGTGCGAGGTAAAAATCATGGCCACGCCCTCATTAGCCAGCTTTCGCATATACTCAAAAAGATTTTTAACCTCATGTTGCTCCAGCGCTGCGGTAGGCTCGTCAAGGATAAGGAGCCTGGGGTTGCTTGAAATAGCTTTAGCAATTTCCACCACCTGCATCTCGCTCGGAGACAGCTGGTAAACCTTTTTTTCTATGTCCAGGTCAGGCATTAAATTCTCAAGAATTGCTCTGGAGAGCGCTCTTGCTTCTTCGTTTTCAAGAAACAGGCCTCGGTTTTTTTCCATACCTAAAACAATATTTTGCCAAACAGTAAGGTCTGGAACCAGACTCAGGTTTTGAAAGACAAGAGCAATACCGTTTTGCCTTGCCTCATGAGGATTTCTATAATGTACCGCTTTACCTTCGTATATTATTTCACCAGCATCCGCTCGGTATACCCCAGCGATGATTTTGGAAAGAGTGCTTTTTCCAGACCCATTGGCTCCCAAAAGCCCGGTTATTCGACCTTTTCTGCACTTCAAATTCCCGTTGGAAAGCGCCACAACGCCCCCAAAATACTTCTTTATACCTTTTGCCTCAAGTATTACCAAGCTCGATCACCCTTTTAAAAGTTCAAAAAACAGGGTCGTCCACGTGGACGACCCTGTTTTTTGCTGTCTTTATTTGTTTATTCAAAGAGTGCTGCTACTTCTTCCTCCGACATAATTTCGTTCAAGAGATAATCATCGGGCTTGTCTTTGAGGAGTTCCCAACCTTCCTCAAAGTTTTCATCGGTTATGAACATGCTTACTTTGTAGAAATAAGTGTTGTCCTTCAAAACACCTGGTTTAAATTTCTTGCCGTTATAAAGCTGCAAGGCAATTCTGAAGGCCGTACCGCCTATTCCCGGAGGATTGGGCTGAGCGCAAGCTTTAAACTCTGCACCCTCGTCACGCAACCTTTTCCATTCTTTAAAGAACGCAGTACCTGGGTCTCCAAACATCACTTTGGGTAGTTTTCCAGCATCAAGGAAAGCAGAAAGAACACCGTAAGCCATTCCATCCTGGGTAATTACGCCGTCTATCTGCTGGCCGGAAGCAATGATCTGAGAAGCTACTTCTTTGGCCTTGGTCTGGTCCCAATAACCACTGGTAGAAGCAATAAGCTTAATGTCCGGGTATTTTTTGAGCACGTCAGAAGCAGCCTTCATGCGGTCGATGTTTGCCGGATGGCCCTCAAGGCCGTAAATCTGAATGAGGTTTCCTTTCTGGAGAGTTGAACAAATCCATTCCACGTTCTTTTGATGCCATGCATAGTGGTCAAGGGTCACGTTCACAACGTCTGGAGCGGTAACAGTGGCATCAAAAGCTACCACTAGTATGCCTTCTTCCTGGGCTTCTTTAATAACTCCATTCAGTGCGGTAGGAGAGTTGGGGTTAACCAGAATAATGTCAACACCCTGGGCAATGAAGTCACGAATGATGTTGGCCTGTTCAGTGGCGTCACCGTTGACAACATTGTTCACAATTTTGTAATCGGCGATTTTACCCGCTGCCTTGTACTCATTGCCCACTTGTTCTAACGAGTTAATCATAATAGTTCGCCAGGAAGTACCCGAAGAACCAGTGGAAATGCCCACCACTGGTAGCTTAGCAAAAGCCTGCATTCCTAAACCCAGCAGGAAAAGAGCACATATCGAAACGACCAACATGATTTTCTTAAAGTTACGTGCTTTGGTCATCACCAAAACCTCCTTCAAAATTTGTTTTTTCTCGGTTATTGGAAGATCTGTTTCTTAACTCTCCTTATGCCATCACCTCCTATTTAAAATTTTACACCTGCAAAACAAATTGTCGTCACTTCCCGAAAGCGGTGCTGCAAGAAATTCGCTCACCAAAAAGATAAAGAAAAAACTCTTTTTTAATTGGAACGGCAACTTACCCCTTTTGCAAAATTACCTATAATGTTATAACAATTATAACAACTTTCCCCACAAATTCAACACTTGCTGGGAATGATAATTTTTGCTCCTTTGGAGGTTTGAAGGAAAACAGAAATAATAGCGGGTTCCTCTCAAAAAATAGAGACAATAAAAAGCTAAAAATCTCTGTGTATCCCATTCCGATTCGTCCGATACTAGAAAGCAAGCAGAAAGACTCAAAATACCCTTAAGCTTCTGTTTATTTTATTACATTAAACATCGACAATTGTTAACGACAAATCGAAGATTAATCGGCTAAACTTCTTATTTAATAGCTCCGGCCGTTAAGCCCCCTATAATTAACCTCTGAAACACGAAGACAAAAAATATTATGGGTAAAAGCGCTAGAAAAGTAGCTGTGCTAATAAGTTCCCACGGAAAAGCGTATTCCCCCGGATAAAGAGCAATTCCAACTACAGCTGTTCGCAACTCGTTTTGATTAAGTAATACAAGGGATAACAGAAATTCACACCAAGAAAATACGAACACAATAAGAAAAGTAGCAGCTAAGCCAGGTAAAGAGAGGGGTAATATAACATTTTTAATTATCCCCAAAACACCGCATCCATCAACCTTAGCTGCATCTTCTAACTCAAAAGGCACACTTTTAAGAAAATTTGTCAAAATCCATACAGCTATTGGAGAGAAAAGACCACTATGTGCCAAAATCAAACCTAAATAATTATTTATTAAACCTACTTTTCTAAAGAAAATAAAAAGCGGCGGAGCTACTGCAATAGGTGGGAACATAGAAATCATAAGCACAAACAATAGCAAAGGCTTTCTTCCTTTCAACTTGGTTCTTGCAAAAAAGTAAGCGCCTAAGAAAGCAAGCAACACAACCAAAAGAGTGGTACCCAAAGAAACAATTAAACTATTAATCAAATAACGTGAAAATCCGGAACCGCGTAAAACCAGATGATAATTCTCCAGTGTGATTTTTCGAGGCCAGTAACTTATAGGAAAAGCATAAATCTCGCTCTGAGTCTTTAAAGAAGTTAAAAAAATCCATACGACAGGAAAGAAAAAAACTAAAATCAAAAGTAAATTTACAAAAAGAGTTTTAACAGAATTAATTATTAAAAGCCTTTTATTTTTCATTTCTATAGTTCCACCTCCAGGAATCTCAAATACAAAATACTTAAAACCAATAAAATGGCAAATTGTACAATGATAACCGAAGCAGCATAATCAAATTTAAGAAACTGAAAAGAAACTTTGTAAGCATAAAGACTCAGGGTTTCCGTAGAATTAACAGGACCTCCTTGGGTTAAGTTAAAAGGCAAATCAAAGCTCCTAAAAGCATCCATAGTTCTGAAAAGTAAAGAAACCAAAATCGCCGGCTTCAAAAGAGGAAGCGTGATAGACTTGAAGGTAGTCCACTTTGTGGAACCATCAATAAGAGCAGCTTCGTAAACTTCATTAGGGATAGATTGTAAACCTGCCAGAAGTATTAGAGCCATGAAAGAACTAGTTTTCCATATTGCGACAATCATCATAGAAATCATTGCAAGAGGAATTTGTCCAAGCCAATTGATGCCTGCTCGGATTAAACCAACTCTTAAAAGCAAGTCATTAAAAATTCCATAGTCAGTATTGTACATCCAGCGCCAAACAACTGCGTTCAGGGCCGTAGGAATAGCCCAAGGCAAAAGAAGCGCCGCTCTTACCAGGTATTTACCCCTAAATTGCCTGTTTAACCACAAAGCCAAAAACAAGCCCAATACCAGTTCAAATGGTACAGTAATGCCTGTGAACAGAACACTGTTTTTGAGAGAAACCCAAAATTCTTCATCATTTATCAGGCTCGAATAATTTTTTAAACCAGATAAAACCAATTTATTACCCAATAAAGAAAAACGACTAAAACTAAGAAGGAAAGTATAGAAAGTAGGGAATATCATCACGAAAATGAGCAACCCAAAAAGAGGCAAAAACAACAGCCATTCACGTTTATACACATGGACTTTTGTCAATGCTTTTGTTCCTCCTTCTTAAATAAGAGTTTACAGGGGGCAACAACTATCCCCCTGTAAACTGGAATTGATCACTCAGACATCAGTTCTTCTATCTTCTTTGCAGCATCTTCCAAAGCTTCTTGCGGTTGCTTTTCCAAAAGCAAAGCCGAATGAATACTAGACTGCATTATATCTGATAACTGGGGATATTTGCTACCACTCAACGAGGAGGGGCGTACATTTCCTGCTTTCATGTATTGTTCAAACATCTTTAGTGCTGTCTTACCTTCCGAAAGTACCTCTGGTTGTTCAAAAACCGATTTCCTGGCGCTTAAATTACCCGTATGAAGAGTAAGTTTGAGCTGAGATTCTAGGTTAGTAAGGAAACTTACAAGCTTCCATGCTTCTTCCGGATGTTTAGAATAAGGATTGATAACCAGATTCCAACCGCCCAAACAAATGGTTCTGGTCTCAGGATGTCCTTCAAAATAAGGCACTCGCTGAAAATCCACTTTTCCAGCAACGTTTGAATCACTGGCATTAAGCATCGGCCAAACATAACTCTGTACCACCATAAAAATAGATCTGCCTTGTTGGAAAAGAACCCTCGCATCATCTGGTTTATAAGTAAGTACGCTCTCAGGAACCATTTTGTGTTTATAGAGCAAATCTACCATAAACTGGAGAGCCTTGAGTCCCTCTGGGCCATTGACAAGAACCTTACCTGAAGGATCAAAAAATTCTCCTCCCGCTCCCCAGAAAAACTGGAGATAATTCATGAATAAGCCCTCTATCCTCGCCCACATACTTACCAAACCAACCAAGTTCTCGTCTTTCTCTCCTGCCAGGACCTTTTTAGAGCTTTCTACCACATCTTCCCAAGTAGCTGGCACTTCAAGTCCATACTTGTCCAACAGGTCTTTTCTGTAAAAGAAGTGTATGCCGTTTATATAAAGAGGAACGCCGTAAACTTTTCCGTTTAGAAGAACAGGGTCTAACGCGACATCAATAAAATCTTCACGCGCTTTTTCAGAAAAGAAATCGTTTAACGGCCTGGCCCAACCATTGGCAGCGAATTCTCCACCCCAGATCATGTCGATAGCTATAACATCGGGGGTCGGGCTTCCACCAAGGAGGTTGGTTACATACAAACTATGTTGTTCCCCGGGTACTCCCGGAACCTTCATCCATTCTACGTTTATTTGAGGATTCTCTCTCTCAAATTCTTCCAACAAGTCTGGCAAGACATTTCCAACCTCCCGAGGCGAAATACCTAATACCACTTTTACAGCATCACCCGCCAGAGCATTTGCCACAAAAGAGAGCAAAATTAAAAGACTTACCAAAAGCACGACAACCATTTTTTCCATAATAATCCCTCCTTTTTGTTTATGCTAAATTAACAAAGCTTACACGCAACTCATGAGATCCATCTTCTCTAGCCCATTCAAAGTAAAAACATAACTTTTTATCTGCTACAACTGCGTCCACATAACGAAGGGAACCACTCGCATATGGAGAAACAAGCGCCGGACCTTCTGTAGAAATCTTGTGCCAATGAAAAAAATCAGTCGACTGAGCAATGCCGGTTTTCTCCTCGTAGTTTTCAGTAACATCCCTTGCTCCATCATAGAATCCTACGAAAACCGGAGGAACATAAATTACAGAGTTCAGACGACTCGCATACGCATCCCACCTTCCTTTTGTAGGAAATAAAACACCCCCCAACCACTCAAAAGCAATCCCATCCATACTAACAGCTAACCCTGAGCAAGATCTGATTAAACCTGTATTATATGCATCCGCAGTAGAGTGTAGTTCTTCAGGGCTCAACTCTGCTGATCTATCAACGTCTGCATAACTCACTAACATGTAATATGCATGTCCAAAAGTATAGACACGAGGATCTTTTACTCCTTCTGTACCCGTTTTTTGAGCAGTCAAAACTTCCACTCTTTTATCAACGCGGAAAGAATCTGGAGAACTACTCTCTATAACATCGATTTTCCAACGATTGTCGACAGGATTAACGTAACTAAGATACAAAAGCCATTTTCCCTCTTTGCCCTTCAGTATTGCCCCCCTTTCCAAGGAAGGAGTATCTAGTTCTTCCTTTTGAACTGACCAAACATCTTTGAAGTTAATACCATCTGAGCTTATCGCTATCCTGCCTTCAAACCCCCGTCCTCCTTTCTCGCCCTCTCTTGGTTTGCGCAATCTATAAAAAAGATAAAAAAGTCTTGTTTCTTGATCATAAAAAGCACCAGGAGCACCAGCCCACCAACCCTTTCCCGTACCTAAAGGTTCTTTTACCAATAAACCTTTGAGCGGATCAAACAATCGAGAAAATCGCACCAGTTCTGCCTCCTTTGTATATACAAATTATCATTTATAATTATATTCCTAACTTCAGACCTGTCAACCCTGTTAAAATTCCCACCAAACCGCACAAAAGAAGCACCAGAATGGGGTCCATTTTCCGGTAATAAATCAAAAAGAAGGCAAAGGCTGCTACAAAAATGGTAAACCAGTCCTTTATCCCCCGATGGGCAATGGAATAACAGGCCATACCCATCAGAGCCAGAACTGCAGGCCGTAAACCTCGCAGAAAACTTTGCACTCTACTATCATGTTCAAAAACAGAAAGAAAACGATAGGCCAGGAAAACCAGCAAAAAAGAAGGGAAACAAAAAGCCACTGTTGCCACAAAAGCGCCCCAGAAACCAGCCACCTTGAAGCCAGCGTAAGTGGCTGAATTGATCCCGATGGGTCCTGGAGAAAGCTCAGAGAGGGTAACCAGTTCCAAAAATTCTCCGTTTTGCAGCCAATGATAATTTTCCACTACTTCTTTCTCAATAAGGGGAAGGGCAGCAGCTCCCCCTCCAAAGGCAAAAAAACCTACCCGCAAGAAAGCAAGAAAAAGTTGCAAATAAATCATCGTTTTCTCACCAAACCCAAAATTCCACCCAAAACTACAATCCAGAGAGGATGCACGTCGAAAAAGAACACAAAGAGAAAAAGCAAAACGGCAATAATAACTTCTTCGATTTGCTTCAAGGCGCTTTTCCCAAGATCTACAATAGCTCCTCCAATGAGCGCAGCAATGGCTGGGGTAGCTCCATAAAAAAATCTTTTCACAAACAAAATTTCTTTACAGCGTAAAAAAAGAGTAGCCAGAATTAGAATGACTACAAAAGAAGGAAGGGCCGAACCCAAAAGCGATATCAGAGCCCCGCTTCCTCCAGCCAGCTTTCTACCAACAAAACAAGCAGTATTTATGGCAATTGCTCCCGGAAGGCTCTGGGCGACAGAGACACCTTCGATGAATTCTTCTTCGCTTAGAAAACTCTTTTTCTCCACCAATTCCTGTTTAATGAGGGGTAACATGGCATAGCCTCCCCCCCAGGTGAAAGCACCTATTTTCAAAAAAGAAAAAAAGAGCTGCATCAAAATCCTTCTTTTTTTTCTTTTGCTCAAGCTTTGAGTTCCACGCTGTAGCGACATTGGTCAGCCCTTATGATGCTTTTTCTGTATTCAAAAGGGATCTCATTCTCATCAAAAGTAATTCTTCTCACTAAAAGTGCAGGAAATCCTTCTTCCACCCCAAAAAGCGCCGCTTCCTGTTGATTCATTCTCACCACCTCAAACTCTTCTCTTGCCCGACTCACTTTCACCCCCATTTTGGAAAAAAGGTCATAGATAGCTCCTCGCTCAAGAGCAGTAACTTCATGCGATATTTCTTCAAAAGAAAGCGGTAAGTAAATTCTTTCCAGGATAACGGGAAGGTCATCTGCAAAGCGAAGTCTTTCGATCAAAAACACTCTATCCTCGGAAATAGAAAGCTTTCCTTTAACCGAAGAGGGGGCCTGCATAACCTCCATCCGTAACATCTTTGACGAAAGCACAACTCCTCGTTCCTGCAAGTCCTTTGCAAAGCTGTAAAAATGAGAAAGGTCCTGAGATATTTTCTTCTCAGCCACAAAAGTGCCTCGACCCTGCTTGCGGTAGATGAGTCCCTCAAGCTCAAGCTCCCGAAGGGCTTGAGCCACTGTTCCTCTGCTCAGGCCATATTCTCTACACAAATCAAGCTCGGTGGGTATTTTATCTCCTTCTTTCCACTCTCCGCTTTCAATTTTTTCACGCAAAATTTGGCTCAACTGATGATAAAGAGGTACTGGGCTGCTTTCATCAAGCAGTTTTTTCATTTTTCCTTACCTCCGTTATGTATAAACAATTATACTAATATTCATAAGGTAATTCAAGCTTTCAAAGATGCATTATAATATATCTGAAGCAAAGGGGGTTGAAAATGCCACAAACTATAGCTCAGGAAAGTGAAGCAACACTGAATATCGAACGTTCCAGATTTATAGCAAAGAGTTTCCGGGTTGCCAGCCCTCAGGAGGCTCGCAAAGTCCTCAAAGAGGTAGTTAGGGAATTTCCTGATGCCACCCACCACTGCTTTGCCTGGCGGATAGGTGCAGAAAAAGTGGAAGAATTCGCCTCTGATGCCGGTGAACCACCAGGAAGTGCCGGAAGACCTATTCTTGGAGCCATAAAAAAATACCGGCTCACCAACACCATGGTGGTTGTAGTGCGCTACTTTGGCGGCAAAAAGCTGGGTGTAAAAGGACTCATTAAAGCTTACGGAGAGGCAGCTCAGCTTGCTCTTGCGAAATCAGGCACTCAGGAATTTAAACCACAAATACACTTTGCCTTTGAGGTAGATCCTGTCTATTTCAATCTCTTTATCGCTCGTCTCCAGTCAGTAGTTGGGAACGAGGGAACTATGAATATAGACAGCAAACTCTTGAAGGTTTCCTTAACTTTACCTTCCAAAAAAGAAGAGAAAATCACCGAGTTCATTGGGAAAGCCCAGAAAGAGGGTTGGCTTTCTTCTTTTTATGTAAAAAATGATTGAAAACCAGGCAGGGGAAACAGGAATAGGTTGTTTCCCCTGCCTGCAGAAAGTCCAATTGGGTGCTTCAGATTTTGAATTTTCTCAGATCTTCCTCCAGAGCTTGAGCAATCCTGGCAGTCTCCTGAATGGTTCTGTTCATTTCCTGAAGCGCAGCGTTTTGTTCTTCTGCTGAAGCTGCCACCTCTTCAGCAGAAGCTGCGTTTTCTTCAGAAATCGAAGCTACGTCGTTTAAGTTTCCAAAAACTTCCTGAGACAGAGCTACAATTTCCTGGGTCTTTGAGTAGCTGTCCCTGGAAATAGAAGCCATTTCTTTAATGATTTCTGCAATGCGACGTGACGATTCATCAACTCTCGAGAAAGATTGAGCTATGGCTTCAACTTCACGGGTTACCACCTGATTAGTATTATAGATATCGCCAAAGGCTTCTTGTACGCTGGATACAGCCTGGCTTCCTTTCTCTACCCTTTCTTGACTTTCATTCATGGACTTCACCGCCTTTTCGGCTTCCTTCTGAACCTCAGAAATGAGTTTGGCAATACGTTGCGCAGCCTGGGCAGACTCTTCAGCCAGTTTTCTCACTTCTTCAGCCACCACGGCAAAACCTCGTCCAGCATCTCCAGCTCTGGCTGCCTCAATGGCTGCATTCAAAGCAAGAAGATTGGTTTCTTCGGCTATGCCAGTTATCAAATCTGTAATACTTCCAATTTCTCGAGAGCTTCGCCCCAGCTCTTCAACAATTTTCCCAACCGAACTCACTGATTCCTTAATTTCCTCCATAGCCGAGACAACTTCTTCCAGAGTGCCCTGACCTTTTTCGGTAGCTGAGAAAGCCTGTGAAGCGGCTTCTCTAACTTCCTGAATATTGCCTCCAGTCAACCCGACACTCTCCAGCACCCTGTCCACCTCATCCAGAGCTTGCGAAGCCTGTTCGGATTGCCTCATAAGTTGAGCGGCCATATCTTTAACCTTCTCCACCAGCCGTTCCATATCCTGAGATACTCCACTCAGCGACTGACTCTGCTCTTCAGAACCCTTAGCGACTTGGGAAATGGTCTGCGCAATCTGTTCTCCAGTGTGGGAAATCTCTTCCGAGCTGTGTTCCAGGGTTTCCATGGCCTTCATGATTTCCTGTCCGGATTGGGCTACCTCACTCATAAACTCCCGCAATGCCGAGGAAGCAGCGTTGAGAGAACGGAAAAGAATTCCCATTTCATCTTTACGCTTTTCCTGAATGTTTTGAGTAAGATCTCCTTTTTCAAGAACCTGGGCAAAGGCCACTCCGCGGTTCAAGGGCTTTATAATGCTTCGGGTGAGCAATGTCCCCAGCAAAATCGCCAGAACAATCACAAACCCTACTATGAAATAAAGAATCCGATTCATCCTGTCTTTAACTGTCTGAAGCGAGAGTAGCGCTCCGTTGAAGTTATCAAGCACTGTTTGGTATAGAGAATCTATGGATTCGCTAATTTTGGTCTGAGCACCCTTTGAAGACATCAGAGCATTTTCGAGTTGGCTATCGAGCAAGCTGAGATAGCCATCCATTTGCACTACCTTGCGCCAGGCTTCCTTGAGTGGCTTCCAGCGCTCTTTAAGCACCGTATCGACTGAACCGGGAGCATAAGTTTCTGCGAAAGTGCCTTGCAGAAAGCCATCCAGAAGGGTTAAGCTGGCCTCGACTTTTTTACGTTCCTTTTCCTTTTTGTCCGGGTCAGAAAGAATCAGGAAATTTTTGGACCCCGCAGAAAGTGACTGGAGCTCTTCTATGTAAGAATCCAGACGCAGTCCCTGCAAAACATCAAAAGCTTTATTGTAAGCCCGGTAGAACTCCAGAAATGCCGAATCCACATTGCTATCCCCTTCCCCCCGTATCGCTGATTGTAAGCCCTTCCACTTTTCGGCCAAGGTAGCTATAAAGCCGGTGAGCTCTTCTTTTTTAGCATCCGAAAGCATGGGAGAATTAGCAAGGTCCCTTTCCAGGGCTTGCAGGTAGGAGTCAATAGAAGCACCGATTCTCCCTTCGGGGTCACCGGTTGCAGCAAACCGGAAAGCGAGGTAGTAAACGTTGCGCAAGGGATCCGACAAGTTTTCCACGGCACCACTTACAGCCTTTATGAACCTGGTAATTACCTCCAGGGGTTCATCCATGCTCAAAGAAGCCATACTTCGTTCCCTCTGAATGGAGAGCCATTCTCGCCAGGCTTCCCGAACATCTTGTGAAGTAATGCGGCTTTCGATGTAAACACTCCTTGCGGTTTGAATAGAGCGATAAAGAGGGTTATCCTGAGGAATAGCTTGCAGGGGATAGGGGAATTTCTCCTGTTGCCATATTGTATAATAGTCCGACTTTTTAAATTCTTCGGAATCGCTGCCCAGGCGCAAAACCTCGAAATAAGCCATAAAGCGATCGTCCACCCGTGCAAAGTCTTCCTCCAGCGATTCCAAGGTGTCCAGGTCCTTCTCCTGCAGATAAAGCGCCACCAAGGCCTGGTTTTCGGCAATCAAATCCTTGAGGCGGGAAACAACCATTAAAAGAGGAACTTCCTGACGAACTCCCTGCAAAGAGGTTTCAACCTCCATAAAAGAATAAATCGCAAACCCCCCACAAAAAGCCGTCAGCAAAGCCAGGATAAAGAAAGAAAGTGATACCTTAGTCTTTATTCTCAACCAAGAAACCTCCTTTCTCGCGCTTTTTTAATATATATCGGCCAGACTTCCAAAAACTTTAGCCCCAACGAGGTATTTTCAACGAAAAAGGCTGGCTTTACAAAGGAGTTAAGAAACCTTTCCTGAAAACAAGTCCCTTTTAAAGAGGAAAGAAAAAATATCTAAGCAGCTATCCGGCCCTTGGTCTTCCAGAACAACATCCCTGCCAAGAACGCTTTCACAACATCGAAACCCAGAAAAGGATAAAAACCTACCTGCAAAACTCGATTAAAGCCGATTGGCTTTCCCATAAACAGAGAAAAAGCCAGCCACAGGTAAAAAAGACCTGGAAGATAAATAATTAGCATCCCCAACTCTGAAAGAAAAATTACTCCCAGTATGCTTTTTCTGAAAAGCTTCTTATCCTTCAAAGCGGAAATTAAAAAGGCTCCCAGGACGAAACCCAGCAGAAAACCAAAAGTAGGTTTAAACAAATAGGTGGGACCCCCGAAAGGCGGCGATGCAAAAACTGGCAACCCCAGAAGGCCTAACAGGACATAAGCCGAAAGAGACCAGAATGCTTCTTGCGGCCGAAGCAACCATCCAGAAAGAACCACAACAAAAGGCAGAACACTGAACGGAACCACTCCCTGAGCATAGCGAGAAAAAAGCGAGGATACCACACAAAGAGCAACCACCAAAGCACAGCGAGCTAACCGCAGCGACTGAAAGTGCACTGTCTCACCCCCATTTTGGTTAACCAATGTATATCATTAAGTTAACCAAAAATCAAGAGGTGACCAGCTCGCCCCAACTTATCTTTTTTCTTTCACCCTCCGAATTAATCCACAATGAGCCATCCAGGTCAATATCTTCGGCCAAGCCTTCCAGGACCTTGTCCGAGACCGCTATCTTCACCCTTTTCCCCAGGGTAGCCAGTCTTTTCTTCAGTTCTGGATACAGGGAAGCAAGGTTGGCTTCTCCTTTCCAGCCTTCCAGGCATTTTGAAAGCTTGTTCAACAAATTTTCCAAAAGAAACAGCCGGTGGTGCCTCTTCCCAGAAACTTCTAAAAGCGAAGTTGCTGTAAGTCTCAAATCTTCCGGAAAATCTTCTCTCAATAGATTGACATTAAGGCCGATACCAATCACCACATATCTAAGAACCTCGGCCTCGAAATCGCCCTCAACCAGTATCCCGGCCACCTTCTTCCCATCAATCAACACATCGTTGGGCCATTTAATTTCTGGTTCCAGACCTTCTTCTTCAAGAGCGAGACTCACTGCCAACCCACAGACAAGAGGCAGAGAGGTAAAACCTGACCACAAAGAAAGATTCGGCCGGATCAAAAGGGAAAAAGTCAGGCTTTTCCCAGGAAGCGAAAACCAGCTCCTTCCTTTCCTTCCCTTGCCCCGGGTTTGACTCTCGGCTATAAAAAGGCTCCATGACGGTGCGCCTTGCAGGGCTTCTCTTTTGGCCCATTCATTGGTAGAATCCACTTGATCTTCGCAGAAAACACTCACCGGAAAGGAAAACCTTGAAAAATAAGCTTCAAGATATTCCCTGAAGAAAACATCAGGCAATTCGAACAATTTGTATCCCTTGCGAGAAGATATTACAGGGAATCCCCAGGATTTCAGCTTTTCCATTTCCTTCCAGATAGCTACCCTGCTTAAAGAAAGGCGTTTGGCAAGTTCCTCACCAGATACCCAATCTCGAGAGACAAGCAACGCTTTAAGAATTTCTTTCTCCAGGGAGCTTCTGAGCATAGTTTTCGCTCCTTTTGGTGATAAGCTTTCCGTTTTCACCCGAATACCCGCCTGCGCTCTGCACGATCCGGAAGAAGGTTACCCCTCCAATTACCATAGGGAGATAAAAGGTTACCGCTCTCCACAAAAGAACAAACATGCCTACCCGATAAGCACCCACAAAGCGAGCGAAAACAGAAGCCATAGAAACTTCCACTCCTCCGCTTGCCCCCGGGGAAGGCACAAAGGAAAAAACGTAAAAAAGAGGAGCCTGAGTGCCCAGAACCCGTAAATAATCAGCCTTCACGCCCATGGCTGCCAGCACAAAATAAGCAACGGAGAAAATAAGCGTGTACTGCACCATATAACAGCCGATATTCCAGACCAGATACTGGGGCTTTTGAAAGAAGAGAATCCGGAAACCCCTACGAAAGTCTTCAAAAAATTCGTGCACCCATTCTCGAACACTCTCTTCAGAAAAGCGAATTTTCCTAAAGTGGCGTTTAACGAAATTTATGCCCCACTCGGTAAGTCTGAAAAGTATCTGAGGGCGATACAAAAAAGAAAAAAGGAGCACCATGACACCCGCATAGAAAATGACAAAAGAATACAAAAGCTTTAACAGCACTCCTTGCAGAACAAAGCCGATATGAAAGGCAAAAATGAGCAAGAAAAGCAAAAGAAGGAGGCTAACCTGATACAGAATGCCACAAATTACCACCAGACTCCCTGCCTCCCCCCAGCTCATACCTGCACGGGTAAGAACATACATTTGAGCCGGGCTACCACCGGTACTGAAGGGAGTTATGGTCGACATGAAATATCCGGCAAGAACCGTACTCAGCGCATCCTGTAGGCGAATGCTTTTGTTCCAGGCCCGAGCACTCAGAAAGACTCTTAACCCATCCAGAAACCAGGCAGCAAACATCAACAAAAAACCCACCAAGTAAACTCCAAAGTGAAAACGAGCAAAATCAATCTCAGGTGGTACCTCGAAAAAGGAACCAACAGAAAAAATAATCACAATACTACTTATACTTATAAGAACAGATAGCAAAACTCGTTTTTTTAGTGAAGCAGGACGATACTTTTGCGGCTCGTGCATAGGGGTACACCCTCCGTTTAAATACCAAAAATGGGATAACCGACCCGCCAAGCAAAAAGAGCCAGAACCAGCAAAGCAAACCAGCTACCCAACCACAAAAGAGAAAGGGCTTCCTCAATTCGTTCCGGAACAAGCTCCCGAAGGGCCTCTCCAAGAAAGGGCCTTTCCTCGCGCTTGCCCTGGTAATAGTTTACGCCCCCCAGCCTCACCCCAAGAGCACCAGCCATGGCTGCCTCGGGCCAACCTGCATTGGGACTGGGATGAAAGCGGGCATATTGAAAAGCGGTAGTCAAAGCCCTCTTTGGCGATTTCCCCAAGAGCAAAGCAGCTATTCCCAGAAACAGAGCACTCAAACGAGCAGGGATAAAATTCAATAGGTCATCGAGGCGTGCCGAAGCAAAACCAAAGAAAAAATAGCGGAAATCCCGGTAACCCAGCATGGAATCAAGGGTGTTAACCACTTTGTAAATGAGAATCCCCAAACCTCCGAAGAGCGAAGCATAAAAAAGAGGAGCCACTACTGCATCGTTGAAGTTCTCGGCGAGAGACTCAACGCAAGCTCTGACCACTTCCCATTCTGCCAGGTGTTCAGTATCTCTGCCCACCAAGCTCCGAAGGTTTTTCCTGGCCTCTTCCAGGTTTCCCTTTTGAAGGGCCAGGAAAACCTTTTTGCCACTTAACCAGAGCGAGCGGAAAGCGAGCAAAGAGAAAACCAGATATATTTCTACCATCCAGTAAACAAGCGGCAAATTTTTTCGCATAAACCAACCCAGAAAACCATAAGCCAGGCCGGTACCACCCACCAGCAAAAAAACTACCACAAAGCCCAGTATGAATTCCTTGCGAAAGCTCCTGTGTTGAGGGAAAAGCAAGCGTTCAAGTTTCTCTATGGCCTTACCCACCCAAACCACAGGGTGCCAGCGACCAAAAGGGTCCCCTAAGAATGAATCTAATACAAAACCCACCACCATACGTAAAAGGGCTAACACTTCAAACACCGTTATTTTGAATCAATTCTACTCTCGGAAATTCTTCGCGGTTAACCCCAATTTTCACCAAAACACCGGGATCCAGCAAAACATGAAAAGTGGACGCAAACTCGATGTTCATGGCTTTAACCAGAAAACAACGAATAACCCCAGCATGGGTAACCAGCAGGTAGCGACCATTTCTCATTTTCAGGAGTTTATCCCAAAAAGAGCTTACTCTGGAAAGCACTGTTTTGAAGCTTTCTCCTCCAGGCGGCGTAAAACCCAGGGGGTCTTTTTTCCACTCCTTTACTTCTACCGGATACTCTTTTTCAAGCTCTGCCCAAGACTTGCCCTCCCAGGAACCAAAAGAACGCTCTTTGATTTCGGGAACAATGTCGATGTCGTCATCTGGAACCAGAATTCGAGCTGTTTGATGGGTTCTCAACATGGGACTGCAAAACACTCTCTCAAAAGAAAGTCCTCTTAACAAGCTCTGGTGTAATTTTTTGATTCTCTCCTCACCCTTAGGAGAAAGCGGAATATCACTCCAACCCGCAAAAAAACCCTTTTCTGTTGCTTCAGTATCTCCGTGTCGCAAAAGATATATTTCCTTCATGGCCTGATTATTCTTACTCCTCCCCTCACTGCTCCAGTTACCCAACAGCTTACCGCTTCTTTTTGAAGACATTCTTTCACCCTGCGAAGCATCTCCGTATCAGAGTAAAC
Source organism: Thermatribacter velox (assembly GCF_038396615.1). Classification (NCBI taxonomy): domain Bacteria; kingdom Pseudomonadati; phylum Atribacterota; class Atribacteria; order Atribacterales; family Thermatribacteraceae; genus Thermatribacter; species Thermatribacter velox. Next base: position 2,111,965 of record NZ_CP121689.1, read on the forward strand.
CCGGCGATCAAAAAGCACTCCTACCGCTTTACCAGTATGTGCTCTGTTCACACCCAGCGCCCCAGTATATTTCATCTCCTCTCGCAAAAGATCGAAAAGCCTTTCCCGGTTTACCTCCTGCAAGATAGAACCACTGAGTGTAGCAGCTCTACCAATTAAAGAAAGATCTCCCTCTTCAAGACCTCTTTGAATCATGTCCAGAGCCCTTCGCACTTCTTTGGCAAAATAAAGCCAGTTTTTGCGCAGTTTTGTCCTGTCCACTTCCACGGTTTCCACCTTACCGGGAAGCTCGCAGACTACAACTCCCAGATACACCGGCACCGGAAAGCGAATAACCACCTTTCCAGAAATATGATCAAAAACGCAAAAATCGGAGAACAAGGTGCTGTCGGTGGGTTCCACTCTCAGGGCAATCCGAGCTATCTCTTCTTCCGAAGTCTTTCTTTTCAGAAGTGCAGAAAGTGCGCCCAAGAGAGCAGCGATATCTGCTGTGCTGGAAGCAAAACCCTTTCCCTCAGGCAGTGCCTTCCGTCTTTTAAAAGATACTTTTCCCCGAAGCTCTTTAAACCCCCATTCGCTCAGGGCTATCTCCAGGGCTCTGGCACTTTTCCACAACCTCTGAGTGTACTCTTTATTTTCCTCTTCCTGCCAGGGACCAAAAGGTTTCTCTTGCAAGAAAACCTCCATCTCACTATAACGAGCAATGGTCAGCGAAACCAGAATCTCTGTATCCTCGAGGTAACCCTGGAAAAGCTCTCCCATGCTACCTGGACTCAGAGCTCGTACCATATCAAATCCTCCCAATCAGAAGAAAAAGCAGCTCTCCCAGTTCCACCGCTGTTCCCATCACATCCCCATTTAAAAAGCCCAGCATTCGAGCAACTCTCTTCACGAATGAGTAAATAATAACAAAGCAGAAACAAATTTTCAAAAAAAGCAAAACGTTACCGAAAAGAATGGACACAACAGCAACCAGAATCAACCACAACCAGAAAGCAGTGCTTCGGGGTTGACTTAAAAAAATACTTCCCAGCCCCGACTCCCGAAGCAAGGAGCGACCAAAGCAAATAACCCCCAGTAAAAAAAATCTGGCTGCCAAGGGAGCCAGTACTATTACTTCCCCACTCTTAGTTTCCGATAACAGAAACAACTTAAAAGTTAGAACTAGAAAAAGCGCTACTGTCCCAAAAACGCCCAGGGAAGAATCTTTAAGAATGCGCTCTCGTGCTTCCTTGCTAAAAACTGGAGCCCCCAGTGCATCCGCTACATCAGCCAAACCATCAAGATGCAAGCCTCTAGTGAGCAGAATCCAGGTGGTTAAAGCCAGAAGTGCGGGAAGAAACGAAGTACCAAAGATAAAATGGGTTCCCCAAAATACACCATATACTCCACCACCGATTAAAAGACCCACCAGCGGAAAGAAAACGCTGGATAGTGCTACTTCTTCTGGCTCGTCGCTCTCCCTGGCCAGCGGCAAAATGGTTAAAAAGCCAGCAGCAATTCTTACCAGCCGTAACCAGCGAACAAAGCGACTTATTTTAGTTTCCACGGCACTCCTGCAACTACCAAAAAGACTTCGTCAGCTTTCTGGGCCAACCACTGGTTGACCTTACCCTGGAGATCCCTAAATTGCCTGCCCAAAAAATTCTCAGGAACCACCCCGCAACCCACTTCGTTACTGACCAGGGCCAAAAAAAAGCCTTCCCGGGATTGCTTTCTAAAAAGCACCTCCAGTTCTTCAGTAACTCTCATAAAAACTTCTTCCGGCTCCTTATCCCGAAGGAGCAAATTACTCACTAAGAAGGTAACACAATCCAACAATACTCCACATCCGGAGAAGTCTCTATCCTCCACCTCCTGAAAACCAAAAGGAACCTCAAAGGTTTCCCAGTTCTCGGAACGTCTCCTGCGGTGTAAAGCTATTCGTTCTGCCATCTCTTGATCCGTAACCACACCTGTTGCCAGGTAAACCCGCTTTGGGCTCGCTTCTTCCACTCTCTGCTGAGCCAGAGAGCTTTTACCGCTCCTTGCGCCACCAATGAAAAGCACTTTTCTACCAAGAATTCCTGAGATCATCCACGAACTCCTCCAGTGCTCCCAGAAAGCGCCTGTTTTCAGAATGGGTGCGCAGCGAAATTCGGTAAAAATTCCTATCCAGACCCCAGAAATCAGAGAGACTTCTAATTAGCATCCCTCGCTGGTAAAAAAAGGAATAAAGGTCAGCCTTTGAGTCCAAAACCCGAAACATATAGAAATTGACCCGAGATGGATAGAGCAATACAACATCAGAAAAGGCTTTCCAGTGCTCCTCAAGATATTCTTTTTCTTTTTTGAGGTTCTTTATGGTGGTTTCCCTGAATGCTGAAAGATCGCTTTCGGAAAGAATTTTTAGCGCTGAAGCCAAGACAGCATTAACCGACCAGGGTTCGATATGCTCTTTAAGAGAGTACACGTTGGAGGGGTGGGTCAATAAAAAGCCTCCTCTTAATCCAGGAATGGAAAAGTATTTGGTTAGCGAACGCACCACAAAAAGGCGCCGATAATCCGCAATTTTTCCAGAAAAAGAGGTTTCTTCGTTCATAAATTCCTGGAAGACTTCGTCCACCACCAGAAAAATCCCTTTCTCAAGAACATACTCCCACACAGCTTTTAAAAAACCTTCCGGGTAAGGGTTACCGAGCGGATTGGTGGGATTACCCATAATAAGGATATCCGGGTGGGTAGTAAAGAGTAACTTCAAGCTTTCTTCCGTTTCTTCATCGCCGAGATAAAAGAAGTGTTCTATTTCCTTACCCCCCAAGCGAAAGGCAAGGGAATATTCAGTAAAGCAAGGCTCGATAATAGTTACTCTTTTTCCTTCCAGTATTCTCCCCAAAAGGTAGATACCCTGTGTAGCTCCATTACAGGGAAGAATTGTCTCTCCAGAAAAGCCGTATATCTGGGCAATCCAGTTCTGAAACAGCTCAATATCCAGTGGAGGATAGGTACTTACCCACTGCCACATCTTGGACCAGTTTTTACGAAGAACCGACGGTGGCCCCCAGGGATTTATGCTGGCGCTAAAATCCAGAAAAAGAGAACCCTGCTTCTCCCTTTCTTCAAACAACCGACCACCATGAACCCTACTCATTCTTTCTCCACCAGCGCCAACGAGGAAATGGAATCTCCTCGATCCAGCCTGATAAGACGCACACCCTGGGTAATTCTACCTTGAACGGGTATCTCCAAGCTATTTATGCGGATAAGCATCCCTTTCTGGGTGGAAACCAACACATCGCCTTCTTCACAGATGGGCAGAATATCCACCACTTTTCCCGTGCGCTGGCTAACCCTCATGACCCTAAGTCCCTTGCCACCTCGATGATGGCAGGGGAAATCGGAAAGGTCCAACTTTTTACCCATGCCCCGTTCAGAAACCACAAGTACAAAACGAGCCCCGGAGAGCGAACAAGCACCAACTACTTCATCACCGTTACGCAGGGTTATTCCCCGCACACCTGAAGCACTGCGCCCCATGGAACGCACTTCTTCTTCCAGAAAGCGAATGGCGTAACCACCTGCACTAACTACAAAAATTTCCTCACTGCCAGAAGTCAGGAAAACCCGAGAGAGTTCTTCATCCTCGTCAAGCTTGATCACCCGTATACCCCTTCGAGTTATGGAGACCAGCTCCAGAAGGTCCAATCTTTTTACCTTTCCCCGGCTGGTAACCATAAAAAGATAACGGGCTTCGCCGAAATCCTTGAGTGTCAAAAAGGAAAACACCCGCTCTCCTTCCTCCAGAGGAAGCAGATTAACAAGATGCGTTCCTTTAGCCTGACGACTTGCTTCCGGAAGCTGATAGGCCAGAAGTTGAAAGGCCCTGCCTTTGCTGGTAAAGAAAAGCACTCGGTGCAAGGTGGTAGAGACTGCAACCTGGCTCACAACATCTTCTTCTTTAATGTTCATTGCCGACACACCCTTACCACCTCTCCCCTGACGACGGTAAGCCTCAAGGGCCACTCTCTTAACATAGCCATCCCGGGTAAGGGTAATCACCACATCTTCTTCGGGAACCAGGTCTATTTCTTCGATAGTTTCCTCTTCTTCGACAATCCTGGTCCTTCTCGCATCCCCAAACTTTTCCTTAATCTCAAGCAGTTCCTTTTTAATCACCTCGAAAAGAGTCTGTTGATCGGAAAGAATCTTCTTTAGTTCCTGAATTTTTTGAAGGAGCTCCTGATGCTCTTTTTGCAACTTTTCTCTTTCCAGAGCCACCAGTCTCTGAAGGCGCATTTCAAGAATTGCCTGAGCCTGCTTTTCAGTGAAACCAAAGCGGATCATCAACCGTTCCCTTGCCTCTTCCACATTGCTGGAGCTGCGAATGGTCTCAATTACCATATCTATCATGTCCAGCGCTTTCAAAAACCCTTCTACAAGGTGAATTCTTTCTTCGGCCCGACGCAGTTCAAAAGTGCTTCTGCGCAAGACAACCTCCTTGCGGTGTTCAATGAAGTGGCGCAGGGCTTCTACCATACCCATTACCTCGGGCCTACCATTCACTAAAGCAAGGAGAATAACCCCAAAACTAACCTGCAAAGCAGTGTGTTTGTAGAGGTAGTTGAGAATGAACTGAGGATTGGCTCCCTTTTTCAACTCCAGGACTACACGTATTCCTTCACGGTCCGATTCATCGCGAACCTCGCCTATATCATTTAGCTTCTTCTCCTGGACAAGCCGGGCTATGTGTTCAACCAGACTTGCCTTATTCACCTGGTAGGGCAACTCTTTGATAACAATTGCCTTCTTACCTTTGCCAATCTCTTCAACCTCAGCCTCTCCCCGGATAACCAGCTTCCCTCGACCTGTATGAAAGTAATCCTTAATGCCTTTTCTTCCAATTACTTTTCCATAGGTAGGAAAATCCGGACCGGGTATAACTTTCAAAAGGTCTTTCCAGCTGGCCTGGGGTCGGTCAATGAGCAGTAGAGCACCATCTATAAGCTCTGAGAGATTGTGAGGGGGTATATTGGTAGCCATCCCGACAGCAATACCTGAGGCACCATTAGCCAAAAGCTGAGGGAAAGAAGCTGGAAGCACAACCGGTTCCTGTGCTGATTCATCGAAGTTAGGCATGAAATCCACGGTTTCTTTCTCAATATCTCGCAACATTTCTTCAGCAATGGAAGCCATCCTGACTTCGGTATAACGCATTGCTGCCGGGGGGTCTCCATCTATGGAACCAAAATTACCGTGACCATCGACCAGGGGATATCGGAAGGTGAAGTCTTGCGCCATGCGCACCAGTGCATCATAGACCGCCATGTCCCCATGGGGGTGGTACTTTCCAAGCACATCACCAACCACTCGAGCACTCTTGCGGTAAGCTTGAGTGGAACGAAGGCCCATTTCATACATAGAATAAAGTATGCGCCGCTGAACTGGCTTCAAGCCATCTCGAACATCTGGGAGAGCCCGTCCCACAATTACGCTCATTGCGTAACTCAGGTAGGCCTCTCGCATTTCATCTTTTATATCAACTGTTACGATACGTTCTCCCCGATTGTTGGTCACTTCAGACATCGCAAGCCTCCCAAAAACTAAATATCGAGATTAACAACTTCTCGAGCGTGCTCCCGGATAAATTCGCGCCGTGGATCGACCGCGTCTCCCATTAAAATACTGAAGATTTCCTCCGCTTCCAGGGCGTCCTCAAGAGTAACCTTTTTCAGAGTTCTGGTCTCAGGATTCATAGCAGTCATCCACAACTGCTCGGGGTTCATTTCTCCAAGACCTTTGTAGCGCTGGATAGAGTATTTCTTTCCCTTCAAATTTTTCAACAGAGACTCCAACTCCTGATCGCTGTAAGCATAATAGTCGTTCTTCCCTTCCCGCACCCTATAAAGCGGAGGTAGAGCAATATAAATATAGCCCTCCTCAATGAGCGGCCTCATATAGCGGTAAAAAAAGGTTAAAAGCAGGGTACGGATATGCGCTCCATCAACATCTGCATCAGTCATAATGATGATTTTGTGATACCGTAATTTTTTTTCCGAGAAATCAGCTCCCAAACCGCAGCCCAGTGCCGCCACAATGTTACGAATTTCCTCGCTCGACAGTATCCGACTCATACTGGCTTTTTCCACATTAAGAATCTTACCTCGCAAGGGCATTATAGCCTGGAACTGACGGTCCCTACCCTGTTTGGCTGAACCACCCGCAGAATCCCCTTCCACAATAAATATTTCCGATTTTAACGGGTCCTTCTCAACGCAGTCAGCCAGCTTCCCGGGCAAACTGGTAGATTCAATACTGTTTTTTTTACGGGCTATTTCTCGCGCCTTGCGAGCCGCCTGACGAGCTCTGACTGACTGAAGAACTTTATTCACAATGGCGCGTGCAATACCCGGATTTTCCTCAAAAAAGGTAGACAAAAACCGCATAGTAGTCTCTTCCACTAAACTCTTCAATTCTGCATTGCCCAGTTTGGTTTTGGTTTGACCTTCAAATTGGGGTTCTGGAAGTAAGATATTGACTACCGCACATAAGCCCTCTCTTACGTCGCTGCCGTTGGGGTACTCATCTTTATTTTTAACTAATTCGTACCTGGCAATGTAATCATTAATTACCCGAGTCAGGGCCGTTTTAAAACCTACAACGTGGGTACCACCTTCCGCCGTGCGGATGTTGTTGGCGAAAGAGAGCACATTTTCAAGATAGCCATCATTATACTGGAGAGCCACCTCTATCTTTATGTCATCCTTGTTTTCAGAAAAATAAATGGGTTCTGGGTGAATAGTGTTTTTACCCCGATTCAGGTGCTCCACCAGCGATTTAATTCCACCTTTAAAGTGGTATTTGCGCTCTTTACCGCTGCGTTCATCAACGAGCTGTATCGTTAAGCCCTCATTCAAGAAGGCAAGCTCTTTAAGGCGTTGAGCAACAATATCGAAATGGAAATTCGTGTCCTGGAAAATCTCGGGGTCTGGCTTAAAGCGAATTTTAGTACCTGTATGATCGGTGACACTAATTGGTCTCAAGTTTTCAATGGGTACACCCCTTCTATATCTCTGTTTCCAGATTTTTCCTGCTTGCGCAATTTCAACTTCCAGCCACTCTGACAAGGCGTTAACAACTGAAATACCGACTCCGTGCAAACCACCAGAAACCCGGTATACACCCTTATCGAACTTCCCACCGGCATGAAGTTTGGTAAGTACCACCTCAACAGCTGGTCTTCCAGCTTCGGGATGGATATCAGTAGGAATACCCCTACCGTTATCGGCCACGGTGACGCTTCCGTCGGTATGGAGAATCACCTTTATTTCATCACAGTAACCAGCAAGCGCCTCGTCAATACTGTTGTCCACCACCTCGAAAATAAGATGGTGCAAACCTTCCAGCCCAACGTTGCCAATATACATACTTGGACGCTTTCTTACTGCGTCCAGTCCTTCCAAAACTTTTATTTTTTCTGCGCTATATAGGGAATCTCCTGCATTCATCTTCATAGAACCAGCTTCACCTCATTAACCACAGAATATTTTCAACCTATCAACAACAATTCCCTCTTTTTTAAATTTTTCCTTGATTTCCTCTTCCCGACCTCTCACCTCGAGCACCCGGGTTGGTTCTGCAACCCTTATGTAGAGGGTACCCTTCACAAAACGCAGTGCTTCACAAAAAGACGCTATTTCCGGGAACAAGTCCTGAAAGCTGCCAACCGCACGGTAAATAGCAACTTTACCAGATAAACCTTGCTTTTCAAGGACTTCCTCTAAAATATTGCCAATCAAGACAGGTTCTTTACAAAAAAAACGAGTGGTGCCCTCCTCATCAGGCATCTTTTATCACTCTACCCCTCTCCAGATAGAAACTCCAGGTTTCTTCTTCAGGCAGAAGCTTTTTCCACTGCAACTCAGTAGTCGTGATAAACACTTGCTCCTCTCGAAAAACATCTCTAAGTAGAAACCGCCTTCTCTCTTCATCAAGGTCAGAAAAAACATCATCCAGTAAAATCACCACACCATAGCCCTTGGTAGATTTTATCACACTCGCTTCAGCAAGGCGTAGAGCTAAAGCGAGAGTTTTCTGTTCTCCCCAGGATGCAAAACTCCTTAAGTTTCTATTCTCTCTGATAAACTCTAAGTCATCGCGATGAGGACCACAGGAAGTAAAACCCCTTTCTCTGTCAAGAGGAAGAGCATCTCCAAGAGCTTTAAACAAAGCATCCCCAATTTCTATTTCCCCGTTTACGGCATACCCTGAAGTGCGATATCGTAAAATAACTTTACTGGCCTTATCTTCTATCCTTTCGCGGTATTTTTCAAAGAAAGGCGATAATAAGGCCAGATATTTTAAACGAGCCTTTACAATCCTGGAGCCCACCTCTGCTATCTTTTCAGTATATACGTCGAGTAGCTCTCGATTAAGTGGTTGCTTGAGAAGACAATTTCTTTGCTGAAGGATATCCCCGTAAGTCTTCAAAAGCAGTCTATAAGTTGGAGAAATAAAGGAAATAGCCTCATCCAAGAACTGACGTCTCTTAAAAGGGTTGCCAGAAATTATCTCCAAATCATCGGGGAAATACCCTACCACACAATCTCTCTTTTTCTCTTTCCGGTTATCCAGTCTCCAATCCCTCGCCTCAAGTCCTATCTTAACCTCTTTTTTAAAAAATAACTCACCGTCTCTAATAGTGGCGCCAAGATAAGCTTGAGCTTTTCCCCAGCGAATAAAATCTTCATTACGGTTCCCGCGAGGCGAGAAACCTCGTCCCAAGAAAAAAATAGCTTCTAAGAGATTACTCTTTCCTTGAGCATTACCCCCCCAAAAGACGTTAAAACGCTTTCCAAAAGTGAGTTCCGTGTCCTCTATATTCCTCCAATTCAAAAGAGCAAGCCTTTCAAAATACATTATTTGCTATTCTTCCAAACGGGTGGTCACTGGCATGAGCACATATCGAAAATCTTCTTTTTCACCGAAGATCATAGTAGGAGATAATTCACCACTTATACCTATGGACACTTTTTCCCAGGAGATCACTCTCAAAGCATCGGTGAGATATTTAACGTTGAAAGCAATTTTTATTCCCTGACCGTCTATAACAGCTGGAATTTCCTCCTTAGCTACTCCCCAATCCTGAGAAACACAGGATAAAACGAGAGATTTATCGCTCAGCTCAAAATCCACCACTCCTATTTCCCCCGAAACCACAACGGAAACCCTCTCCAGGGCCTCAAGGAGCACATCTCTATCAACCAATACCGTAACCACGAAGTTATCCGGAATAACCTGTTTGTACTCAGGAAATTCTCCCTCGATAAGTCTCGAAAAAAGAGTGAGTTCTCCACTTTCAAATAAAATGTCTCCATCACCAAGTGCTACCTTTATCTCTCCCTCTGCCAAACGGACAATCTCCATAGCCACTTTCTGAGGCACAATAACTCGCGTTTCCTTCCCTGATTCGAGTGTTCCCACCCTGCTTATGCTTAAGCGATGGCCGTCAGTAGCTGCCAGTTCAAGGTAGCCTTCAGTAAAGTTAAATTGCAAACCGGTAAGAGGAGGTCTCGTTTCATCTTTAGAAACTGCGAAGCTGGTTTGCATAACTGCCTCTTTCAGTCTTTCTGCGGATATTAAATAATAACCGTCGTCGGGAAAAGGTGGGAACAATGGAAAGTCCTGAGCTGGAAAGCCACTTAATTTATAAAAGCTTTTTCCAGAAGACAACTCAATGTTGTTCCCTGAAACCTGAATAATCACTTTATCCTTTAAAAGTCTGGAAAGGTTGTAAAGAACCTTTCCGGGAGCTACCACGCTTCCCTCTTCCAGCACAGACGCATTACAAACAAAAGAAAGGCCCATTTCCAGGTCCGAAGCAAGTAATTTAATTTGGTCCGAACCTACTGTCTCCATGAGGATACCCGAGAGAACAGGTAGAGGCGGTTTTGAGGATACTCCTTTGTATACTTTAGCCACCGCTTTTTTCAATTCCTCTCGAGAGATTTCGATTTTCATATTTTCCCATCACTCCTCTTACCTATTACTACTATCTTTAAAATATAACAAAAAAGGAGTAGTAATAGGCAATCGAAATTTTCTGGAAAAGTACCTGAACTGACTTTTAGACTTTGGATACAGCTTTTTAATAAACCATTAATAAACTGTAAAAGAGCTGTAGATAAACTGTGTTTTATTCTGCCAGTGACTTGATCTTTTCTATTAATCCACTTATTTCTTGAGCAAGTTGTGGATTTCTTTCCATATCGCTTTTGATTTTTTCAAAAGCGTGCAGAACAGTAGTGTGATCTCTTCCTCCAAACTCACTTCCTATGGAGGGAAGGGAAAGATCGGTGAGCTCCCTTGCCAGATACATGGCGATTTGGCGAGGATAAGCCAGTTCCTTAGTTCTTTTTTTCATCTTCATAGCTGAAGGCTTAATATTGAAGTGTTCAGCTACCACTTTCTGAATGGCTGCCACACTTATTTTTTTGGGATGCTTGCGGGGGATAATGTCCTTTAAAATTTCCTGGGCTATTTCTACAGTAGGGCTTATCTGATTCAGAGTACAGAAGGCTTTTATTCTAACCAGGGCTCCTTCCAGTTCCCGGATGTTAGAAGGAATTTTATCTGCTATAAAATAAATAACTTCGTCGGGAACTTCAATCATTTCCAATTCCGCTTTTTTACGTAAGATTGCGATACGAGTTTCAAGATCCGGAGGTTGAATGTCAGCAATAAGTCCCCATTCAAATCGAGAGCGAAGACGATCTTCTAAGGTGGGTATCTCTTTTGGGGGCCTATCGCTGGTAAGTACAATTTGCTTAAAGGCTTCGTATAAAGCATTAAAGGTATGAAAAAACTCTTCCTGGGTTCTCTCTTTACCGGCTAAGAATTGGATATCGTCTATTAATAGTACGTCAACGCTACGATACTTTTGTCTAAACTCCTCAGTTTTATCGTCTCTTATGGCGTTAATGAGTTCGTTGGTGAATTTCTCTGATGACGCATATACGACTCGAAGTTCTGGGTTATTACGAATGATATGATGGCCTATGGCGTGCATGAGGTGAGTTTTACCTAACCCCACTCCTCCATAGATAAAAAGCGGGTTGTAAGAACGAGCGGGACCCTCAGCTACCGCAAAAGCTGCAGCGTGTGCAAATTTATTACCATTTCCCACCACGAAACTTTCGAACGTATAACGAGGATTTAAGTTAGGTTTTTCGAAATCCTGGTTACTACCCGTTACTGTTGTTGTTCTTTTGTCGCTGGTTTCTGGGAAAAGCTTTCCGTCTACTACTACTTCGATGTTGGATAACGCTTCACGATTTCCCATTTGGGCGATTACCCCTTGCAGGGCCTGGAATATGGTTTCCAGATATTTTGCTTCCAGTTTTTCCTTCGAAAACTCGGTGGGTACGGCAACGGTTAATTTCCTATCCACAAGGGCAACTGGTATGATTGGCTCTATCCAGGCCTTAAACTCAGGGACGCTGAGCTGTTTTTCAACAATTTTTAGAGCACTTTTCCACAAGTTATTAAGACTTTCACGAGTCATTTTTTATGATTCCCCCACTTTTCAGGATTAATTCACAAAATTATCCACAAGACCCACCTAAATAGCCTTAATACTGATTTTTTCTGGTTTATTTTGTGCTGAAGTGGCACGGGTAAACAGTTTTGACTCCTACATTTAACCATAAAATACGCATTCTTGCAAGTTATCCACAAATTATCAACAACTGTGGATAAAATATTCGAAAGCCTCTAATAACTATCCAGCAAGTAATTCAACCATTTAAATAATCGTACATCGATTTGATAGTGTGAATTTTACTCTTCACAGGGATTACTTTACTTTCTCCAGGTTCTAAGAAAATGAAATTGTCGCTAAGCAATTCGTCGTCTTCAGTAATTATTTCCACTCCAAGAGCTGGATTCTTCCCGGAGGTGAGTTGTAAAATGCCATTTTGATGTACGAAACTTATTCCCGGGTCTTCCAGCTTCATGTCCCGATATGGGGCGAAGGTTTTGTAGTTTGAGTAAATATTGTCTTTCACGTTTACTCGAAGAAAGGCAATCCATTTCTGGGGTTCACTGACCTCGAATTCATCCACTGGCAAAACCCCGTCTCTGGGTAAGGTTATGTGATACTCCCTGTGTATTACCTGAGCTCCAGAAGTTGTAAATACCGAAAATTCCAGGGTTGCGGGTAAGAGTTCTTGATAATCGCTGACCACAAAAATTCCAGCTCTTCGGGAAGCCTTGTGATATTTAATGAGTGGTAAAATCTCTGCAAAGAAGCGCTTTGTATAGTAGTACAAGGCTTTGGGTCTACCGAAGTAATCTATTGCTGACCAACTTATTACCGGCCAACTATCGTTGAACTGCCAAAAGAGTGTTCCCGAGGTCAAGTATTTTCTCGAACGCCAGTGTTCGACACCAGATTTTATAGCTTCAGCCTGGTTTATTTGTGATAAGTAAAGTATGGTGTCGAAGTCTTTAATGAGACCGAATTGTGAAACGATGAAACGCACTATCCTTTCCATACCTTCTTCTTGTTTCTGGTGAGCCATGATGACTGGGTGAAAAATATCTTGCTCCTTTCTGGTGGCAAAGAAATCTACTGTTTTTCGGTGTGGAAAAGCTTGAAAGCCGAACTCACTGATAAAACGCCCATCGTTTTGTGTATAGTATTCATAGTTTTGCCATTTGCTCCAAACTTCCCAGGCGTGATGGTCCCCACTATGAGTGCTATTAGCTCGGTCTTCTCCATAAGGGCTTCCTGGCCAGTAGGGTCGGGTGGGATCTTCCTGGGAACAAATGGCTGGAAAATCAAAGAGATATAACCGATTACCGAGGTTTATTCCGTCTACCTTGCGGTTCATAGTTCCCCATTCCTCAAATCCCCAGTTGTTCTCGTTGTTGCCACACCAGATTACTATTGCAGGATGCCAGCGTAGGCGACGCACTACACTTTTTATTTCCTGATTGCAGAGTTCTCGGAACCAGGGGAGATGATCTGGATACTCGAGGCAGGCAAACATGAAGTCTTGCCAAACCATGATGCCCAGCTCATCGCAAGTAGAATAGAAAACCTCGTGTTCGTAAATTCCTCCTCCCCAAACCCGAAGCATGTTGATGTTAGCTTGATAGGCCATCCTGAGTAGTTTACGGTAATCTTCTTCACGGAGGGAGGGGAGGATATGTTCGGCGGGAATCCAGTTAGCTCCTTTAGCAAATACCCGTTTTCCGTTTATTTCGAAGATAAAACTTTCACCCTGGGAGTCTTTTTCTCTTACCAGCTTTACCGTGCGAAGGCCTATTTTCTTTTCTTCCCGATAAATTTCCTGCCCCTCTTTTTTTAAAATAAAAGCAAAGTGGTAAAGGTGAGGCTTGCCCAGTCCTCGGGGGTACCAGAGATGTACCTCTTTTTCGGTTATGATTCCCGAGAATTGCGTTTCTTGGTTTTTTGTAAAGGGTTTAAACTCTCCTTTCTTTTCGCCGTTTACGAGCACTTCGACACTAAATGCATTTAAAGCACCTTGAGTGTTACCTTTCAGGAATCCCTGGACTACAATGAGGGCACCTTGACGGTCATAACTTAAAAGGTAGGCAGTACAGTCGGAAAGGCGAAAGTGGGAATACTTTTCAAGGTATACTGGTTTAAAAATACCCGAGGTAGGGAGCCTGATTCCCCAATCCCAACCGTAGGAGTACTGAGCCTTACGGATGTAACCACGGATGCTTTCTTCCGGGCCTCCCAGCTTCCCATAGTTTTGCTCCAGTATTTTGGGGATTCTCACCGGTGACTTAATGTGGACCCGAATTTTATTTTGTCCCAGTTTGAGAACGTTTTTGATATTAAAGCGATATTCCATGAACATATTCTGGGTAGACCCCAGAAAGACTTCGTTCAGATACACATCAGAAAGTGTGTCTATACCCTCGAAGACCAATTCTATTTCTTCTTCCGCCATTATTTTTTCCTGGAAATCAAAGTTTTTTTCGTAAATCCAGTCTTTGTTCTCAAGTTTCCTGAAATATATCTCGTTTGTACCCTGATAGGGGTGGGGAAAAAAGCCCGCCTCAAAAAGAGACTGCTGCACCACTCCGGGCACGTTGCCCTGAAGGAGGTACTCTCCTTCAGAATCGTAAATCTTCCACTCGCCGTTTAAGCTGAATTTCATAAAGGATCACCTTTTCCTATTTTATTGCTCTCAACTATTCTATCGTGAATTGAAACACCCTGGCGTTGTTTTTTAAAAGAGGATTTACGCTACTAAAATTAGAATGAATCTTTGCACCCAGAGAAGATGTGCCGTGTTAAACTGATTAGAGCTGATAGCAGCCGGTCTTTAAAGGGTGGTTGGGAATGAATTCTTTCAGAAGAGGACTGGTAACCAGTTGCTCCATAGCCCTGGGTTACTTTCCTGCTGGAGCAACCTTTGGTGTTTTGGCTGTGGGTTCCGGTTTCAACCCCTTTGAGGCCTTAAGTGCCTCGATGTTCATTTTTGCCGGGGCAAGCCAATTTGCTCTACTTTCAACTCTTTCTTATGGTTTGCTTTGGAGCTTACTCATACCGCTTCTTTTAAATCTGCGTCACGTCGTTTATGGTGTGATAATGACCCGAAGAGTCAGAATCAGGTACCCTCTGGTGACCGCTTTTGGACTCACCGATGAAGTTTTTGTCGTTGCTCAAGAGATGAACAGTGAGCGGTTTTTGTGGGGAGTTCAGTTGGGAGCCTATTTTTCCTGGGTGGCTGGCACCGCGGTCGGGGTTTTCGGTGGTAGATTTTTGTTTCGCGAAGGACTTTTAACCTCATCAATGGTTTTCTCTTTGGCTGGTCTTTTCTTAGTGCTCCTTATTCCTCGAATTAAAGGTTTTGGGGATGGTAATTTCTGGTCTGCGATTGCTGGAGGAATTGTTGCCCTAATATTCCATCTTTTGGGATATACTTCCTGGGGAATAATTGCAGCGTCTTTCGTGGGGCCGCTTTTTGCAGTATATGTTGAAAACCGAAGGAGGGAAACTGCTTGACAAAGGAATATCTGGTGATTGGTGTTGTTGCTTTGGGAACCTATCTTTTGCGATTACTGCCAGTTTTGTTTTTAAAAGACAGGGAAATTCCCTTTTTGTCGGGAAAGGTTCTCGATTACGTAGTTACAGCTTTGCTTTCTGCTTTACTGGTAATCACTTTTTTGGAGTTGCCTGTAATTTTTGACCGGGTTTTAATTGGCTTGGTAGCTCTTTCTGGGGTGTACCTTTCGTACTACAAGTGGCGAAACATCGGTTTTTCTGTACTGGTGGGTGTGATGGTGCATTTTCTGCTTTCCAATCTGCTCGTTTTCCATTAGCTGATGCGTATAAAATTTTTAAAAAATTGGTTCAAAAAAATATTTGACATTACTTATTTTGCGTGATATAGTGTGTCAACACGTCCTGCAGGCGTAGATAGTTAACATTCAGGAGGTTTGTTTAATGGCACAAG
This sequence comes from Thermatribacter velox, assembly GCF_038396615.1. Taxonomy (NCBI): domain Bacteria; kingdom Pseudomonadati; phylum Atribacterota; class Atribacteria; order Atribacterales; family Thermatribacteraceae; genus Thermatribacter; species Thermatribacter velox. The sequence goes on from NZ_CP121689.1 coordinate 2,127,438, forward strand.
GTACAGTTAAGTGGTTTAACGCCCAGAAAGGCTATGGATTCATCGAATCGAGCGAGGGCGGAGATGTTTTCGTGCACTACTCGGCAGTAGAAGGCGATGGCTTCAAAACTCTCATCGATGGGGAACGGGTCGAGTTCGAGGTTGAGCAGAGAGCTAAGGGTCCCCAGGCGGTTCACGTTAGAAGGCTTGGTTAGAAATCTGACTGGCTAATCAGTCTTGAACGGCGAATTACCATGCCCCGGAATTTCCCGGGGCATTTTTTGTTTCTTTGCCTTTGTTAGTTTCCCATTACATCCGATCAAACAACCCTACTCGCTTTTCAGGCTCTCATGCCGTAGCGATGGGCTTTATAGGTAGGATAAACAGAGAACTGGGGAATGGTTACCTCTGGGGGAAGGGTGGCAATGTAAAGGATGATTTCTGCAACATATTTAACGTCGATACAACTTGCATATATACCTTCTTTCTTTTCTTTTTCGTCCAACCAGCCTTCGAGGTACGCTGGCAGGTTTTCTGCGTATATGCCCTTGTCGATTACTTCTGTCATGGGTGTTTTTACGTGAGAGGGGTTTATTACCGTTACAGCGATATTTTTCTCTGCTCCCTCAAGCAGTATGTTTTCGCTAAATCCCATCATACCATGTTTTGAAGCTCGATATGGGCTATGTCCTGGACTTGAAGCAAGCTTGGCCGAAGTAGAACCGAGATTAATAATTCTCCCCCCTGTAGGTTGTTTTTCCATAATTTTGAAGGCTTCTCTACAACATAGAAAAACACCGGTGAGGTTAACGGATATGGTTTTGTTCCATTCTTCAAGGGTAACCTCGCTTACTGGAGGAGAGAGGGAGTCGCGGCCAGCGCTGTTTACCAGGATATCGAGCTTGCCCCAGGTTTGGACTACTGCTTGAAAGAAATTGATTACTTCCTCTTCCACGGTTACATCGGCACAAATTTATATACATTCTCCTCCGTCTTTAGCTATTTCTTCTGCAACTTTTTTTAGTCGCTCTCCATTGATGTCCACCAGGGCCACTTTACATCCCTGAGCGGCAAATAGTTTGGCTGTGGCTTCACCTATGCCAGAAGCTCCGCCGGTAATCAGGGCTACCTTGCCCTGGAGTTTCTTTTCTCCCATGTTAGCACCCCTGTCCTTTATTATTTAATTAGGGAAGAATTATAGTGCCCACTCTCTGGCTCGCTCAACGGCTTTTTTCCATCTGGCGTAGAGTTCTTCCCGTCGTGCAGGTTCCATTTGCGGTTCAAAAACTCTATCAATTTTCCACTGAGAGGAAATTTCTTCGCGGCTTTTCCAAAAACCCACTCCCAGCCCGGCGAGATAGGCCGCACCCATAGCGGCCATTTCGGTTACCACTGGTCTTACTACTGGCACCCCCAGGATATCAGCCTGGAATTGCATCAAGAAATTGTTTTTGACCGCTCCTCCATCCACCCGAAGGGATTCCAGCTTTTGCCCTGAGTCAGCCACCATTGCTTCCAGCACGTCTCTGGTTTGATAAGCCATGGACTCAAGAGCGGCACGTACTATATGTTCACGAGTGGTGCCCCGGGTGATACCGATAATCAGCCCACGGGCATACATATCCCAATAAGGTGCTCCTACGCCTGTGAAGGCTGGTACAAAATAAACGTCCCCGGTATCTGGAACTGCTTGGGCCATGGCCTCGCTTTGAGCAGCGTTTTCAATGATTTTCAAGCCGTCTCTCAACCATTGTATGGCAGCTCCCCCGATGAAGACCACTCCTTCAAGTGCATACTCTACTTTTCCCTCGATTCCCCAGGCCAGGTCCGAAAGTAATCCGTTTTGTGAAAGAACAAACTTTTCTCCGATATTCATCATCATATCCAGAGCAGTACCGTAAGTATTTTTGGCCATTCCGGGTTTGAAGCAAGCCTGTCCGAAAAGGGCTGCATGCTGGTCTCCCGCCACTCCAGCGATGGGTATTTCTTCTCCCCAGAATACTTGTTTGCTGGTTGTGGCCATAGTTCCACTTGAGGGTTTGGGTTGAGGGAGAATCTCCCGAGGGATTTCTAAGGCGTCGAGCAATTCCTGGTCCCAATCCAAAGTCTGTACGTTGAAGAGCATGGTACGGGAAGCGTTTGAATAATCGGTGACATGAGCAGAACCACCGCTTAACTTCCACATTAGCCAGGAGTCAATGCAACCCATCTGGAGTTCTCCTTGCCTGGCACGTTCCTTTGCTCCCGGGACCTTGTCTAAAATCCACTTTATTTTGGTGGCTGAGAAATAGGCATCAATGGTCAAGCCCGTCTTTTGGCGAACTTTTTCTTCGAACCCCCGAGCCTTAAGTTCTTCGCAGAGAGGTGCAGTTCTGCGACACTGCCAGACAATCGCGTTGTGGATGGGCTTTCCAGTTCCTTTTTCCCAGATTACAGTGGTTTCACGCTGATTGGTTATGCCGATTCCAGCGATTTGTGAGGGCTCAATCTTCGCTTTTTTCATAGCTTCTTCTGCACAAATCAAGGTGGTTTCCCAGTATTCCATGGGGTCGTGTTCCACCCAACCAGGGTGGGGATAAATCTGCTTTATTTCCCGGTAGGCCGATGAAACCACGTTACCCTCGTGGTCGACAAAAATAACCCGGGTACCAGTAGTCCCCTGGTCTATGGCCATAATGTAATCTTTTTGCACTCCCCTTACCTCCTTTGAACCCCAAGCTTTTGGTCAGGGCTTGATAACCACTTTGAGAGCTTCCCCTCTTTTTATGACGTTTAGACCGTCATGTATTTTTTCCAGGGGAAAGACATGGGTCACGTAGTTAATAGCCTTACCAATTTTTTCTCCAGCGAGCAAGCTGAGCGCAAGACGGTTCTGCGGTGCTGTGGAGGCGTGAGCACCAAAAACACCTACTTCTTTGTAATGAATGAGGTTGCTGTCCAAATATCCGGTTGATTTTTCGGGAGGCAAGCCCCCAAAAAGGCTCACTCGGCCCCTTCGTGCTACCATCTGCAGGGCCTGGTTTTGAGCTTCGCCGACTGGGCAGGCCACAATAACCACATCTGCACCACGACCGTCAGTTTCTGAAAGAACCTTTTCTACCAAATTCGTTTTTGAGCTGTTGACAAGAATCAAGTCTTTACCAAGCCTGGCTGCCAACTCGAGTTTTTCTGGTACCACATCGGCAAGGAAGACCCGGGACGCTCCCTTCACGAATGCTAATTCAGTATGAAAAAGGCCAATTGTTCCTGCACCTATTATTACCACGCTTTGTCCTATACCTATGGAAAGCGGTTCCTGACCGTTTATACAGCAAGCCAGGGGCTCAGCCAGCACTGCCTTTTCAAAGTTCAACCCAGGGGGCAACTTGTTAACGTGACCTTGAGCTACTGCCTTGGCTGGCACTGCCATTATTTCAGCAAAACCACCGTCAAATTCAAAACCTATGGTTTCCAGGTCGGGGCACATGTTGGTGTGCCCCGACCTGCAGTAGTCGCATTTTCCACAACCAATAGCCGGAGTTACTGCTACTGCTTCTCCAATGCTATATCCGGAAACTCCTTCTCCAAGTTCCAGTATGGTACCCACTACTTCGTGTCCCAAGATACGCGGGGGATGGACATGAGAGCTGCCGTAGTTTATAGTCCTCACGTCCGAACCACAAATAGCACATGCTTTAACAGCAATCAACATTCCTCCCCTTTCTACTTTTGGTAGGGGAACGTCTTTGACCACCAACCTTCCAATGGCTTCCATTACTGCGGCTTTCATTAAAACTGCCTCCGATCCGCTTAGTTGGGGATGAAAAGTACTTTATTAAAAAATTCGCTTCTTGCCCAGATGCGCTGGAACACTTCTGGTGCCTCGTCTAAAGAGAAGCGGTGACTGATCAGAGGTTTACAGCGCAACCCCCCTCTGGCCATGAAATGCAAGGACAGCTCCCATTCATTTACTGGTAGAGGCGAAAAGACCGAGTTCCAAGCTCCGACCAATCTGACTTCTTTTCGGAGAAGAGCATCGAGAGTAGAAGCAGGTATGACCAAGTCATCGTAGGAAATCCCACAGAAGACTATCGTTCCTTCTTTATCCGCTAAGCGTATGCTTTGTTCCTGGGTAATTTTGGATCCAGCCAGCTCGATTACCCGCTGCACTCCACGTCCAGTTTTGTCCAGTATGAACTTAACCGGGTCTGTGTTTTTGGCGTTGACTAAATAGTCGGCACCTACTTCTTCTGCTACCCGGAGCTTTTCATCCATAATATCTACCGCAAATACCGTTTTCGCTCCCATAATTTTTGCCCACTGCACTGCAAAAAGGCCAATAGGGCCGACTCCCAGAACGGCAACGTTGTCTCCGACTTTCATACCTGATTTAAGCATTGCGTGGAGAGCAATCGAAGCAGGATCGGTGCAGGCTCCAGATTCAAAGTCTACCTGGTCAGGCAACTTCAAAAGGTCGCATTCTTCTACCACCACGTATTCTGCCATTGCGCCGTCAGTGCGCGAACCATAATAACTGTAGTTATCGCAGAGATTGTATTTGCCGGTTTTGCAGTAATCACATGTACCACAGGGAATAAGTGGCGCTACCGTTACTCTGTCACCAGACTTAAACCCTTTCACTTTGTCTCCCACTTCAGCAATTTCTCCGGCGAATTCGTGCCCAATGATGGTGGGGTAAGAGTAGGTACCCTTTTTCATGACTCGCCCGGGGTCTGAACCACAGACACCGACTGCCCGCACTTTGACCAGGACTTGATTATCTCCTGGAGCAGGTATTTCTACCTCTTCTACTCGAAGGTCTCCCGGGGCATGAAGACGAACTGCTTTCATTTTTTGGGCCATGACTTGCTAACGCTCCTTTCTAAAGAAGAGATTTATAATTCTTGCCTATTGAGATAACTTCTTAAAATTACCGCAGCAAGTAAAATAAGTGAATTGAAGATCATTTGGGGATAAGGGTGAATTCCTAGCAAATTTAAAATGTTGGATATAATACCAAGCACCAGAACGCCACTTAAGGTGTCTATTGCGTTGCCTCTCCCCCCCGTAAGTGGTGCACCACCTATCACTACAGCTGCAATTGCGAGTAACTCGTATCCGTCACCAACTCTGGGTTCTCCACTGTCAAGTCTTCCTGTCATTAGTAGTCCGGCAAATGCTGCAAATGCTCCTGAAAGCACGTAGGCCATAATTTTATCGCGCCCTATTTTGACTCCACAAAACCTTGCTGCTTCTTCGCTTTCGCCAATGGCAAAGAGTTCGGATCCAAAAGCAGTATATTTAAGAAGTATTTGACTTAAAATGGCTAAGATTATCCACACAAGAACTGGAAAAGGAATCCAGCCTATCGATCCTCTGCCTAAGAATTTGGTTCCTTCAGAAACGCCAAATACAGTTTGGCCTCCGGTTACGGAAAAAGATAGTGCCCTTATTGTTATCATGGTTCCTAATGTGGCTATAAAGTCTGGAACGTGAAACTTTGTTATTATAATGCCGTTAAACAAGCCTATGCCGGCTCCTATGAGAATACAAGCTGGAAAAATTAAGTAGATTGGAAAAAGAAAAGATAGCTCTTCAACATATCCTAAATATATTCCGTGATGTTGCCAGAGAGCACACAGTGTTGAAGATAAAGCAAAAATTGAAGCAATGGATAAATCTATTCCTCCAGAGATAACCACAAACAAGAGCCCTAAGGCCAGGATACCGATAAAACTGCTTTGTGTTAATAAATTTTCCAAGTTTCTTAGAGAAATAAAAGCGGGAGACAAAAGAGCAAAAAGACAAAACAAGAAGAGCAGTGTAATGTGGGCACCGTATACATTAAGCATGTTGTTATAGATTTGCGTTTTGTTACTTTTTGCCATTATTTTGTTTATTGCTGGTTCTCGCCTTAACATTGCTTAAAACCTCCTGTTGTTTTTGGAATTTGTTTAGGCAAAAGTTCAACCTTTGTTGAAGTTTTCTAAAGTCCATCGTTTAATCGATCTCTAATAAGACTAGCTCGAGTTACACAGTATTGGTTTTTGCCAAAAACCAAGTTTTTAACGGACACCACTTGCTAATTTCAATAAATCTGTCACTTTATGCTCTTTAGGATTTGTGACGCCCATAAGCTTCCCCCTAAAAAGAACTGCTATCCTGTCACACATTTCCATTAGTTCTTCGGCTTCTGAAGAGATAATTATAAAACTTATGCCCTCCCTGGCCTTACTCTTTACAAGGTTCATTATTTCTTTCTTTCCCATCACATCAATACCGCGTGTGGGTTCATCTAAGATAAGCAATTTACAATTATAGGCCAGCCACCTTGCCAAGATAACTTTTTGCTGGTTGCCACCACTAAGGTATCGTATTATTTGATATAAGGACGGTGTTTTTATTTCTAATTCTTCAACAAAGGCTCTGCAAGGCTTTTCCATCTCTTTCCAGTTTATAACGCCAAATTTTCTTTGTTTTTTTCTTAAAAGAGGCAATGCAAAATTAAACAGAACACTATGGTTTAAAAACAAGCCTTGGGTTTTTCTTTCTTCTGGGGCCATGGCTATTCCAATCTCTGTTGCTTCCCATGGCGAATTTAACTTTATTGGTGTGTCTTCAAGGCGGATTTCACCTGAAGACAAAGGGATATGTCCGCTTAAACATTTTGCTAACTCCGTTCTCCCAGATCCCACAAAGCCAAAAATCCCTATTATTTCTCCTTTCAAAATTTTTAACGATACATTTTCAAGCTTTGGCTTGGTAAATTCACTACATAAATTTTCTATTTCAAGGAGAACTTTGCTTTTGTTTCTTTCTTCTTCTGAGGGTTTTGAAATAGTAACAAAATGCTTTGTATCAAGAGACTCCTTCTGGTCTTCTCCTGTCATATCTTTTATTATCTGGTTTAAGTCAACTTCCTTTATCTTACGAGTCGATATTTTTTTGCCATCCCTAAAAACTGTGACCCTATCGCCAATTTCTAAGATTTCTTCTAACCTGTGAGATATATAAATAACCCCTACTCCCTTGCTACGAAGGTCGTGAACAATATTGAACAACTTTTTCTGTTCTTCTACAGTGAGTACGGCTGTGGGCTCATCCAGAATTATAGCTTCTGCTTTAAAAACAAGAGCTCTTGCTATTACAACCATTTGTTGTATTGCCGCGCTAACTTCACCAGCTAGAAGGAATGGGTTTACGTCCTCTCCAAGCGATCTCAAGAGAGCTGCAGCCCTGGCATACAATTCTTTATAATTTATAGTTTTTAAAATAGTGTTTCTAGGGTAGTTTCCCAAAAAGACATTTTCGGCAATTGTAAGGTGTGGCACTATATCTAGTTCTTGGAAGACGGTAACAATACCAAGGTTCTTGGCTTCTCGAGGGGAGGATATTTCAATTTCTTGTCCTTTGTAATAGATTTTGCCTTCGTCTTTTTTATAAATACCGCTGAGTATTTTGACCAATGTTGATTTTCCGGCCCCATTTGCTCCTACCAAGCAATGGACTTCACCTGGATAAAGTTCGAAGTCAACTGCTTTTAAGGCTTGTACTCCGGGAAAGCTTTTGGATACAGACCGAACCTCTATTATGGGTTTTGTTGTTTTACTCACATTTCTACCTCCTTAAAGGCTTAGTGGCGACGTATAATTTCTGATATAACTCATAATTTGCAAGGTATTCAGAGAAATCTTTGACAGGTTTTATTACTTTTAGGTTAGGCTTCATTGCTGCAAAAGCTTCAACTATTGATGGGAAAAGGGAGGCCCCTGTAGCAGCAAGGATGGCGCCTCCCAATAGAGATGCATTTTCCTGAGTTACCCACATTTCTTTCTCGCATATATCGGACAATATTTGTAACCACAATTTACTCCTGGTTCCTCCACCACAAACTTTGAGATTTTTTATGCCAATTCCCGCTTTTTCAAGATGATCGAATAGCAGTCTGATCCCAAAAGCTATCCCTTCGTAAATTGCTCTACCAATATGTGAGGCTTCGTGGTTTAGGCTCAATCCCCAAATTATTCCTCGGGAGTAGGGATCTTTGTACGGCGTTCTATTGCCTTGCCAATGGTCCAAAACAATTAATCCTTCAGAGCCAGGAGGAACTTTAGATGCTTCATCGTCCAACCATTCGTAGGGATTCAGCTTAGTAGCCTTTGCTTTAATAGAATAGTGTTTTGCAACTTTTTTGATGAACCAGTCTATGATAGACCCGCTGGAGGTTTGCCCTCCTTCAATTAGGCTTAGCCCTTTATGTATAGGGTCTTTGTAAGGCCCCCAAAAACCCTCCAAAGTCTTTTGAAGCCTAGCATTAACCAAAAGGACTGAGGAGGAACCCAAAATCAGAGAGCCCTCTCTTTCTCCAAAGCTACCAAGACCTATAGTGGCAATATGGGCATCAATGCCTCCTTGAACTATAAGAACGCTTTCTTCACAGCCTATGTCATGAGCCACGTCTTTTTTAATATTGCCTATCACGCTACCCACCGGTAATATCTGAGAGGGAATTTTTTCTACCAACTCTGGAACACCAATTGCTTCAAGAAAATCAATAGACCAACCCTCGCCAGGCAAATAGTTCCATTTGCACGAGGCATTACATTGCGAAGCTACCCATTTGCCGGTTAGTTTATAATTTAGCCAGTCTAAAGCTTCTACAATTAAATAGGCCTTACGGTATATTTCTGGCAGGTGTTCTTTGATCCAGAGTAGCTTTGGTAAAAACCATTCTGGAGAAACCTGTTTGCCGCACCAGGAGAGGATGGGATGGTTTGTTGCGTTTATCTTCTTGGCTTGTTCGGATGCTCTTATATCCATCCAAAGGATAGCATTGGTTAAGGGTTCACCGTTGGAACCTACTGCCAAAACGGTGCTCGAGGTCGCATCTATTGCTATTGCTTTAACTGAAATATGTGGACACATCTTGACAGCCTCTCTGACACAAAGGCGTAATGCTTCCCACCAATCATTTGGATTTTGTTCTGCCCAACCGGGGACAGGAAACTTTGTTTCATAGGTTTTTTGGGAAGACCACAGCAAACGACCTTCAATATCGTACAAATTAGCCCTCAAGCTTTGCGTTCCTACATCAATAGCTATGACGCCCTTCATCGCAAATTTCCTTTCCTGTGTTTTTGTATTTGATAGGAACAGAAAGAAAATAACAATCTATTTGGGGGGTTCAAGGATTGGCACGCTTTATGGAGAGACTCCTAAACATTGAAAGTCCTCCTCTTTCGCTAACCGTTTGAATGGCTACCATTAGGATTATGATCAATCCTTTGATAACTTGCTGGGTGTAAAATTCTATACCCAGAATACTCAAGAAGTTTATTATTAGGCCAATGAACAACACGCCTGCTATAGTATTTAATAAATTTCCCTTACCGCCTTGCAAGCTGAAACCAGCTATTACCGCGGCAGCAATTGCGTCTAACATTGTTGTTGATGCAACCCTTGGATCTGCAGAAGCCATCCTGCCAACTAGAAGTATCCCTGAAAATGAAGCCAAAATGCTCGAGAGCCAGTAGCTAAAGATGACGGTTTTGGCAATATTAATTCCTGTAAGCTTTGCTGCTTCAATGTTGCCACCTACAACGTATATGTTGCGTCCTGTAGCAGAGTATTTTAAAAAGAGCCAGATTACCACGACCAAGAGAAACCAGATAATAGCCAAAAACGGGATGCCGAGAAAACTCCTAAAGCCGATGTTTATAAGATATTCAGGCACCGAAAAGATGGGTTGCCCAGAAGTCATAGAATAAGCAATACCCCTACTTAGCATCATAGTGCTTACTGTTACTACGAATGCCGGTGCTCTAAATTTAGACACTGCGAAACCATTTACAACGCCTATAAGACTTGCTATTGCTATAGCTAAACAAAGGGAAAATGGTTCTGGGAAAATGGGGCTAATTTTCCCGGCTTCTTCGTAAACTTTCATAAACGGAGGCATGTACGTAAACAAATATCCTCTGATTAGGTTTGAGTAATACACTCCCGAAAAGGCCATTACAGCTCCAACAGAAAGATCAATTCCCCCCGTGAGTATTACAGTGGCCATTCCAATTGTTGCTATACCTAATGTAGCTTGTTGGTTAAATAGGTTTTGGAAATTTTCTACGCTTCTGAAGGTAGGTGAAATTATTGAAAAAACAACAAGAAGAGCTAATAAAGCAAACCATATTTTGTATTCGCTAACCGCTTTATTTGCAAGATTTATCGTAGTTTCTTTCCGGAGTAGTTTGGTCACAGCGCTTTCCTCCTATTTCTTAGGAAGGCTTTCTTCGAAGAAAGCCTTCCTAAGAAATTAACTAAAAAATTAATTCGTCAAAATAGCTTGTTATTGTTTGTCACTTCAAAAGATAGAGTTCGGATCATAATATTGCTCTACATTCTCTTTAGTAACCAAAACAGTACCTGTTATGACTTTGTCTCCAGCAGAAATTCCTTCAGGGAGCTGGCCTGTTTCTAAGTATTGCATCAGTATATCGAAAGCAACAGCAGTTATTTCTGAAGGGTTGTTAACCACCGTGGATTTGTATTGTTCTCCTTTCATTATCTCTAAGTAGGCTTCTTTTTGACCGTCTACGCCGCAAACAGGGATATCCGTCATTCCAGCCGCCCTTAGAGCATCCAAAGCGCCCAATGCCATTGCATCATTGTGTGCATAAACTAAATCTATTTCATCACCAAAAGCTGCTATCGCGTCCTCCATAGCCTTCATGCCTTCAGCCTTGTTGTAGTGAGCCATGTATGTAGCCAATATCTTTATATCTGGATATTTTTCTGAGAAAACCTCTCTCAGACCGCCACCACGTCCTTTACCTGCAGGACAACCAGGGTCTCCAGCTATTTCAACAATTTCTCCTTTGCCGTTTAATAATTGGCCAATAAATTCTCCTTGAAGCCTTCCAGCTTTCCATTGGTCTATGCCTACGTAAACGAGGTAGTCTCCATACATTGGCCTGTCTATTACTACTATAGGTATATTTTTCTGTTTGGCTTTTTGGATTACTGGACGGAGTCCGTACTCGGTAACTGGGTTGACAATAAGAGCGTCCACTCCCTCCAAAAGCATGGTTTCGACATCTTTTATTTGTTTTTCAATATCATTTTCTGCGTTTAAAAGTAACAACCCTACTCCGTATTCTTTGGCCTTTTCTTCAGCCGTTGCCTTCATAGCCAAGTAATATGGACAGTTTAGGGCAACATGAGCGAATCCGATTTTGAAGTCTTTCGCGAACCCAATACTCATACTTCCTGCTATTACCAGCAGGAAAATACCTACCATTAATCCTACTACCGCTTTCTTCACTCTAAATCATCCTCCTTTTCCTGGAAATTTGTGAACAACAGGACACACTGTGGTTACCTAAGACCAAACTTTTAACACTTTCTTTTGTTGTTTTCTTCTTTTTGCATCACCTCCCGGGGCATTTTTGCAGTTGAGCCCATAGTGTTTGTACATAAATTATCATTTTTCGATAATAATATAACTTTGTGTTGGAGTTGTCAACTGTTGAAGAGATAAATCTGAGGAGCTTGGAATACTCAAGAGAGCTTATTTTTTGGAAAACTTTGACACGCGTGGTAATTGTTGTTAAAATTTTAAAAATTAAATGTTCTGTAACAAGAGTGTATTTTTCTGGAGGATATTGTTATAAAAGCAACACTGATGCAAAAAAATCTGTTAATATTGACTTAAATAAATTTTCCTTTTCAGGAGGCAAAGAAAGATAGTGAAAAAGAGAGAGCGGCTGGACTACATTAGTAAGCAAATTATCCTTGAAGGGACTGTCAGCATAAAAGAGCTTTCCAATCGCCTGGGCGTGTCGAGCATGACCATCCGAAGGGACCTCCAGGAACTTGCGCAGGAGGGTATTTTAAAGCTTATTCCTGGAGGCGCTGTTATTCGCAGGGAATCCACGCCCTTTAACGAGGAAGAATACACAGTTACCAAGGCCAAATCTCACATGATAAAGGAAAAAATAAAGATTTGTCAGAAAGCCGCTTCACTCGTAAGAGAGGAAGACACGATAATAATCGATACTGGTTCTACAACGGAACATCTTCCCCGATTTATTCCCCAAAACATGCGGCTTACCATTGTTTGTTACTGTCTTAACATCCTGCTTGGTGTTTATCAGCACAACAAAGGAAGTCAGATAATTTTTCCAGGCGGCTATTTTCATGAAAACAGCCTGATGTTTGAGAGCCTGGAAGGAATTGAGCTCATCAGGAGAGTTAGAGCTAACAAAGCCTTTGTTTCAGCAGCTGGGGTTGATGAAAAGCTGGGGATTACCTGTGCCAATTTTTACGAAGTGCAGACCAAAAGAGCAATTATTGATTACTCGGACACCAAAATTTTGCTTGTAGATTCTTCAAAATTTGGCAAAGTTACTGCTGCCTATTTTGCTGATTTGAAAGAGATGGATATTGTAATAACCGACAGCGGTATCCCCAGGGAGTACCTTCAAGCTCTGGAGCGAATGAATATTCAGTATTACGTGGTGTGAAAGCCACCAAAGTTTTCAGTTCTCTTTGGATTTCAGGTCTTTGAGCAGATCTACCATTTCTCTTAGGAGCTTCACTTCTTCACTTGGCTCTGGTGGAGGAGGTGGGGTTTTGTTTTCCCCAGTCCTCATTTTCTTAAGGGTATTAAAGGGAGTAACGATAAAGAAATAGATGACCAGGGCTATTATCAGGAAGTTAATGGTAGCGTTCAGGAAACTGCCGATATTGATTATTCCCAGTTTCCAGGAGGAAAAATCCGGCACCTTTCCTGCCACAATACTTATGAAAGGCATTAACACGTCCTGTACCAGGGAACCAACTACTTTGTTAAAGGCAGTTCCGATAATTACTGCAATGGCGAGATCCAGGATATTGCCCCGCAACACAAATTCTTTGAACCCCTTCAACATGTAATTCACCTCCTAACTGCCAGTAATTTTCCTTAATTTTGTGTGATAGCTTGGGTTGAGTCAACATTGTGTTGGTTTCGGGTGCAAGATGCTTGTAGCTTAGTTTCCTGGATGTAAGGAGTCAACGGGTTTTTTCAAAGTGAGCGCTGTGTTGTTATTGACAGATATTGTTTTCGAGAGGAACCAGCCTGAGGTTTTTAACGAATAACCCTACCGATGCCTTTGCCCCTCAGGCCAGCTGCGTTTGCCTCGTCAGTATCAATGTGACAAGCGAGTCTCCCGGTAGGGCCCACTCGAACGATTACCTGGTTCAGGATTAAGCCATTTGGGCCTGGTATTTCCACGCTTACCCGGTCACCGTTTTTTAGTTTGAAGCGTTCTGCTTCTTCCGGAGAGAGATGAAGATGACGGGCAGCCCTGATGGCTCCTTCCTTAAGAGCAATTATTCCTTGGGGACCTACCAGGGTAATGGGTGAGGAATTGGCTATGTCTCCCGAGAGGCGGGTTGGGAGCTCTAAACCAAGATAAAAACCATCGGTAAAAGAAAGCTCGACTTGGTCGTAATTCCGCCATGGTCCGACAATTCTCACTTTCTCAAGCATTCGCATGTTTTTCCCGATCACGGCTACCGTTTCCTCACAAGCAAACTCTCCAAGTTGAGAGAGAGAGCGGATGGGGGTCAGTTGCTTCCCTTTCCCAAAGAGTATTTCAAAAGTTTCTTTAGTTAGGTGGCAGTGTCGGTTAGAAACCTCTACAGGCACCTGGAAAGAGCCATCTTCCAGAGTAGTTTTTGAAAGCTTTAACTCTTCACTCAAGGCTTCTGCAACTGTTTTGACAATTTCTTCCCATATTTCTCTTTCTGGGATACCCATTGCAAGTCCTCCGTTTAACCACTAACTATTTTGACTGATGCACTGGTTCCCAGGCGGGTGGCACCCGAGAGAATCATGAGTTTGGCGTCTTCAAAAGTGCGAATACCACCAGAAGCCTTGATACCCATTTTAGGCCCTACGGTTCGGCGGATTAGGGCTACATCGTGAGCTGTTGCTCCACCTCCGGCAAAACCCGTGGAGGTTTTGACGAAGTCGTACCCTGCGTCTTTGACCATTTTAGAGACCAACACTTTCTCCTCATCAGTTAGCAGGCAGGTTTCGATTATGGCTTTTATGACTGTAGTCTGCCGGCAAGCCCGCTTTACCGCCATCAAGTCCTCTTCAACAGCCTTAAGGTTTCTTGACTTTAGGGCTCCTATGTTAATTACCATATCAATCTCATCTGCGCCATTTTCGATGGCGCTACGGGCTTCAAAAGCCTTAACGCGGCTTTCGTTAGCTCCCAATGGGAAACCTACTACTGTACATACTTTTACCCCTGTTCCCCGGAGCTTCTTGGCACAGAAAGGTACCCAGTAGGGATTAACGCATACCGAGTAGAAGCCATACTGAATTGCCTCGTCGCAAAGTTTTTCCACCATCGAAAGACAGGCGTCCGGCTTTAAGAGAGTGTGATCGATGTAAGAAGCAATCGCTGCTGGAGTAATTTCCAGGTTGCCTGTGCAAGGAACGGCCTGGTTTTTTCCGTCGCTTGCGCGTGATATATTTTGTAATTTATTCAGTACTTCTTTGGTAATACGATCAATGAGTTCTTCTCGGTTAAGAAATGGAGTGCTCATGGCTAAAGAATGTTCCTCCTTTCCACTGCCATCATTTTGTTGATACGAGCCCAATGCCTTCCTCCTGCGAACCTGGTTTCCAACCATAATTTGGCAAGCTCGCAGATCTCATCTACTGTGTGTGCTAATGCACCCAGGGTAAGCACATTGGCATTGTTGTGTTCCCGACTGTTGATCACACTTCGCCTATCATAGCACAGCGCAGCTCTGATTCCGCGTACTTTGTTGCAAACCATGCACGAGCCTATGCCCATGGCGTCTATCATGATGCCCCGCTCACACTCTCCGGAAACCACTTTCTGAGCAACCTTGACAGCAAAGTCGGGGTAATCAACTCGCTCTTTACTGAAAGTTCCCACGTCGTACACTCGGTATCCTAATTCCGTCAAGTATTCTTTTAATGCTTCCTTGGCTTCAAAACCTCCGTGGTCGGCTCCAATAACAACGCGAATTACATGATCTTTCTGGTTAACAAGTTCTGTCGTTTCCTTTTCGGACATTCC
This sequence comes from Thermatribacter velox, assembly GCF_038396615.1. NCBI lineage: Bacteria > Pseudomonadati > Atribacterota > Atribacteria > Atribacterales > Thermatribacteraceae > Thermatribacter > Thermatribacter velox. The sequence goes on from NZ_CP121689.1 coordinate 2,142,500, forward strand.
CAATGTATGAAGACTACTCACTACATTGTGAATAATTCGTGAATAAACCTTCTCAGACATATTTTTCTACCCTCTTCGTTATTTTTCAACATCGTCCACAATGCCTATAACCAGCGTGCGAATGGGAGCCTGTGGATCACCAACCACCGTGCGAGCAGAGTTGCCTTCGTCTATGATGAGAACCGTGTCCCCGGCTCCTGCCTGTACAGTATCGAAAGCCAGAAAGGCTTTTCCTTTGGGATTCCCGTCTCCATCAATAGGCTGAACAATCAGTATTTTCATGCCTTGAAAAATAGGTAACTTGGCTGTAGAAACTACATTTCCAATAACTCGAGCCAACATCATGATAGTTTGTCACTCCGTATCAGGTTTACCTGGTCGATGATTCCCATTATCGTACAATCTGAAGGGTTAAACCAGTTAGGGATAGCCAATGCTGCTTCTCTTCCTCCTTCATAGAAAACCAAGTCACCAACGCCAGCCTGAACCACATCGCAAGCCACAATTGGTGTTCCAATTTCCTGCAGGTTTTCATCAAGGGGTTGAACTAACAAGAGTTTGACCCCTTCCAGAGAGGCAACTTTTTGTGTGGCCACCACATTTCCAATTACTCTACCTATTTTCATCAACGGCCTCCTCTATACAATGCGGAAGTAATCAACCAGGGTGCAGCGCCGCTCCCTGGTAAAGGTCCGGGCTCGGGTGAGACCTTCTCCAGTGGGCGTGGCTATTGTAAAGCTGGTGAATCCAGCTCCTCCCATACCCAGGCCACTGTATGCAGGACCGTTTTTTACAAAGATTGAGCAGTTCATCATTTTGGCCATCTGGGAGAGATGGGCGATATTTCGAGAATGCATAATCGCCGTATGTCTGAAACCATGCTCGCATTTGACCGCAAAGTCCATGGCTTCTTGGGCATTGTCGAAACGTACCAGGGGGATTACTGGTAGTAATTGCTCGGTCCAGACCAGGGGATGCTCTCTGTCTACTTCCCCAAATAGGATGCGCGTTTCCCTGGGGACTTTCAGACCTATCTCCTGGGCTATGAGATATGCATCTTTGCCAACCCATTCTTTGCGGGGTTTTCCAATCTTGCCTGGCCCTCCTGGTTCACTTATAACCAGAGAAGTTACTTCTTTCATTTGTTGCGAGGTTAGTTCAACCGCACCGTTCTTTTTCATAACTTCTTTAAGCTGGTCGGCAATTGCTGTGACTGCTAAGATCTCTTTTTCGCAGATACAAACTATGTTGTTATCAAAACCTGCGCCAAGAACAATATCACGGCCTGCCTTTTCAATATCAGCTGTTTCGTCCACCACGCAGGGTGGATTGCCAGGACCACCAGCAATAACCTTCTTTCCACTGTTCATAGCAACCCGCACAACCGCGGGTCCCCCGGTAACCACCAGCAGGTTTATTTCGGGATGTTTCATCAAAGCTTGTGCGGATTCCATGGTAGGGCGAGAAATAGAACACACCAGGTTTTCTGGCCCCCCAGTTTCAATTATTGTTTGGTTAAGGAGAGCTACTGCTTCGTTAGAACACTCTTTCGCACCGGGATGAGGATGAAAAATAACTGCATTACCGGCGGAAATCATGCTGATTGCATTATTGAATACAGTAGTAGTAGGGTTAGTAGAAGGAGTTATTGAAGCGATTACACCGTAAGGCGCACGCTCAACAAGAGTCATGCCATGTTCGTCAGTGAAGACGGCTGGTTCAACATCTTCTACTCCCGGGGTCTTAAGGGCTACCAAGCGGTGTTTAAGTATTTTATCTTCCACCCTACCAAGCCCTGTTTCCTCTACCGCCATGCGCGAAAGACGTTCTGCTTCTTTAAGTATAGTTTGACGAATGGCCTGTATTATTTCTCGACGCTGATCGAGCGGAATTTCCATGAATAATTGGTGTGCTTTCCTTGCGGCTCGAATCGCTTCCTCGACATCATCAAAAACTCCTTTTCGGGAAGATGTTCTGGTTTCCTGGAGAACGCTTTTTTCTCCTGATGAAAGCACCGCCTTTTCCAGCTGGTTGATCACCTTTTCTACAATCAAGCGAATATCCGCTTCGTTTACTTTCATGCTTAACCCCTCACCATTTTTTCTTTAAGACCACCAATAATACCATCTGTCCCCGCACTGCTTTTATGAAAGCAAAAATTTAAAACAAGAAATAGGGACGAATGTCTGGATGGGGATTGGGTATGATAACCTCTTTACAGAGAAGTCCTTTTCGGGAAATAACCTCTTTTGCCGCTCCTACTGCAGCTTCTATTTCATGAATATCTCCCAGTATCTTAAAATACGATTTACCTCCCATGCCAACGGCAAGGCGTACTTCTGTAACCAGCACTTCAGCTGTCTTAACGGCAATGTCGGCAGCTTCGATGCTTGCCAATGTTGAAAAGGATTCGACAACAGCTATAGCATCCCACTCTTTACACTCTACTGCTCCCAGAATGGCAGGAACAATTTGGGGATGCAGGTTGGGAATAAAAAGTTCGTCAATCAAATACCCTTCACCAATTGTTTTGCCTGCGGTGAGCGAGGCATCGACTTCTGCCACTTCTCCACAGATTAACACTAAAAACTTTCCAGGACAGATAGTTTTAGCATCAATCACCTTTACTGGAGCCGCTTTGACCATTGCATCCAATGACTTGATGCCTATGGCAATGGAATTAAATTCAAGCGCTCCCAAAACGGTTATCTCCATCTCGCACCTCAAGCGTTCTGTTTTTCAATAATGATTCGCTCTTCATTTACAAATATCACTTTTCCTTCAATACTTGAATGTATTCGGGCGCTTATCTCTCCAACGCTTTCTCCCACCAAATCGCCCTCTTTAACCCAGTCACCCACTTTGACTACTGGTTGAGCTGGTGCTCCTGCATGCTGCTTTAATAACAATTCCACCCTTTTGGGCTCAACGCTTTTAATCTGGAACGCATCACCGATTTCATAGTTGTATAGCCGTAGGCGATTTTTAAGAATCGAGACAGGTATCTTGCGATAGGGAAAGGTGTCTCTAACCTGTATCTTTCTTTGGGGAAAAGCTGGTCTGTAACCTTCTTTGAGGAGTTGCTCTTTAATTACCCGATTCACAATGCGAGGAGAAAGCCCCATTGGGCAGGCATATACCTCGCAAAGCCCGCATTCGCTACACAGAAAAGCTCCCTCGATGATTTGAGGTGGAACATCCAGGCCCAAGTTTATCTGACGCATGATTTTGTGGGGAGAAATGCTGTGTCCCAGCAGGTAACGAGGACAGAGTTCTGTGCAGTATGTGCACTGACAGCATGCTGCCTTGCTCTGCTTGATGATGAAAGGAAGGGGCAGGCTTTTTTTCTGCACCAGTTCGTGGTCGCGCGGCAAGACAAACAAGCCGGTGGTGGTTTTGGTTACTGGTGTAAGAGGGTCGGTTGTCACCGAACCCATCATAGGACCTCCGATGAGGATAGCGTAGTCCGATACAGTTACCCCACCACAGGCATCGAAAACATCCTGAAAGGGGGTTCCCACCGGCACTCTCAGCACAGAGGGTTGTTTGACCTCTCCAAGGCAGGTTAGGGTACGCCTGGTCACTGGTTGTCCTTTTGCGGCTGCTGCAATGTTGCTTAGCGTTTCCACGTTTAGTACTACAGCCCCTACTGCCAGAGGAATCTGGCCCTCAGGTATGGTTTTTCCCGTTACTTCCTTAACCAGACAGAACTCATCGCCTGCTGGATAGTAATCTCCAAGCAAAAAAACGCTCAAATTCTTCTTATCCTCTATTGCTTTTAAGATGTTTTGTCTTGCCAGGGGATCCTTTTCCTTTAAAGCTATAACCCCTTTTTTAGCCCCAGTAGCAGACATCGCAAGCAATAGGCCTTCAACTATAGCTTCTGCGTTTTCTCGCATAGTGAGTTTGTCGTTGAAGAGGAGGGGTTCACACTCTGCTCCATTTGCAATCACAATCTCGCAGGGGCGGGAAAGCTTGATATGGGTGGGAAACCCACCTCCTCCTGCTCCAACAACTCCCATTTCCTGGACGACTTGAGGTATGTTGATGCCCATTGGGTTTTCTTCTCCCATCAGCGTCCTGATTTTTTAAATACTATCTCACCCATTTCTTCCACCAGGTCTACAATGCCAACTATCACACAATCTACCGCTTTTTGCTTGGTGAACTCAGTTTGACGGGCAGAACTTCCTTGAGAAACAAGGACCATCTCTCCGCTTCCGGATCCCACCAGGTCAACAGCAACGAGGTAATCACCCTTGTCCTGCCCCCTGCTGTCACAGGTACGGACCAGCAGATACTTGAGACCTGAAACTCCATCATTTTTTCTGGTGGCCACAACGGTACCAACCACTTTTCCAAAAATCATATAGACCTACTCACCTTTACTTTTAGTGGGAAGGAACAGCATCTTTTTGATAGACCAGCTTTCCTTCCAGTTCAATTTCATCCACAATGGCGACTATAGCAGCATCGCTTGGTTTTCCCTGGGTTATTTCAGTCATGCGAGAACTACTTCCAGTAACATAGAAGACAATTTCTCCCTTGCCTGCGCCTACGCAATCCATGGCAACAATGTAATCTCCCTTTCCTTTCATGGTAGAAGGGTCAATTTTTTCAAGGAGTAGGAACTTAATGCCTTCTATCTTTTCTTCTTTTCTGGTGGAAACAACCGTTCCCACCACCCGAGCAAGAATCAAGAATTAACACCCCTTTTCTGCGGAAATAGCTTTGTCCTTTCGATTATGCAGCGTTAGTCTGGATTTGGGGCTCCTTTGCTCTTTTTGCTTCCTCGGCCAAGTGGAAGCACTTCGTCAACGTTGGTGTGTGGCCTGGGGATGATGTGTACGGAGACAATTTCTCCTACTTTTGCAGCCGCGGCCTGTCCAGCATCAAGAGCTGCTCGAACTGCTGCTACGTCCCCCCTTACGATAGCTGTAACATAACCTCCTCCAATTTTTTCATAACCAACAAGCTCTACTCGTGCAGCTTTGACCATTGCGTCGGCGGCTTCCACCATCGCAGCAAAGCCTCGAGTTTCAATCATTCCTAAAGCATCAGTGTAAATTTCCATGTTAGCAGCACTCCTCCCTCTTTTTCCGCAGAAAAAGGAAATTATCCCTTTTTCTGCTTTTATGTTATTAATGGAACAAGTTTTGCAATTTATATAACATAAGCACCTGGGCTTGTCAACCGCCAAAAGGCCTTTATTGGTTACAATTATCGAAATATTATCCTTAAAACATGGCTTATGCGTAAATGGTTTTTTCTGAAATCCTTGGAAATACTTGAACAGAAATGGGGATAAGCGGGAGCGAGAGAAGCAATTGCCCTGCCTTGTCTTTAACAGATTTTGATATCAATCCAATAAGCCTGGAGATAAAAATTGGAGGATCTTTACTGCAAGTTTTAAATTCAAGCCTGGAGTTCTTGTTTCGAGAAACCTTCCCTCTTGGAGAAGGAGATGATGAACTAATAAGGCTTCTTCAGGACCCAGGAGCTAAACATGTGTTATTCCTGAGTCCTGAAGTCTGGTTTGCTCACCCTATAAGGAGCTTTCCTAATTGGTAAACCAGAGTTGAAAGAGACCAGGCTAAAATAGTGGTATAAAAAGCGCTAAACAGAGCCCATTTTCCTCCTATTTCTTGTTTTATAGTGGCTATTGCAGCAGCACAAGGGATGTATGTTGCGCAGAAAACCATGAAGGAAAACGCAGAAAGCGGAGTGAAATAACTGCTAAGTATGTTGCCAAGGCTTGCCTCTCCTCCAAGCAGCGTTCCCAAAGTTCCAACTACGACCTCTTTTGCAAGAAATCCAAAAATAAGCGCAACACCTGCTTGCCAGAAGCCAAAGCCGGGGAGTTTTAGAAGGGGCGCAACGAGCTTGCCCAGATATCCTATGAAGCTATTTGTAGATGCGTATTCGACACCCCAGGGAAGAGAGCTCAGCAACCATACGACTATTACCATCAGAAAGATGATCGTTCCAGCTTTTTTGAGAAAGATCCTGCTGCGGTGCCATACCTATGTGAATGTTATCAATAACGAAAACTAGGCACATTTACAGCAAAGTACTCACTTCACTCGAGCAGGGGGTATCCGAGAAATAACACACAAAAGGGGTAAGGATTTCCTTATACCATTGCAGGGTTTTCGCTTTTTGCCTTCTATCCTTCCGGTAAGCAGGAAGCCTTCCAGGTAGGTAGTCCATAGAGTTTTGGCTTTCAAATTGTTCGCCTGACTCGCCAAAAACCGGGGTTAAAAGGGGAAAAACCAAAAACTGGAAGTAGCTTTTTAAGGGCTTTCCAAAACCTGGTGGAGATGACGGGACTTGAACCCGTGACCTCCTGCTTGCAAAGCAGGCGCTCTCCCAGCTGAGCTACATCCCCACTTTACACACCAAGAAAATATTCCGCCTACTTCCCCTTTATACTCCTTAGAAAGGAGGTGATCCAGCCGCAGGTTCCCCTACGGCTACCTTGTTACGACTTCACCCCAATCATCAACCCCACCTTAGGCGCCTGCCTCCCCTTGCGGGGTTAGCCCAGCGACTTCAGGTGGAATTGACTTTCGTGGTGTGACGGGCGGTGTGTACAAGGCCCGGGAACGTATTCACCGCGCCGTGGCTGATGCGCGATTACTAGCGATTCCGCGTTCATGCAGGCGAGTTGCAGCCTGCAATCCCAACTGGGGCCGGTTTTTTGGGATTAGCTCCCCCTCGCAGGTTCGCAACCCTTTGTACCGGCCATTGTAGCACGTGTGTAGCCCAGGGCATAAAGGCCATGAGGATTTGACGTCATCCCCACCTTCCTCCGGCTTGTCGCCGGCAGTCCCCTTAGAGTGCCCGGCTTACCCGGTAGCAACTAAGGGCAAGGGTTGCGCTCGTTGCGGGACTTAACCCAACATCTCACGACACGAGCTGACGACAACCATGCAGCACCTGTGCTGGCTCCTCCACCGAAGTGGAGGTCGTTACCCTTTCGGGCTCCTACCACCAGCATGTCAAGCCCTGGTAAGGTTCCTCGCGTTGCATCGAATTAAACCACATGCTCCACCGCTTGTGCGGGCCCCCGTCAATTCCTTTGAGTTTCAACCTTGCGGCCGTACTCCCCAGGCGGGGTACTTAATGCGTTAGCTTCGGCACGGAAGGGGTCGAACCTCCCACACCTAGTACCCATCGTTTACGGCCAGGACTACCCGGGTATCTAATCCGGTTTGCTCCCCTGGCTTTCGCTCCTCAGCGTCAGGGACAGGCCAGAGAGCCGCCTTCGCCACTGGTGTTCCTCCCGATATCTACGCATTTCACCGCTACACCGGGAATTCCACTCTCCTCTCCTGCCCTCAAGCTTCCCAGTTTCCCACGACCCTCCCCAGTTGAGCCGGGGGCTTTCACGTGAGACTTGAGAAGCCGCCTACGAGCTCTTTACGCCCAGTAAATCCGGACAACGCTCGCTCCTTACGTATTACCGCGGCTGCTGGCACGTAATTAGCCGGAACTTTCTCCTGGGGTACCGTCAGCACAGGAAGCTATTCACCTCCTGTGTTTTCTTCCCCCAGAACAGGGGTTTACGACCCGAAGGCCTTCGTCCCCCACGCGGCGTCGCTGGGTCAGGCTTGCGCCCATTGCCCAAGATTCCTCACTGCTGCCTCCCGTAGGAGTCTGGGCCGTGTCTCAGTCCCAGTGTGGCCGGACACCCTCTCAGGCCGGCTACCCGTCGTCGCCTTGGTAGGCCATTACCCCACCAACTAGCTGATGGGCCGCGAGCCCCTCTCCAGGCGCCAGCTTGCAGAGCAGAGGCCAGCTTTCCTCAATACCCCTGCGGGTACTGAGTGTATGGGGTATTAGCCACCCTTTCGAGTGGTTATCCCCCTCCTGAAGGCAGGTTACTCACGTGTTACTCACCCGTTCGCCACTCAGCCTTTCCTCCTTTCATAAGAAAGGAAGAAAGCTGCGTACGACTTGCATGTGTTAGGCGCGCCGCCAGCGTTCGTCCTGAGCCAGGATCAAACCCTCCATGACAAATCTATACCTTCTCCTCGCAAAGGAGGAGAAGAGATTCTCACTGAGAGAGTTTAACCTTGGCTGATTGGTTTCTCATACTCAAGGAAGTAGGCGGAATATTCACTTTTCAAGGTGCGCTTCACTTTTTGCCCCTGAAGGGCAAGAGATAATTTAACACAGGAGTTGGAGGTTGTCAATGGGTTCAGAATTACCTTTGAGGTTATATTGGGATAATCCTTAAAAGATTACCAGAAAATGGCATTCCGCATGGAATGCCATTTTCTGGTAAGATCGCTTACTCCTCACATTTTTTGAGGAGCTTTTCCCATTCCTGGTCAACGTATTTCTGGAATTCGTCAATGAGGTGTCTGTTTTCTGGTGAGAAGAGATGGCGGAATCTACCCTGAGTCTTAAGCCACTCTTCAACGGGTTTCTTTTCTTTGGGTTTATAGGTCAGGCGATATTTGCCATTTTCAATTTCATAAAGAGGCCAGATGCAACAGTCCACGGCAAGCTGCATGTTTTGAATGGTTTCCGAAGGAAGATGTCTCCAGCCTCGGTTGCAGGAAGCAAGGACGTTTATGAATGCTGGTCCGTCGGTGTGGAAGGCTTTTTCAGCTTTGGTGGTTAAGTCTCTCCAGTTGGAAGGAGCAGCTTGGGCTACGTAAGGAATGCCATGTGCTGCTACAATTTCGGTAAGGTTTTTCCTCCATTGAGTTTTGCCAGGAACAGCTTTGCCCACCGGACTGGTGGTGGTCCAGGCTCCAAGGGGGGTAGCGCTTGAGCGCTGAATTCCAGTATTCATGTATGCTTCGTTGTTGTAACAAACGTAAACAAAGCGATGTCCTCTTTCCAGAGCTCCAGACAGCGACTGAAGTCCTATGTCGTAAGTTCCTCCGTCGCCTCCGAAAGCTATGAAGTATATGTCTTCCTGGATTTCTCCTCTTTTCTTTTTAGCTCGGTACATGGCTTCTACTCCAGAAATGGTAGCAGCTGCATTTTCAAAAGCGTTGTGAATCCAGGGAATGGCCCAGGCGGTATAAGGAAAAATGGTTGTGGCTACTTCAAGACACCCGGTAGCGTTAGAAGCTATAACTGGCTTGTCTGCAGCAGCTAGAATAAGTCTTACCGCGATTGGGGCTCCACAACCAGCACAAAGCCTGTGTCCCGGAGTCAGTCTTTCTGGTCTTTTTACCAGCTCTTTAAGGGTTGGCATGGTTGTTACCTCCTTACTCTCTCAAGCCCAGATAATCAATGTGCTTTTCAACTCGACCTTTTTGAGCCACTTCTTCTGCCTTAAGGAAAGCTTGTTCTATGTCGGCAGGGAAGATATCTCTTCCGCCCAGACCGTAGATAAAGTTCATGATCAGAGGCTTGCTTTCGGCGTCGTACAGAGCAGAACGAATTTCGGTGAATACCGGACCGCCAAAGGCGCCGAAGGAAACGGAGCGGTCCAGAACGGCAACTGCTTTGAGTGGAGCCAGGGCTTTAATAATTGCTTCCTTGGGGAAGGGACGGAAACAGCGTATTTTGAGAAGTCCAACCTTCTTTCCTTTTTCGCGGAGAGCGTCAACGGTGTCTTTAGCCGTACCGCAGGTTGAACCCAGAGCCACTACGGCTAGTTCAGCATCGTCCAATTTGTATTTTTCGATGAGACCATAGTAGCGCCCGGAGAGTTTCCCAAATTCTTCTCCTACCTTTTCAATGATTTTGGGGGAATTTTCAATAGCTTCGATTTGGGATCTTTTGTGCTCAAAATAGTAGTCGAATAGGTCCAGGGGTCCATAGGTTACAGGGTGTTCTATGTCTAAGAGTGGGTAGCGAGGCTGATAAGGTCCAATAAAGTTTTTGACTTCGTCATCTTCAAGCGTTTCAATTCGTTCCATGGCGTGGCTGATAATAAAACCGTCCTGAGTAACCATGACAGGAAGGCGGACGTTCATGTCTTCAGCTATCTTTACTGCTTGGATCATATTGTCGTAAGCTTCTTGGGCGTTTTCTGAGAAAAGCTGAATCCATCCGGCGTCTCTCGCCCCCATAGTGTCAGAGTGGTCGCAGTGAATGTTGATGTTGCCCGAGAGGGCTCGATTGGCAACCATCATAATTATGGGCAACCGCATGCTGGCAGCGATATAAACTATTTCCCACATGAGAGCCAGGCCGTTGGCAGAAGTGGCAGTCATTACTCTTCCTCCTGCAGCTGCAGCTCCCACGCAGGCGCTCATCGCACTGTGTTCACTCTCCACAGTAACGAATTCAGTATCTACCAGTCCTTCGCTAACGTATTCTGCGAAACGCTCCACGCAGTCAGTTTGAGGGGTGATAGGATAAGCAGCCACCACATCAGGGTTAATCTGTTTCATTGCATAAGCAACGGCAGCGTTTCCGTTCATACCCATTATTTTTCCCATGTTAATCTACCTCTCTTTCCGGGCTCATCGCTCAGGGATCATAGTTATTGCCTTTACGGGGCAAATGCTGGCGCAGATGCCACAGCCCTTGCAGTGGTCGTAATCGAAACCACTCATTATGCCCTTTTCGGTTTCTACCAGCACTGATCCGTCGGGGCAGTAAGCCCAGCAAAACAGGCAGTTTATGCATTTTTCCTTGTCAACTTCAGGTCTTTCAGTTCGCCAGTCTCCTGTTTTGTATTCCCGGGCATTACCAGCTTCCGTGATTATGCCCCCGGGTGTTAACTCTTTCCATCCTTTTAGCTTGCTCATGCTATTTGCGCCTCCTCGTAAGCTCTTTTTAAGCAAGCGATGTTTTTATCAATAATCTCTTGCCGTAATTTTTCTCCAAACTGATGTTTTACTGCGTCAGCAACTACTTCAAGGGATACGCCATCAAAGACCTTGCACAGCGCTCCAAGCATGGGAGTGTTGACCACCACTCTTCCCAGGATTTCCCGAGATATCCCGGAAGCATCTACGGTGACCACCTTCCCGTTTTTAATAGCCAACTTCTCCCTGAGTTCCTGAGGAGTTCCTTCGAAGTTGGCAATTACAGTGCCTCCGGGTACTAAACCGTCCAGAATGTCACCGGAAGAAAGCAGAGTGGGGTCTACCACTATTACAAACTCCGGGTTGGTTACGCCACAATGGATTCTGATGGGCTGGTCGCTTACCCGGTTGTACGCTCTTACTGGTGCTCCCATTCTTTCTGGTCCGTACTCTGGAAAAGCTTGAAAGTATTTACCTGCTTGTAACAGTGCTTCAGCAAGAACTTTGGAGGCGGTAACCACTCCCTGTCCGCCCCTTCCATGCCAGCGTATTTCCAGTGGTTTTCTCAAGTTGAATCCTCCCTTCTTTAATCTACGTGAAGCTCTTTTCTTCCTTCTAAGGCTTGGGCCAGGGTAAGTTCGTCGGCGAGTTCCAAATCGCCGCCCAGGGGCAATCCTCGTGCAACTATGGAGATTTTGATTGGGAAAGTGCGAAGTTTACGAGCTATAAAAAGAGCAGTTACTTCTCCGTCTACAGAGGGACTGGTGGCGAGAATCACCTCCTTTATGTTGCCTTTCTGAATTCTTTGTAGCAGCTCCTCGATCGAGAGGTCCTGGGGTGTTTTGCCAGATAGCGGAGAAAGAGAACCCTGTAAAACATGGTATAAACCCCGATAACTGGTGCGCTCTAAGGCAATAACGTCCTGTGGTTTTTCCACCACACAAATGGTACTGCGGTCCCGAGAAGCATCCTGGCATATCTTACAGACCTCTCCTTCTGCATAAAAGCCACAAATTGAGCAATGTTTTATTTTTTCTCCTACCTCTTTTAGGGCCTGATAAAAGAGCTGTATCTCCTCACGAGGTGCTTTTACTAAGTAAAAAGCAATACGCTGGGCACTTTTTGGTCCAATGCCCGGCAACTTGGTAAGACTGGTAAGCAATTTACTTACTGCTTCTGGTAGAACTTGCAAGTCTCTCAATGGTTACCACCCTTAAAAGAAGCCGGGAAACTGTGCACCCCCGGTAATTTTACCCAGTTCTTCTTGAAGCATTTCTCGAGAGCGATTTAGCGCTTCGTTGACAGCCGCCATGACCAGATCTTGAAGCATTTCTACATCCTTTTCTTCAAGGAGCTCGGGATCAATTTCGATTTTTAAAATTTCTTGCTGACCGTTGCAGGTCACTTTGACCATTCCTCCGCCACTGGTAGCTTCCACGACTTTATTTTTTAGTTCTTCCTGTACCTTAGCTATTTTGGCTTGCATCTTTTGGGCTTCCTTAAGAAGATTCCTGAAGTTCTGCATCCTCTAAACCACCTTTCATATGGTCTTTTGAAGAGTAACCAACCAGCAAACCGGAAAACATTTCACAGACCTCACTTAGAGAAAGAGCTCCGTTATTGGAAGGAGGAGTGGGTGTCTTTTCCATTACTCTTGTTTGGGGTGTAGGTCTGGTGGTGGAGGGTTCGTTTAATGGATTTTTTTGTGGTTTGGAAGGATTTTCTAAAGCCGCAGAAGTTACACTTTCATCAATTACACATTTTATAAGGAGGTTTTTTCCGGTTATTTTCTGGCATATTTCCTTCAGAAGGGACAGGTTATCGCTTCTTTCCACACTTTCTTTATGAAATTGATAGCAGGGAGCGAAAGAAAGTACTACATTGTTTTCGTTTTCAAGCTTGCACTCCGCAGCTTGCAGGAAAGCGTAAAGGGATATTTTTTCATTTTTGATGGTTTTGAGGATTTCTTGCCAATGAACCCTGAAAGGATCTTGGGGACGTTCCGAAGCAGGTGGCACTTTTTCGTTCTGTTCGGGTTTACTAACACTTTCCGGAGATGTGAGAGGAACGCTACCTTCGGCGCGTTCTTTCCCTTTGCTTAACTCCTGAGCTATCTGGAGTATACGCAGTTCCAGTACAATTTGCGGATTAAGCGAATGGCGCAGTAGGGCTTCTATTTCCTGGAAATCTTTTAGAATCTTCTGTATCTGTTGGATGGAGAAATCTTGAAGTAGTTCTTTTAGCTTTACCGAACGCTGGGGAGAGACGTGGGCCAGTCTCTTTTCACCAGTCAAAGCGAAAATCAGTAGATTTCGAAAGTAAGCAAGTAAACTATAATATATGTTCTCACTGCTGAATCCCTTGTCTATCCATCCGTTGAAAATCACAATTGCTCTTTTTTCGTCACCTCTTTTTAGGGCTTCCACAAAGTCGTCCATTTCCTGGTCGTCTGGTTCTCTCAAAATTTGCGAAACGGTTTCCCAATTTATTTCCTCGCCCCACACCAGGAGCTGCTCCAGGTATACTTCAGCGTCTCGTAGGGAACCCTTTGCTTTCAGGGCGATCCTATAAAGCAGGTCTTCACCAATGTCGAGATTTTCAGCCTGGGCGATTTTTTTTAACTGTTTAACAATGTCTTCTTCGGAAATAGCGTTGAAATTTATTCTCAGGCATCGCGAAAGAATGGTGTCAGGAAGACGTTGGGGGTCGGTCGTGGCCAGGACAAATATCACGTGTTGTGGAGGTTCTTCGAGTGTCTTCAAGAGGGCATTGAAGGCTTCCTGGGTTAACATATGAACTTCGTCTATGATGTAGACCTTAAAGCGGCACTGAAGTGGGGCGTATTTTATTCTCTCTCGCAGATCTCTTATTTCATTGATTCCACGGTGGCTTGCCGCATCTATTTCTACCACATCCAGTGAACCACCCGAAATGATGGCTGTGCAGTTTTTGCACTTTCCACAAGGTGTTGTGGTTACGCCTTTCTCACAGTTGAGAGCCATGGCTAAAATGCGGGCTGTGGTGGTTTTTCCAACCCCGCGAGGTCCACAGAAAAGATAAGCGTGATGTATAGAGGATTTCTTGATGCTGTTGGTTAGTATTTTTACAGGTATTTCTTGGCCAGCTATTTCCTCAAAGCGCAGTGGCCTCCACTTACGGTATAGTACCAGATAGTCCAAAATTTACACCTCAACCAGAAACTCTACAAAACCCGCTTTTCGACAAACTGCCTCTGACCACGCACCGACACTCGATGACTTTTCTACAGCCGAAATCCGGGCAGGTTGCTCCAGTCAGGCACCCTTGCGGCACCCGAAGAGCCTTGCGTACCGTTGCTCCCTCCCGGGCCTGGCGGGGTTGACAAGGATTCGTTGCGCAAGACCCGACTTTCATCGCCCCTTACCAAGACCTGCGCTACAGAAAAGCACCTTATGCCGGATTCGACCCTGCTATAGCGGATTGCAGGTTACAGGGCACCGCTAACTCCCCATCTAGCGTGGTCAGAGGCATATCTTGGCGGAGAGGGTGGGATTCGAACCCACGAGACAGGCTCAACACCTGCCTACCCGCTCTCCAGGCGGGCGCCTTCGTCCAGCTCAGCCACCTCTCCACAATTATCCGTTTTGTCCCGACCATATTATAAATAGTAGGTATAAATTTTACAAGGAGCTACCTGGTGGGGCTTTTAGGGGAACCAGCTTCTATTAGCTCTGGGACGTTAAAATGTTAAAATAAAAAAGGAATTATTATTTTTGTTGAGGAGGAAAAACATTGAAAAATCTTTCCAAGCGGACAGCGCAACGACTCGTCAGGTGTTATTATTTGGCTCGAGAGGCGCGAGCTCTTGGAGTTGAGTTTATAACCAGCTCTAAAGTGGCTCTTCTTTTGGGGGTGGATGAAACCCAGATTCGCAAGGATATGGCCTCTGTGAACCTGGAGGGTGTTCCCCGCAAAGGGTATCCGGTTGAGGAGATAATCAATAGACTTGAAGAGGTTTTTGGATTAAAGAAAGACCGAAATGCGGTTTTGGTTGGTGCTGGAAACCTGGGCAGGGCATTGCTCAATTATCCGGGTTTCCTGCGCTATGGGGTAAGGATAGTGGGTGCTTTCGATAAAGACCCTCAGAAATACGGTAGAGAAGTCGGAGGGGTTTGGGTTTATCCAGTGGAGGAGCTAAAGGAAAAGGCAAAGACTTTGGAGGCCTGTTTAGGTATTATTGCTGTTCCTCCTCGTGAGGCGCAGGGGGTTGCAGATATACTTGTCGAAGCTGGTGTCGAAGGAATATGGAATTTTTCTCCAGCTCTTATCAGAGTTCCTGCTCACATAGCCCTCAGAAACGAATGTCTGGAAAGTGGTTTGGTAATGCTTCTCCACGAAGTGGAAGTGATTAAAAAGTCTTTAGCTGGCAGCTAAAACGGTGGTAGAGATGGGTGAAGATGCCTCTTTTTTCTCGTGAGAATCGTTTGTTGTTGATAGCGATAGGCATTGTTTTCCTGGTTCTTTTTTTTCTGAAATATGGTTATTTTGCTGGGAGTATCCAGAGTTACGTCGTTATTATAGAAAGTGCCAGTGGAAAACAAGTCTTGCAGGTTACGCCTGAGCTCAAAAAGGAATTGCGAGTGTCAGGTCCCCTGGGTCAGACGGTGGTTCAAATAGAAGAAGGAAAAGTATGGGTAGCCAGTTCACCTTGTCCAGACAAAACCTGTATGCGAATGGGCAGAATTCCCGACAATGGGGGATTTATTGCCTGTCTACCCAACAAGGTGCTAATTTATCTTGAAAAACGTCCTTAAAATCTCCCTAAATCTCCAGCAATGAAATGGTCCAGAACCAAAGATGCTGCGCCCAACAGGGTAACATCCTCTCCCCACTGGGAATAGTATATTACAGAGCTGGTGTAATCTCGATAAAGAAGTCGTTCTTCGATTACTTGCTGAACAGAGCTTTCTATGAATTCTCTGGCAAGAGCAATTTCTCCTCCGATTACCAGAACCTCAGGGTTGTAAAGATTTAGCAGGTTCACCGCTCCTATGCCTACATATTGGCCCAGAGAAGCAAATATTTCTTTGCAAATCGGGTCGTTGCCTTTGGCTCCTTCAAGCAGGTCTTGAAAAGAAAGAGTGTTTTCTTTTTCCCGCAACCGTTTTTTTAGGAAAGAACTTTTTCCAAGCCAGGCTGCTTCCAGGGCTTTTTCTATCGCGCTTTTGGTACTGCAGTAAAGTTCCATACAGCCGTAATTTCCACAAACACAGCGAGGACCAAACACGTTTATGCTGGTATGTCCTATCTCCCCAGCTTTTTGATCGGCCCCCTGGTACAGTTTCCCGTCCACCATGATACCTGCCCCAACCGTTTCGCCAACCATGAAATAAATCAGGTTTTTTGCTTCTTTAGCTTTTCCTCCCCAGGTTTCATGAAGACAGGCCGCGTAGGCATTGTTCATCATGAAGATAGGAAGATCATACTCTCTAAGGACGGGTCTTAAGTCCAGGTTGCGATGGGCAAGGAAAACAGGATGGGCCAGAATGGTAAAGGACTCTGGATCTACTGGTCCAGGGACGCTGACCCCAATCCCAAGAATTAGGCTGAGAGATTGAGTAGCGTATTCTAAAACGTGGATGAATTCCTTCTGGAGTTCTACCAAGGCCATTTCCGTATTTTCAAGCAAGCTGTAATTTGAATCGCGGCGATACAGAATGTTAGGTCCCAGGTCAGTAAGGGCCACCGTGAACCCCTTTTTCTTGAAGCTAATGGCCACCACGTAAAAAGCCTGGTCGTTGAAAGCCAAGAGAATGGGCTTCCTTCCCGCCCTGGTGTCCGAAGTGCCCACTTCAATGAGCAAACCTGCTCTTATCAGGTCGTTCACGATGTTGGTTATGGTGGGTTGGGTTAGACCGGTTATCCGGGCTAACTCTATCCGCGATAAAAACCCTCGCTTTTTGACCAGCCTGAGCACCAGAGAGCGGTTTTTGGTCTTAACGTCGCTCAGATTATCGCCAATTTTCTCCTCGGGCAATCCTGGTTCCTCCTTTTTGTTCCTTTACATTATAAAAGAAGGCATTGCATTTAGTAGTATAATATAAGTGTTTTTCAGAGAAAGCTGGAGGTTGAAAATGGATTTCTCCAGGCGAAAGTGGAAAAGCATGCTACGCTGGCTCTATCCTGGAATGAAAGTCAAGAGATGGTTAATTATAGCCATTGCAGGTGTTTTACTTATATCCCTGGGTTTGAGCCTGATTCTTTCCGTGCCCTATTTGCGAATCATTTATTATTCCTGGAGAACGCTGGTATACGAGCTCATTCGTAGTTACTGGTTAGGAGTTTGTTTCGGATTGCTTTGGATTGCCGGTGGTATAGCGCTGGTTGTGTATGGATTGCAAAAGATGAATCGTTCTATCATAAGCGCCATTAGACCCGACACTCACGAAGAGGTTGCTCAAACTATTTTCAGGAAAAGACAGCTGGAGAAGGGCCCCAGCATTGTGGCCATAGGCGGAGGCCATGGTTTGCATACCTTGCTACATGGAATAAAGGAGTATACTTCTAATGTAACTGCAGTGGTTACCGTGTTTGACGATGGAGGGAGCTCTGGAAAGTTGCGCCAGGAGATGGGCCTGCTGCCTCCGGGTGACATCCGCAACTGTCTGGTGGCTCTTGCTGATTGCGAGCCGCTCATGAGAGAGCTGTTTAACCACCGTTTCAGCCATGGCAACAGCCTCAATGGGCACAATTTTGGGAACCTTTTCATAGCCGCCCTCACCCAGATAACCGGTGATTTTCAGAAAGCGATTCTGGAATCCAGCCGGGTGCTGGCGGTGCGGGGCAAGGTATTGCCTACCACGCTGGAGAGCGTTGTTCTTAAGGCGGAGTGCGATGACGGGGCAATTATTACCGGGGAGTCCAATATTGGACAGTGTGGAAAAAGGATACGAAAGCTTTTCTTAGACCCGCAGGATGTAAAAAGCACGCCAGAAGTTTTGGAAGCCATTGCTAAAGCCGATATGATTGTGCTTGGTCCGGGAAGTCTTTACACCAGCGTGCTTTGTAATTTAGCTGTTCGGGAAGTGCGTGAAGCAATCTTGCAATCTCCAGCTCCTCTGGTTTTTGTGTGTAATGTTACTACCCAACCCGGAGAGACTGATGGCTTTACTCTTTCCGACCATCTTGAGGCCCTGTTTCAATTCCTGCCGCCTTACCGAGTTAATTATGTGTTGGTCAATGAGGAAATTCCCCCCGCGGAAGAGCTGGAAAGAATGTTAGCTCGGGGCATTAATCCGGTATCCGTTGACCATGAAGTGTTGCCTCCTGGCCTGAAGATAATCAGATCGCACCTTCTTTCTTCGGAATTTCCTACGCGTCATGATCCTGAAAAACTTGCCCGAGCTTTGGCTCAAATTCTGGTTAAGGAACAGCCTACCTGGAGTTTTTATTTCGCTCTGTATACCCGGGAAGGATTAAAAAGTTTCAAGGTTTCCCACGTGGTTAACGACTTGAGAACTCGTAGGAAACGTGTAGTTTCCTGGAGCGATTGATCTTTTAGTTAGACTGGTTGGTCGCTTCGGTAGTGAGTTCCTAAAGAAAAAGGATTGTCAAAAGCTGCTTTTGCAACCATTAAAGAAACCTCGACCAGGTTTTCTAATTCTTTGAGTGGCTGGGATACACCAAAGGTTTCAAACAGTTGCGAGATCCGGCATCTGAGCTTCAGGAGTTCTTGTGTTGCCTTTCTTAATTCTTTACCATTTCTCAAAAGCCCTACTTTCTTCCACATAATTTCTTGTATTTCATGAGTTAGATCAGAAAGCAAGGATTCAGGTGGAGCCTCACCTGCTGGAGGCACACAAGGAAGTCTGGTGGGCAAACGGGGGGAGGCGGTTTTTTGAGCAAGAATGTCTTTCGTCGCAAGATAGGCAAAGGTAAGTCCATCGAGCAAGCTTACCGAAGCCAAGCGATTAGCGCCATGCACTCCACTGCAGGCCACTTCGCCTATAGCGTAAAGCCTTTCTATGTCAGTTCTGCTTCGGGTATCGATGCGCACACCACCGCAAGCAAAATGAGCTCCAGGAACGACAGGTATGGGCTCTCGAGTGATATCTATACCCTGCTTTAGTGCTTCCTGGTAGATGTAGGGAAAGGTTTCTCGTATTTTTTGGGGTTGCATTTTTCGATAAAGGTCCAGGTATACGCATGGCAAGCCCTTTTTTTCCATTTCCTGGAAGATGGCTCTGGCTACAATATCCCGTGGAGCCAGGCTACCTAAGGGGTGATACTTTTTCATGAAGGGTTTGCCGTCTGCGTCCACTAATTCTGCACCTTCACCTCTTACTGCTTCGGAGATGAGGAGAGTGGAAGCTGAACCTGGTTTGTATAGAATAGTAGGGTGAAACTGGATAAACTCCATATTAATCAGAGAACAGCCAGCTCTTTTAGCCATTGCAAAGCCGTCTCCGGTACACCATTTTCCTCCTGAAGCGTGTTTGTATATCTGATTTAAGCCCCCTGTGGCAAGAATGGTATAGTCTGCAAAAACTGGAGTTATAACATTGCTTTTTTTGTCCAAGAAATAACTTCCCAGACAGGAATTCCTACGGTAACGCCAGGATACTTCGGGGAGCTGGTTGGAAGTTATGAGCTCCAGAGCGAAAAAATTATTTTTGACTTCTATTTTGGGTTCTTTTTTGAGACGCTGATTAATGGCTTCCTGAATGACCTTGCCAGTGTAGTCTTTAACGTGCAGTATTCTTCTCCTGGAGTGAGCACCTTCCTGGAAGAGTTCCCACTTTCCGTCGCAGCTTCGGTCAAAGGGAATGCCCAGTTCTTTTATCAAAATTTTTTCTACAAGATAAGGTCCTAATTTACAAACCCACCTGGCGCTTTTCTCCCATGAGGAGTAGTTGGAAGCTTCCATAATGTCTTTGAAAAGGAGCGTCCAGTGGTCGTTCTCACCACGAAACACGATTCCTCCCTGGGCTTGAGCAGTGTTTGATTCTTCAAAACTCTCTCCTTTGGTGGTTACCAGCACTCGCCTGCCGCTTTTGGCCAGCAATAGAGCAGCAATACCCCCAGCTATTCCATTGCCGATAACTAAAACATCGTATTTCATGGGTCTAATCTTTCAATGGAGAGGCTTATGTCAATCCAGGTTGCTTGGTGGGTTACATAGCCAGTGGAGATAATGTCGGGACCCAGTTCGGCAATAGAACGTATGCTGGTAGGATCTACTCCGCCGGAGACTTCAACGATTGTTTTGTTTTTGGCCAGACTGATAGCTTTGCGTAGCTCCTCAAGGGGCATGTTATCCAGCATGATTACATCTGCTTTCGCTTCCAGAGCTTCTTCGACTTCCTGCAGGGAGCGACACTCTACTACGATTTTGGCCGTAAAGGGAACAGATGGTCTTATTCTGCGGACGGCTTCTTTTACTGAGCCACATAGTGCTATGTGGTTGTCTTTTATCAGTACGCAATCATAGAGTCCCAGGCGATGATTGGTTCCGCCGCCGCAACGGACTGCATACTTTTCAAAGATGCGCAGTCCAGGGCTGGTCTTGCGGGTATCGGCAACTTTCACGGGGAGGCCTTTTATGGCTTCTACCATCATATGGGTTTTGGTAGCAATACCGCAGAGCCGCTGCAGCAAGTTGAGGGCCACTCTTTCTCCCATTAGGATTCCTCTTGCTTTTCCCCGAAGTTCTATCAGGGTGTCTCCCTTGTGAAAGGCCTTGCCTTCTTCTACCAGGATGGTGTGCTGGATTTCAGGATCCAGTAAAGAAAATATTCTGACTGCGAAAGGACCTCCAGCCATTATTCCATCACTTTTGGCTTTTATGAAGGCTTTCACCGGAAGTAAGGAAAGTTCTCCCAGACCCTGGGTGGTAATGTCATCAAACCCAAGATCTTCCTCAAGGAATGCTTGCAATCTTCGATCGATATCCCAGGGAACAAAGCCTTTCATGATCCGGCTCCTTTCTTTAAGAGGTATTGGTTAAACCTCTGATCTTCCACCACGCCCCAGAGGAGATAGGCGGCAAGGCGTCTTAGTCCTCCTTTTTTTCCAAAGCGATCCCACATGGAGCGGCAGTATTCGAAGAAAAAAATCTGATTGTTGAGAATCTGGATAACTTCTTGCGGCGTTTTGCAATCGGTATATAGAACTCTCTTGCCCATACCTGCTGCCTGAATAATGCGAACGGGGTTGTTGCTCAACACCAACTCTGCTTGCTCCAGCGCTTCGCTGTAAAAACGGGTCAAGTTGATATACTTGGATTGTTTCCATAAATATCCTTCAACAATGTCCCCTTCGAAACTTCGACAATAAAACCAGCCTTTTTTTTCAGCGATTTCTTTTGTTTTTTTGGTGGAAACTCCTTTGGGAATTACCAGAAGAAAGTAGTGTTTGTGGGTGTTGGAGCAAAGGACCTCCGTGAGCTCCAGGGCATTAAGGAGCTCTTCTTCAAACTCCTGTGTTTTGGGAAAGAAAGCGAGAATCGGGTTTTTGCCATGAAGAAATTCAAAGCTGGATGGAGGACAGAGATCAACCAGGATATTGCCAACAAAGTAGCTGGGTAGAAGATTCTGCCTGTAATGACGATTCATTCTCTGGTCGTCGGTTAAAATTACCTCGACGCTTTTCGATATCATAAGTTTTTGAAAAAAAGAAATTCTTCGTTCGTTGAGGTCTCGAGAGACCCTAACCCAAATTATTTTTTTGTGAGCGAGAAAGTGAAGCAGAAAAAAATAACTTAGCCGGTTTCCAAAGTAAACCAGCTCTGTTTCTTCAAGCTGTTTTCTGGGTCGCAGATAACGGCGAAACCGTAAATAGAGATTGAGAAATTCAGTCAAACTGGTAAAAGGAGATTTACTTTTCTGCCGATACTCTTTTTCGGAAGAAGAATCCAGAGCAGGATAGATAGTAACCTCTGCTTGGGGATCCAGGTTACGTATTTCTTCCTGGAGTTTCTGGGTCACCTTTTCTTCCAGTGCTTTTTCTGGTATAAAGAAAAAGTGTTTCATCGTCTCCCCCGTGATTTTACGTAGCTATTATATTATAAGAGTTTGGTCAACTTTTCCTGGCAGTGGAACGAAAAAGTTTTCGGTAAGCTTTGAATAAGTTGTAAAATAATAAGAGACCATGATGGGGGTATGTTCAGATGCGTCGAGATATTAATTATTTTTTCGGAATTGGTAATCTGGTGCGTGACCCCGACTTACGCTTTACTCCCCAGGGCACACCAGTTTGTCGTTTCAGCATTGCCATGAATAGGCGTTACCGGGACAAAAACGGTAACTTTGTAGATGATACTACTTTTGTTACTGTAGCTGCCTGGTCCAAGCTCGGAGAGCTCTGTGCCCGTTATCTCTCTAAGGGCTCGAGAGTGGCGGTGGTTGGAGAGTTACGTTCCAGCTCTTGGGAAGACCGCAACGGTGGGAAGCGAGTTAGCTATGAAGTGAGAGCCGAGAACATACAATTCCTAACACCCGTCAAACCTGCGGTGCAGGAAGAAGTTAAAGAAATTCCCGATCTTGGAAGCGATTTTGAAGCGCCTGAGCCTTTTACTTTTGATGCGGCTGATGCCGAGGAAGAAATTCTGGGAGATCTGGAGGATATACCTGTAGATGATCAAGAAGAAGGCATGGCTCCTTTTTAAGAAGCAGCCGCTTTGGATAGTGTTATTCTGGTTATCCCTCTTTTTTTTGTTGCTCAATCCCTGGGCTTGGGGAGCAAAGGTTCAGCTTGAGATAAAAATCGATGGTGAAACGCTGCTTCAAGAAGTTTCTCTGCTTAGCAGAGGGACGCAGAGCCTGGTTGCAGTGGAAGAACTGTTCCCTGAGATAGGAGGGATCAGTTATTATTCCCCCATCATGAAAAAGGTACGCCTGGTGTATAAGGATGCCAGTTGGACTATAGCGCTTGACAAAGGTGAGGCGGTATCAGAAAGCGGCGAGGTTTTGAAGCTGGAACCTAACCAAGTTGTGGTTGTGGATCATACTGTCTATGTGGACACAACCCTTCTTGAACAGTTTTTTGGTTGGCAAGTTGGCTTGCAAGCTCAGGTTGAAGCCCCTTCTTCCGTGACACCATCTCCTCCAGAAGTGCCGAAAACCTCCTCTCTTCCGCAAACGGCTTCGTCCCAAAACTTGTTGGCGGGGGTACGCTTTTATACCCATCGGGATCAGGGAAAAACCAGGGTTACTCTTGATTTCTCAAAAGAACCACCCTTGCATGAGATGCGACAAGCCGAATCCCAGGTTTTTCTTTATCTCGATAACTGCGCCCCTGGCCCAGGCGTGGGCGAACTGATTCGGATTGAGGATGGGCGAGTCCGTGATGTTCGGGTTTATGAGGAAGCAGGAAAAACAGTGGTTCGCGTTTCTCTAGAGAGACCGGTTAAGGTTGTAAAGGGCGTTCTTGGTGGGAACAAGCCGCGTATTTTCCTCGACCTTGTGGATTCGGTAGAAGCGGAGACATCGGTTTCTGAAAATATAAAGCCTGAAGCAGAGCCCAGGGTTGAGGAAAAAGCGCCGGCGACCGAAATACTCCTTCCTGAGGATTTTGTCAATCTCGATGTAGTAGTTATCGACCCGGGTCATGGTGGCAAAGACCCAGGTTGTGTGCAAAATGGTTACCGAGAGAAAGATATTGTGCTTGCTATTTCTCTAAAACTTAAAAAGGTCTTGGAAGAAAAAGGATTCCAGGTGTATCTTACCCGTGACACGGATGTCTACCCCACCCTTTCAGAGCGCATGCAAGTAGCAAACACAAGACGGCCTTTTGCTTTTTTGAGCATTCACTGCAATGCCGCTCCTGTACCTTCGGCCCGGGGAGTGGAAATTTTTGTCGGTGATACTTACTATCGGGGAGAAGGAGCTCAAGAAGTCGCTGCTCGTGAAAACCAGATATTTCAACTGGAAACAAATTTGGACGGAAACGGTAAGTGGGACAAAATGTTCAGTAGTGGTTTTTACCTGAAGAGTCGGGAAGCTGCTGCAGAGCTTGCTCGTTTATTGCTTGGCGGCATAACCAGGAAAACGGGCCAGCTTGATCGAGGTATCAAGACGGCTCCTCTTATTGTACTGAGCGATGTGCTATTCCCTGCCTGTCTTATGGAAGTGGGTTTCTTAAGCAATCCTGCTGAAGCAAAAAACCTGGCTTCCCCGACTTTCCAGGATCGGCTTGTGCAGGGCATAGCGGAGGGAATTGTGGCCTTTCGCAATTCTTCCAAATTAAAGCAGTATGTTTCAGGTAATGGGCAATGAGAAAAGGTAGAAAGCGTTCCAGAAAAAACTTAAGTTTTGTTTTGCAAGCTCTCCTTTATCTTCTCATTGGAGTCGGCTTGTTTTTTGCTGTAGTGTATGGAGGCGAATTGCTTTTCGTTAACAAAAAAGGGGTGGAAAGAAGCGAGGAGAAAGCTACTCCGCGAGTGGTGGTGCCTCTTGAAGAATCTCAGGAATCTCCTCTTTCTCAAGGTAGTGCATCATCTCAGGGAGAAAAAGAGGTGGTTCTCTATTTTACTGACGAAAACTTTATCTATCTTTTTGGAGAAAAAAGGGCGGTTAAAAATGATGCCCATTTTCTCGAGAATGTAGTCGAAGCTTTGCTGAAAGGCCCAGAGACCGAAGGCCTTTACAGCCCTATCCCCAAGGATACCAGACTTAACGCGATATTTGTTGAGGATGGGACTGCTTATGTGGACCTCAGCGAAGAAATGATTTCCGGGCAATCTGGTGGCACCAGTCAGGAGTTTTTGAGTGTTTTTTCTCTGGTGAATACCTTGACCGGGCTGGGAATGGGGATAGAGAGGGTTAAAATCCTGGTTGATGGAGAGGATAAAGATACACTGTGTGGTCATATTGATATTTCGAGACCCTTGGGAAGGGATGAAAAAACCATTGCAAAGATTCAATAGTTTTCAGGAGTTGGGAGCTTATCTGGGCAGAAGAAAGGAAGAACAGGGGATGAGAAAGAACGGTAGAAAAGCAGACGAAATAAGGCCGATTGTGATCCATCAGGGTTACCTCAAATATGCGGAGGGTTCGGTGCTGATAGAAGCAGGTAATAACCGCATCGTGTGTTCAGTGTCTATTGAAGATCGGGTGCCCCCATTCTTAAAAGGCAGTGGTCAGGGATGGATAACCGCTGAATACGCGATGATACCCCGAGCTACCACTACACGGAACATCAGGGATTCGGTGAAAGGGAGAATTGGAGGTAGATCACACGAAATCCAGCGCCTCATTGGCAGGGTCCTGCGAGCTGTGGTTGATTTGAGCAGTCTCGGTGAGAGAACTTTTATGGTGGATTGTGATGTTATTCAGGCAGATGGTGGCACCAGGACACTGGCTATCACTGGTTCTTTTGTAGCCCTGGTTGAAGCTCTCTGGGGGTGTGTTGATCGAGGCATTTTGTCTCGAGGTATAGTGAGGGATTACCTGGGAGCTGTAAGTGTGGGAGTAGTTGAAGGAAGAGAACTGCTGGATCTTGACTTTGAGGAAGACTCCAACGCGGAAGTAGATATGAACGTGGTGATGACAGGGAGTGGCAAGCTGGTAGAAGTTCAGGGGACTGCTGAGCGCAGCCCCTTTGATCGCGAAGCCCTGAACCGCCTGTTGGATCTTGCGGAGAAAGGCATCGGAGAAATTATTGACCTTGAGAAACGCCTTTTTGAACGGGGGTTGCCGTGAAAGACACTCGTGAAGTCTTCCTGGTTACTGGCAACCAGGGCAAACTCCGGGAAGTGAAAGCTATTTTGGCTCCCTTTGGTATCCAGGTGCGTGGTATCGGTGAAGTTGCTCACATTGGTGAAATTGAAGAAACGGGAAAAAGCTATGCCGAAAATGCGCTTTTGAAGGCTCGGCGGGGGTTTGAAGTAGCGGGGAAAATCGTTCTGGCTGAGGATTCAGGTCTGGAAGTTGATTATCTAAAGGGAGCTCCAGGCATATATTCGGCAAGGTTTTACGGGCTTGACAGCGCAGAAGCAAGGAATGCGAAAATTCTCGAACTTTTACAGAACGCACCCCCTGAAGAACGCAAGGCCCGCTTTGTTTGCGTAGTGGCTTTGGTATGGGGAGGTGGGGAACGGCTTTTTGAAGGTGTTTGTGAGGGATTTATAGCGGATAAAGCCTCCGGTAAAGGCGGTTTTGGCTACGATCCCATATTTATCTTCCCCCCTTATCAGAAAACCTTTGCCGAGCTGGGTGAAAACTTTAAAAATCGTTTTAGTCATCGTGCTCTGGCTTTCAGAAAGTGTGCCGAATTTTTGTTGCAAAATGTCTTTGAGGGTTGAGTGCCATCACACCCCAGAGACGCTCAACCCTTTATGTTCTGCTAATCGGCGCAGGGTTTCTGCATACACGCTATAATCAAAAGGAGTATACAGCACAAAGTATACTTCCTGGAGT
Source organism: Thermatribacter velox (assembly GCF_038396615.1). NCBI lineage: Bacteria > Pseudomonadati > Atribacterota > Atribacteria > Atribacterales > Thermatribacteraceae > Thermatribacter > Thermatribacter velox. Next base: position 2,168,619 of record NZ_CP121689.1, read on the forward strand.
GGGGAGTCTTTGTGTTCCATAAGATAGTCAAGGACAGTCTCCAGAGCAATCTGAGAGGCCTCTTTTATTGGATAACCATAAGCTCCGGTGCTGATAGAAGGAAAAGAGATAGAACGAAGACCTTTTTGCTCGGCGATTTCCAGGCTTGAAAGATAGGCACTTTTGAGAAGCTCTGCTTCACCATGAGTTCCTCCTCGGTATACCGGTCCTACTGCGTGGATAACGTATTTTGCTTTCAGATTGCCACCTGAGGTAATCACTGCTTTTCCAGTAGGGCACCCCCCTATTTTGCGGCATTCCTCGGCGATTTTTGGACCGCCAGCGCGGTGAATAGCACCGTCCACGCCACCTCCTCCAGCGAGACGGGAATTGGCAGCATTTACAATGGCATCCGTTTCTTGTTTGGTTATATCTCCTTGCACAAGAATGAGCTTTTTCTGGTTGACGGTAACCTCCAAAGCACATCCCTCCCTGAGCAGAAGACAAATGCAAACCCTAAAGACCCTGTTTCTTTCATTTTAGGCCTTTGACCTTCCTTTATCAAGGGGTCGCCGTTGTGGTGGCGGGGAAGTTTTGGGCTTTTATGTGCTGTGGTAGAATAGAAAAAACTTGCAAGGACGGTGGGAGCTTTGCTCGAGACCATACCACAGCGTATAAAGAGAGTAGCCAGAGAATACAGGGATAAAATAGCAGTCTCTCAGGGCGACTTTACTCTTAGGTACTCTGAACTTGTTGGAGAAATTGAGCAGGTAGCCAGAGAGCTTGATAGGGCGGGCGTTAAAAGTGGTTCGAGGGTGTTGCTGGTTTTGCCGAACAACTGGTTTGCACTGCGGCTCATTCTGGCTTGTTTTGAGCTGGGTGTTGTACCACTTCCAGTTTCTCCACGCTATCCAGAGCATTTTATAGAAAAGATTTTCAGTCTTGCTGATGCCAGTCTAATTATTACCTGGAAGGAAAAGGTGCTTGCTGAAAATCTGCCTCAGGCCTTGCTTGAGGAGAATGGCAACCTTATTTTTCGGAGTAAACCACTTTCCTTCAGAGAACAGTTCCCTGCTCTGGAAAGTCCGGTTGCTGCTCTTTTTGCCACTTCAGGCACTTCGGGCATTCCCAAACTGGTTATGTTGACTCACCACAACATTCTTTCAGACATCGATAGTTGCTTTGACCTTGTAGATATCTCTCCTGAGGACAGAATGCTGGGTGTTCTTCCCATGTTTCATGTGTTTGGTTTCTCGATTGCTTATCTTTTGCCTCTGGTCAAGGGCATGATGCTGACCATCGTGCCCTCACTTTATCCTCTGGATGGCTTGCTTGAGTCATTGAAGCACTATCAGTCCACGGTATTTCTGGGCGTGCCTGCTCTTTTCTCGATACTTGCTGGGGCCAGGGCTCGTCAGAAATTTGACCTTCACCCCCTGCGTCTTTTAATCTGTGGTGGTGATGCACTTCCTTCCCGGGTTCGAGAAAATTTTGAGAATGCTTTTGGTCTCAAAATTATAGAGGGCTACGGGATTACTGAGGCCTCTCCGGTGGTTTCTGTTAATCCTTCTCCTGAGGTACGAATTCCGGGCTCTGCAGGTCTGGTTATTGATGCAATTCATCTGCGCATCGTTGATGAAGAAGGGAACGAGGTTGCTCCTGGGGAAGTTGGCGAAATTGTACTTTCTGGAGACCCTATTTCTCCCGGCTATTTTCGCAATCCGGAAGAGAATGCCCGTTCTTTTCGTGGTGGATGGTTCTATACCGGTGATTTGGGCAAAAAAGACGAAAAGGGCATTTTATACATTGAGGGGAGAAAGAAGGAATTGATCATTGTATCTGGTTTCAACGTTTATCCGCGGGAAGTTGAAGAAGTAATAATGGAATTTCCGGGCGTTGCCCAGTCAGCAGTTATAGGCGTAAAACGAGATGTACGAGGCGAGTTGATTAAAGCCTATGTCGTACCTGCTGAGGGTGCTACTTTGGAGCCCCTGCAAATTGTTCGTTTTTGCAAGCAAAGACTGCCCCACTATAAAGTGCCACGCATTGTGGAAATCGTTAAAGAACTCCCCCAAACGGTTACCGGGAAAATCATGAAATATGCCATTAAGTCCTCAGGTGCTGAAGTTGAAGTTAAGGAGTAAGCTTGGAATTAAAGACTGTCAAAGCTATCAAAATTTTTCCTGGGGTGCGGTAAATTGATACGCGTTATCTCTGCAGCATTGATTTTTTTGGTTCTGATTTTACTTTCCTTTTTGCTCTTCCCCCTGGTACTGGGTTTTCTGGTGGCTCTGGCTCTTTTTGTAGTGGGTGTTCTGTTGGGTGGGGTGTTTTTAATCATTTTGACCATACTGGGTTGTCTGAGTTTTCTATGGTGGGTATTTATCTTTCTTTGAGGGTGAGCGTTGGTGCGGGTAGGCTTTTTTTGTCGTTATGTTCCTTTTGAGTTGATTCTGGCTTGTGGGGGAGAACCCCTTCAGATGCAATTGAGAGGGCCTGAATTAAGAGGAGATGCTTCTTATTTCCCGGTACCGTTTTGTGCTACAGCTAAGTTTTTCGTTGACTGGCTACAAAGCACCGGTCGCGATAGCCTGGATGTTGTAGTTTTTGCGGGAAGTTGTGATGCTGCTCGCAGATTATATGAAGTTTCACAACGTCTTTTTGCCGATAAAATACCCCTTTTTTTACTGGAAGTTCCCCATCATGTAGACAAGATGACCCTGGCTCGCTTTGCAGAGAATTTGCGTCTTCTGGCCTTCAGCTTGGGTAATTTGTCGGGGATTACGCCTCTTGCTGTGGCAGAACGATTGCTGGAGATAACGCTTTCTTCCCTCAAGTGGCGTTCGAGGTGGAGCGAACTGTTTTTCAAGGGTTCTGTTTACGGAGATACTTTAAGAAAATTGAATTTCCTGGATTTGCCCTTTGCTGATGCACCACCAGGTGTCAGAACAGGCATTCCTATTCTCCTTTCTGGGGGCCATATTTTTATACAGGAAGTAACCACCCTGCTTGAAGAATCTGGTTTTTTGGTTTTTGAGGATTCGCCTTATGCGATGCGCAAAGTTTTGAGTGAGGACCTTAGGAAGCTGGATGTAGCAGCTGAAAGGGACCCTTTTCTGGCTCTTTCCGAGTTGTATTTGCGGTCTTTGCTTCCCTGCCCCCGAGTAAATGATCTGCGAAGGTTGGACATGTTGAAAAAGGTTATAACTTCCCTGGGAATTTTAGGGATAGTATATTTTTATCCCAAGTTTTGTGATTTTTCGCTTTATGAGTTGCCGCTCCTCAAAAAGGAGCTTTCTCTGCCCTTGCTTGCCATTGATTACGACACTTCACAGGAAGAAGCGCCTCGCTGGCGAATACGAATCGAAGCTTTTTATGAATCTCTTTCTGGCCATGCCTGGAAAAGACCTGCTTCTTAAAACTGCTGGATATTTTTTGCAATGGAGATACCCTTTCCGCTTGCTAAAAATTTACGAGAAATGGCTGGCCAAAAGATGGCCGGTTCCCAATCTTGCTCAATTTTCGTACACAACCACTATAAGGGAGATACGGGAGCTCTATGGCCAGGAGAAGCCCGTGATATGGGCGAGTTTCTTTTTCCCCAGTGAATTTATTCACGCTGCTTCCTGCAAGGCTTTTTATCCAGAAATTGCGGGAGGATTAATTGCTGCCTTAGGTCTTGCACATTACCCTTTCCGGGAAGCTGACCAAAACTGGTTCTCCCGAGACTTATGTAGCTATCACCGTCTGGCAGTAGGGATGAGCTTACTACGCTTTTTCCCCAGGCCAGCTGCCCTACTTGCCACAACGGGTATTTGTCAGGGAACGGTTGGCTTTTTCAAATGGCTTTCTCTCATCTGGAAGGTACCCTGTTATATAGTCGACGTTCCTTTGCAAAACAGCAAGGATGCAGTGCTCTATGTTGCAAGACAACTCGAGGAGATAGCTTCTTCTCTTTCCCGGAGGCTAAGGATTACCTTTGCCTGGGAAGACGTTTTTCATCTTTCCCGAAAAACTGGGGAATTAATTGAAGAGCTGGAAGCGAAAAGGCGCAAGAAAGAGATTTCTTTCTCTCCACCAACAAAAAATCTGGAATATCTGCCCTACTATTACCAGTTTATGGGCAGCGAGACAGCGCTTGCTTTTTTTGAAAAGCTTTTGCGAGAAAGCAAGGGGGCTAATAAGTCTTCCTGTGCTGGTAAGGCCGAGATTATCTGGCTTCACCTCAAACCTTACTTCATTAATCAAAGCCTTGATTCTCTTCTTGAAGAATTTGGTTTCGAGGTTTTATTTGAGGAATTTGCTGATGTGTATAAGGGTGAGTATAATGTGGAACGACCTTTTGAGACCCTGGCCAGAAAGGTTTTACATAGTCTGCGCTTTATGCGGGCTGATTTGCGGATAAAGCGCACCCTGGCTTGGCTGAAAGGCTATGGCGCGCAGGGTGTTATTCACTGTAACCAGTGGGGTTGTCGGCAGAGCCAAGGCATGGAATTTCTTCTGCGCAGGTCTCTGAATGCTGCTGGATATCCAGTACTTTTTCTGGATGGAGACCATTTGGACCGAAATTACTTTTCCTTAGAACAATTAAAGACCCGCTTACAGGCTTTTCGGGAAATGCTGGGGTGATGCACAATGGTTCTGGGAATTGATGTTGGTTCAAGAACTACCAAGGCGGTGCTTTGGGATGGTAAGAGCATTCTTGCTTTCCGTATAGAGCCCACCGGAACCAACATGAAGGAAAAAGCTTCTCAAATGATAGAGGCGATTTTAAAAGACTGCGGTTTGGGCTCTGATAAAGTGGATAAGATGGTGGCTACCGGTTATGGCAGACAGCAGGTTGACGCCGCAAAAAGAGTGAGCGAGATTTCCTGTCAGGCAAAGGCCATCCATTTTTTGTTTCCCAAGGCAAGGACGGTTATTGACATAGGAGGTCAGGACAGTAAAGTCATCTTACTTGGTTCAGAAGGCAAAGTGCTTGACTTTATCATGAATGATAAGTGTGCAGCAGGGACGGGTAGGTTTTTGGAAATGATGGCCGGGGTACTGGAGATAACGCTCGAGGACTACGGCGCGCTTTTTAATCTCGCTACTGAAGAAGTCAGCCTTTCTTCTACTTGTGCGGTGTTTGCTGAATCGGAATTGATTAGTCTGATGGCTGGTGGGAAGAGGCGCGAAAGCTTAGCCCGGGCGGTTTGTTTTTCGGTAGCAGAACGGACTGTTTCACTGATAGAACGTGTAGGGGGCCAGCCTCCTTTCGTTTTTACTGGAGGAGTAGCTAAAAATCGGGGCGTACTGCAAGCTCTGGAGAAAAAGTTAAAGACTTCTTTGCTGGTGCCTCCTTACCCTCAGATAACAGCTGCTTTGGGAGCCTGTCTTTTGGGATAGAATGGTGGATGAATTCAGAGTTGCGACGTGCAAAAGTTACTTGCAAATCTGGTTCTTGCATATTTTTTCAGTGTAAGTTTTTGGAAAACAAAGGTATTGTTTTTCGAAGGCTTTAGTTCTAAAATAAAGATGAACCGGGCAAGGAGACCTTGGTCGTGATGACCACTTATAGAGGGGAAAAGGTTTTGTCTCTCTCTGCCCGGTTTTCCCTTTTAAAAGGCCAGACAGAAAAGGTCGAGAAGCACTGCAGTACCAAAGTGAAGCAAAAAGACTGGAATAAAACTCCCTGCTTCCAGGGCCAGTATTCCCATACCTAATCCTCCCAGGATGGAAAGCAAGTATTCGGGTTTGCCCCGGTGAAGGAGGGTAAAAATGACAAGCTGAATGAGCAAGGCGTACTTCCCAAACTTTTTCTGCAAGCCAAAAAGTAGGTACCCCCGGCACAAGAATTCCCAGCTAAACATGTTGAGTGCCACCAGTGTTTCGTATTTCATGAATGCCAGAGAATCGGTACGGGCAGCCGGTAAGGCGGGATAATAGTTGCGATATACCGGGTTTCTGGATACCCATAGTGCCCACGCTATGCCGATTGCGAAGAAAAGCAAGAACCACTTAATCCAGTTTACTTCCTTTTTGGGTTTAAAGCCCAGCTCAAGAGCCGGAAGGCGCAAGTAAAGGAGATTAATGAAAAAGGGAGCCACGAAAAACCATATTGCTCCAGAAAGAAAAACATTTAGGGAAGCTTCTTCTCCTTTAAAGGGATAAAACCAGCGGTTTTGCAAGGAAAGGTCATATAAAACCACACTTAGAATTGAGGAAACAATGATCATGCTTTCTTTTTGCAACAGAAACATCAGGTATTCTCTTATCTTTTTGAACACATCGTTCACAGCAGGCACCCCTGTACCATTTTACGCTGCTTCAGTGTAGAAAGCCAGTTTTAGAATGCGCAGAAGCGTTCTTTTCGGGAATAAGAGATTTCACAGCGGGTTTTATTTACGTAAAAGCTGCTTGTGGAGGTGGTTGAATTGGCCGAAGCAAAACATGCCATGACTCGTAGAAACCTTGAGGATGCTTATTCCGGAGAATCGCAGGCTCATATGCGCTATCTAATTTTTGCAGAGGTAGCTGAAAAAGAAGGAAAACCCAACATTGCTCGTCTCTTCCGAGCTATTGCCTTTGCAGAACAGGTGCATGCTACCAATCATTATCGTACACTGGGTAAGATAGGTTCCACCACCGATAATCTGGATATGGCCATTGCTGGTGAAACCTTTGAAGTGGAGGAGATGTATCCCGTTTATAACAACGCGGCAAGTTTCCAGGGTGAGAAGGAGGCAGAAAGAAGCACACATTACGCTCTGGAAGCTGAAAAGATTCATGCCAAAATGTATACGCAGGCGAAAGAAGCAGCGTTACAGGGCAAAGACCTGGAAATTGGCACCGTTTATATTTGCCCAGTTTGCGGTTACACTGTGGAGGGTAGCGCTCCTGACCACTGCCCAGTGTGTGGGGCGCCCAAAAGCCAGTTTAAAGCTTTTTAAGGGGGAATAACAATGAGCACTATTGGCGAATTGTTTCAGAGTGCAGATTGGAAAGCAGAAAAGCATGTCCCGGTTATTGATGGTCCTCAGGAAGTTAAAGTGGGAGAAGTTGCTCAGTTTGAAGTAACAGTGGGAAAAGAAATTCCTCATCCCAACACCACCGAGCATCACATTCGCTGGATTGAGGTCTTCTTTTTGCCCCAGGGAGCAAAGTTTCCCTTTGCGGTAGCCAGATTTGACTTTGAAGCCCATGGGGAGTCCACAGAAGGGCCTAACAAGGGTGCGGCATATACGGAGCCAAGGGTAAACTTTTCCTTAAAGCTGAACCAATCTGGTACGCTTTTTGCAAGTTCCTACTGCAACATTCATGGTTTGTGGCAGAGTTCTAAAGAGGTAACCGCGAATTAGCGATTTGGGGCCGGTGGATAGCCGGCCCCAATTTTTGTTTTACAGGACGTGGTCGTCAGAAAAGGGGACAGAGAAAGAAACTTTTTTGATTCTCTTCACTTCCTGAGCTATGCCGGCAATTATAATTGCCACAAAACCTGCAGCAAAGCCATTGTTGTAAAGGTTTATTCCCCCGTGTAGCCATCCAATGTTCATCACTACACATAGGTGCAGAAAGCCACAAACCATGCCTACCAGCATTCCGAACTCTCCTGCAATGGGCGCCAAGGCTGAACCAAAGAGTGCTGCCAGCAGTGGCCCTGGCTGGTCGGCTTGCCAGTGGGTTATCAGTGTTCCCAGAAAAACCCCAAGTATTATGGGCAGAGCGTTACGAGGATGCTTGCCGTAAGCCGCAAATCCCACTATGGTTAGTATGCCCCCCAGCGTGGGTCCATTTATTGGCGCCTTAAGGAGCGCAAGGTAGGCAAGAGCCATTAACCCGCTCCAGCCCATGTTGATGAGTGTACCGCCTCTTGAAAACGAAAAATAGTCGGAAGGTGCTTTACCGGTGGAAAGCAAGATTTCTTTCCACCTTCGCCAGGCTTTACGCTCACTAAGAGTGCCAATCAGAATGAGCGAGACAAGGAAGAGAAGCAAGATTATACTCGGGTTAGCACTTCTGTTTTCAGTCCAGACGGTGAGCAGGTCTATTGGCCGACCCATTCCCTGGATTACGGAGGCAACCACTGCTCCAATTATTCCTGCAGCAAAGCCAGTGCCGTAAAGGTTATATCCAAGGTGCAAAAAGTGAAGATGTCTGGCTAAAGCCGGAACTACGAGGCCTACCATAACACCCACCAGAATGGCCACCTCAAATCTTATGTGCCAGTCAAAGATGAGCAAGCTGACTACCGGAGAAAGTGCGGTGGTGAACATGGACACAGCAACCAACTCTGAAAAATGCCTTTTAGAGAGCAGGGAAAATAGGTAACAACCAAGCAAAATGGGAAGCGTGTTAAGTGGGTTTTTGCCAAAGAAGGCAAAACCAATCATCGTACACCAGGCAGCAATATGCTCTCCCCGCAGTCGGGGCACAAATTTCCAGAGCAGTGCCCACCCTATTGCACCCACAAAGTATGCGTTAAGCAATGTTGCCCCTATACCCCCGATTCCAAAGTAATCGCTGACCAGGATGCCCGGGTGGGCGAGTATACGAAGAAGACCCACCAGCAACTTGGGTGGGCTTTCCTCATGCAGGGCCAGAAAAGGAAGTACGTTGAGATAAAGAAAAAGTATCCATATTTCCCGGTTTTTACGATTTAACATTTTATCACCCCTGTTTTTGTGAATTTTTGTTTTTTTCGAGCACTTCTGGGTTAACCAGATTGGGAGGTATTTCCCCCTGGAGTGCCTTAATAAGATTCTCGGCGGCCATGATTGCCATTTTGGTGCGGGTGGCGTAAGTGGCTGAACCAATGTGGGGGGCCAGAACTACGTTGTCAAGCTTAAGCAGTTCTGGTTCCACCTCTGGTTCGTTTTCAAAAACATCCAGCGCTGCTCCTCTAATCCATTTTTCCTGAAGGGCACGAACCAGGGCTTTCTCATCCACGATTGGTCCTCGTGCAGTGTTGATGAGGTAGGCTTCTTTCTTCATCATTTTTAGCTCTTTTTCTCCAATGAGATGGTGGGTTTGAGGGGTTAGTGGCACATGGATGGTTACAAAATCGGCTTCACTAAGTAGCTCCGGAAGAGTTCGGTAAGAAGCTCCAAGCTCTTTTTCTACCTGTGAAGGTGCTCTTTGCGAGTCATAGTATATTACCTTCATGTTGAATCCTGAAGCCCTCCGGGCCATGGCCTGCCCTATTCTCCCAAAGCCGATGATACCAAGGGTAGCTCCGTATACGTCGGTACCAAGAAGCAGTAGAGGTTCCCAGCCTCTGAATTTTCCAGCTCTCACGAATTTGTCTGCCTCAACGATGCGTCGGGCAATGCTCATCATAAGGGTCCAGGCAAGGTCTGCAGTGGTCTCGGTGAGGACACCGGGAGTGTTGGTGACCATGATGCCCCGCCTGGTCGCTTCCTCCACGTCTATGTTATTGAAGCCCACAGCGTAGTTGGAAATTACTTTGAGCCTTGGACCAGCCGCATCCATTACTTCTTTGTCAATAGTATCGGTGAGCAAGCAGAGAATACCCTCTTTGTTTTTAACTTTTTTAAGTAACATTTCTCGTGGTAAAACACCATCAAAATCGCTTATCTCTGTTTCACAGTATTCTATTATCATCTTTATGCCTTCTTCAGGAATCCTTCTGGTAATAAATACCTGGGGTTTTGCTTGCATTAGGAATCCTCCTCTTAGGATTTGTACATTTACGCTTTGGAAAAACCCTGTGCAGAAACTAAGTGTGCTTTGAAGTGGATGCTCTGGTCGTTATCTCCTGCAGTTTGCCCAAAAGAAGCAGCAACGACTTTTCGTAGAACCCAGCCTTGTGACTCGAGAGCCTGATTCTCTCCTTATGTTTTCCATTCCAGAAGTGCCTTTGCGGTGAGCTCATCGGTTATCAGGACGTTGACCAGCTTGCCATGTAATGCTCCGTAAATGGCTTCGATTTTTTCTTCTCCTCCAGCAACACCCACTACCCGGGGAATGTTTTTCAGGTCGGAGAGCGTAAGTGCAATACGCCGGGTGTCAACCCTGGAAAAAACGGGATTTCCTTCTCTATCGAAAAAGTTGCCGCAGATGTTACCTACTGCGCCCTTCTGGATAAGCTCTTCCCGTTCTTCTTTGCTAATTTCTCCTGTGTCGATCAGGGTTGCAGTAAGGCCGATACCACCAATGCCCACCAGCGCCATGTCTGCTTTTCTGCCCAGCTCCAGCACTCTTTTGATACGGTCTTCACTTTCAATAGCCCTTTTGGTTCTTGCGTCTTTGGCAAAAGCTGGAGCAAAAAGAGGAACAACATCACCCTCAAAAGCTTCGGCAACCTTTTGAGCAAGTTCAATGGAAAGGATTTCACCGCTGAGCTTTCCATAGCCTCCCATGATCTGGATTACTCTTAGGCCAGGTACTTTGCGAGGGGTGAGAAAATTGGTCATCTCGTACAGCGTTTTCCCGTAGGCGATGCCTATGGAGAGATAAGGTTCCACCCGGCTCATCAAATATGCAGCAGCACCTTGGCCAATCCTTTTGAGAATCAGGTCTTTTCGGTCCTGGAAAATTTTTACTACCCTTGCTTCTTCAAGGTCAAACTTTTTTATAAGTTCTTCTTCAATTTTTTTATCTGATTGTTCTGGTTCGATGATTTTTATCTGGACGATGCCGTCCTCAAGGGCCTTTTTTAAAAGTCGGCAAACTTTCTGGCGAGAAATGCCCAGGAGATCTGCGATTCTCTCTTGAGTAAGTTGGTTATAGTAATAGAGCTTCGCTATTTCAGCTATAAGTTCTGGTTCTGGTCCTTTCCTCATATCTCTCGCTCCCCTTTGCTTTTTACCATGGATTGAGAAATTGTGCAAGGTGCTGCCCGCACAATCTCTCAATCCGTTTCATTTATTCAAGCATTCTTTTTACTGTTTCCACAATGTCCTCTACCTGGGGGACCAATTCTCTTTCAAGATGTGGGTTATAGGGAGGAGGCATTTCTTCGCCACCCAGGCGCTCTACCGGCGCGTCCAGATAGTCGAACGCTTTTTCAGTTATTAGAGAAACCACTTCAGCCCCAAAGCCACCGAAGCGAGGTGGTTCATAGATAACTACTGCTCGATTGGTCTTTTTCACCGATTGAAGAATTGTTTCCTCATCAAGTGGTCGCAAGCTTCGAATGTCGACCACCTCAGCCTCAATTCCTTCTTTGGCAAGTATTTCCGCAGCTTCCAGGCTACGCATAGTCATGATGGAATAGGCGATGAGGGAAACGTCTTTGCCCTCTCTTTTAATTTCTGCTTTTCCAATGGGTACCAGGTACTCTTCTTCTGGCACTGGCCCTTTGGTGCGATAAAGCAATTTGTGTTCTACGAAAACTACCGGGTTATCGTCGCGAATTGATGATTTGAGCAATCCCTTAGCGTCATACGGAGTAGCTGGAGCTACCACTTTGAGGCCGGGAACATGGGCAAACCAGGACTCAAGGCTTCCCGAATGATGCCCTGCTGCACCAGTTCCAGAACCGGCTGGTGAACGCACCACGATAGGTACTCGTGCCTTGCCTCCAAACATAAAACGTATTTTTGCTGCCTGATTAACCAACTGGTCAGAGCAAATGGTCATAAAATCGAAAAACATTATTTCTGCTACTGGTCGCATCCCAATGAGGGAAGCTCCCACTGCAGCGCCAACAATAGCCACTTCAGAGATAGGAGTGTCGATAACTCTCTCTGGGCCAAATTCCTCAATTAAGCCCTGGGTTACACCGAAAGCTCCTCCGTAAATGCCGATGTCTTCTCCAATGAGAAATACTGAAGCGTCGTTTCGCATTTCCTCGCGCATGGCCTCACGGAGCGCTTCTGCATAGGTGATTATTCTATTCGGCATAGACCAATCGCCTCGCTTCCTCTATGCTCAGCTCTTCGCTTGCTTCAGCGAAAGCAACAGCTTCTTCAATTTCTTTTTCGGCCTTTTGTTTTATTTCTTGAAGTTTTTGAGGGTCGACTTTTTCTTCTTCGAGGAGATGTTTTTCAAAGAGCAAAATAGGATCTCTGCGCATCCACTCTTTGATTTCTTCTTTCGAACGATATACGTTTTTGTCACTTTTGGAATGTCCTTTGAAACGGTAGGTTTTGGCTTCTATAAGAGTAGGTCCTTCACCTTTTCGGGCTCTTTCTACTGCTTCCTTAGTTATCTCGTACACTTCGAGTACATCGTTACCATTGGCTACCACTCCCGGAATGCCATATCCCTGGGCACGTTCGGCAATGTCAGCAATGGCAAAAGCTTTTTTGACCGAGAAAGACATGGCATACATGTTGTTTTCACACATAAAAACCACCGGCAACTTGAATATTGCTGCCATGTTTACTGCTTCATGGAAAGCTCCAGTGTTAGCAGCTCCATCTCCAAAAAAGCAAAGCACTACTCTTCCGTTTTTCTGGAGCTTGCAGCCTAACGCTGCTCCAACTGCAATGGGGATAGCTGAACCTACTATGCCCGTAGCTCCCAGGTTGCCCTTTTCAAGGTCTGCAATGTGCATGGAACCTCCAAGACCCAGACAATAGCCGGTTTTTTTACCCATCAACTCGGCCATCATTTTTTTGACATCTGCTCCTTTGGCGATGCAGTGTCCGTGCCCTCTGTGGGTTGAGGTAATATAATCCTCGGGCTGTAGCGCAGCGCAGGCTCCCACTGCCACGGCTTCTTCTCCCACGTAAAGGTGAAAGGTTCCCCAGACCTTACCAGCCATATATAGCTCCTCAGCAGTTTCTTCAAAATCACGGATGAGCAACATTTGGTAATAAAGCTTGAGTTTTTGCTGAAGGTCCAGCACCTTGGTTTTCCTCCTATTGTGAGAAATTGTTCATTTAATTTTTCACGCAACCTGTCTACATTATATTTGATTGGTGAAATAAAGCAAGTAGATTTGAGAAAATTGTCATGATTTAAAAGTGACGGGAAACGGAAACGTTGGGTTTACTTGCTTTTTCATGGTTTGAGAGTTGTGGAAGCTTAGTAACAGAGAGGGCAACGATAAAACACTTCTTTTGCATCAGCTTCTTTGAGATTTGACCTGGTGATAAGAAGGGGTGGAATTAGAATGGGTTCTTTTGGGAGATAACCGTTACTTTCAAAACTTCGAATTATTTCCTGGATTTTTTGTGCAAAAAGCGAGGGTGAAAGTTCAAGTGCGGCCTGCACTTTGCCTTCCCAGAGGAGATACAGAGCTTCGGGAGGACTTTCCAGGAGCACTACCAATTCGGGGGAAAAATTGCTTAACGCTGAAAAATCTTTAAAGGCAAGAAGCGAGGTAAACACGAAAGCACTTCTCTTTTTGAAATAAGCATATTGTGAGCTCCTTTTAACGCTGCTTTCCATGAATATTATCGGTTTTTTAAGTTCTTTTTGGATGTTTGCGTGCAAATTATAATGAGAGGATGTTTCTTTGCCTATCAGGAAAATGCGTTCTACATTGTATTTTTTGAAGAAGTTGCCAATTTCTTGACTTGCTTTTGACCAGTCAGTTTTTAGGATAACTCTTCGGTGGGGGAAATCTGGTGGTTTGCAGTTGAGATAAAAGGTCAGGGCAGGCGGACTGTTTAGCTTAGTTAGTAGGTTTTCTACCTCTTCCTCCGGAAATTCTCCAATCAGGAGGAAATATTGTTCTTCGGGCGGAGGATGTAAGGGCAAAGACAATTCGTCTATCCGAAAAGAGGCTCTTTCTAAGAAAGTCTTCAAAAAAACGTAGAAGTAACTTTTTTGGTCGGGAAAAGCTGTAAAAATGGGTGTTTTTGGAACTGCTTTTCCTGGATCGTTTATGAAAAGCAGAACCAAAAGAAACAAAACCAAAAACCAGAGGGCAAGCGAAAACCGGTTAGACCCTTTTGTAAAGCTCACTGCCTGCTTTAGAGTTTTCTTCTCTTGATTAGAAATTGGTTAAGTAGAGTACTGCCGATCAACACCACGCCCAGTGCTCCGAGTTGCCATATTTGGTGGATACCAGCCAATTGCAATCCATTGTTGAGCATGGTGATGATAAAAGTAGCCAGAACTACTCCCAAAACAGTTCCTTCTCCTCCCTGTATGCTTACCCCACCTAAAACAGCGATGGTTATGGCTTGTAATTCAAAACCGGTTCCTATATCTGGACGAGCACTGGCGATACGAGAAGTAATAATCCAGGAAGCCAATCCACTCAGTATACCAGACATGATGTACACTGACAGACGAATATTTTTTACGTTGATACCCGAAAATAATGCAGCTTTCTCGTTGCTTCCAACTCCGTAAAGTTTTCTTCCATAACCTGTTCGGGTAAGTATAAAGTGAAGCAGAATGAGTACTGGAAGATATATACAAAGCACTTGAAAAGGTATGCCGCCTATACGATATTGTCCGACAAAGTAGAAAGATTCTGGAAAGTTGGAGACCGGCATGGGATTAGGACCGAACTGAGGATCCACTGCCACAATGAGCGCCAGCGAGCGGTATACGTAAAGACCAGCCAGGGTAACGATCAGAGGAAGTATTTTTATTCGGCTTACCAGCATTCCGTTTACAAGACCCATGCTTGCTCCACACATAAGACCCACTGGTATGGCCAGAAGGGGCGGAATTCCCACTCTTCCAATAAGCACTCCTATGACTATGGCGACCAGGCTCATCATTGAGCCCACCGAAAGATCTATTCCTCCTCCTCCAGATATGATGACCATAGTTTCGGCAAAGGCAAGCAGGCCAAGCTCTACGCCGTATTGAGTCATGTTAGTAAGGTTATAAAGGGTAAAGAAACCAGGCACCAGAACCGAAAGTACCAAGAAAACGCCAAGAAAAACGAAAGCCAAAAACAAACTCCGGTTTTCGATCACAAAATCCCAAAACTTTTTCATCTTTTGCTCCTCAAAAGGTCGAGCAACACTGAAACAATAATCAAGACACCAATGACCAGTCCTTCACTTAAAGCAGGTACATTGAGGAGAATCATGCCGTTTTTAATGATTCCCACAAGAAGTGCTCCCAGTAGACTTCCTACTACAGTACCTCGGCCACCAAGGATGCTGGTTCCTCCAAGCACCACTGCTGCAATGACATCCAGCTCAAAGCCCATGCCGGTATTGGTTTGTACTATTCCAGTACGTGCGACGTAAATAAGTCCTGCAAATCCCACCAGGGCACCAGTAAGTGCATATACAAAAACCAGCGTCGTTTTTAAGTTGATGCCGCTAATACGAGCTGCTTCCTGATTATTGCCCACTGCATAGATATAGCGACCTAGGGGTCGCATGTTTAAAAAATAAGTGAAGGCTATTATTAGGAAGCCAGCAATCCAGGTTGAAATGGGTATTCCCAGCATTTTACCAAGACCTATAAAACGTATGGTGGGAGGAATTCCGGAAATCCATCTTCCACCAAGAACCTGATACATTAATGCTCTTACCAGATTCATAGTGCCCAGAGTAACTATGATGGGCGGGATCTCGCCGTACGCTATTAAGGCTCCGTTGAAAAGACCGATAATTAAACCTACTGCGATGGCAACAATAAAAACCAGTAAAGCAGGTAAACCTGCAGTCAAAGCAAGGCCTGATACTGCACAGGCCATACCCATGGTAGAGCCTACCGAAACATCGATTCCTGCAGTTATAATTACCATAGTCATGCCTATGGAGGCAGTAACAATCCCCGCTGTTTGCAAAAGCAGGTTAGAAATGTTGTTAATACTTAAAAAACGTTCCGTAAAAATGGAAAAAACTACGACCAAAGCACCGATAAGTATCAATACGCTGAACTCTCTTCTTTTAACAATGGTTTCCCAGTGAATCATCTTTCTCCCTTATCTTTGGAGCATTCTTTCTCCAGTTGCCGCTCGGAGTATTTTTTCTGAAGAGGCTTCTTCGCGGGAGAAAGCCCCGGTAATAACTCCTTCGTGCATTACGATTATTCGATCGGAAAGTTTTAATATTTCCGGTAGCTCGGAAGATATAACCATTATCCCCATACCTTGCTTGCTCAATTGGGCTATTATGTGGTGAACTTCAGATTTGGCTGCAACATCTATGCCCCGCGTGGGTTCGTCGAGAATCAGTACTTGAGGTTCAACCCCCAGCCACTTTCCAAGTACTACTTTCTGTTGATTACCTCCGGAAAGAGAAAAAACTTTGGTTCTAATGCTGGGAGTTTTTATGTTAAGCTCCTTTATATAGCGTTGGGCCTGCTCTCTTTCTTTGCGAAAATCTACGGTGCCCAAGGGTCCTGAAATCATGGGCAGTATGCTTATGGTGAGGTTATAACCCACATCAAGGATGAGGAATAGACCTTGTTCTTTTCGGTCTTCGGGCAGATAGGCAATTCCTCGCTTCATGGCTTCCAGGGGTGAAGAAGGCCGGAAGGGTTTTCCCTGATAGAGAATTTCTCCCTGATCAGGTTGGATGATACCGAAAATAGTTTGTGCAACCTCGGTTCTTCCCGACCCTACCAGACCAAAAAAGCCCAGCACTTCACCAGGAAAGACTTCGAAAGAAATATTTCGATAAATACCTGCCTTAGTTAGAGAATTTACCACGAGGAGAGGTTGATCGCTCTTACGCCCGGCGCGTTCAATTTCTTCAACCAGTAGTTTCCCAGCCATAAGTTCTATTATTTTCTCGCGTTTTACTTCTTGAATAGGAAAACATCCAACTACTGTACCATCTCTGAGCACCGTGACTCGATCGGCAATCTGGAAAATTTCTTCAAGGCGGTGGCTTATGTAAATTATACCTACTCCTTGTTCTTTAAGCTGTTTTATAATGTCAAACAATCTCTCTGCCTCGTGTTCAGTGAGGATGGCAGTTGGCTCATCGAAAATAATGATTTTGGATTCATAAGCCAGGGCTTTGGCAATCAGAACCAGTTGCTGCAGTCCTACGCTTAGCTCTCCTATAGGCTTGCGTAGGAAGGTGGCTGAAATACCCAGAGATTGGAAAAGTTCTTGAGCCCTTTTTTCTTGGGCTTTCCAATCAATATTGCCCCGAGGGGTGCGTATTTCTCTTCCCAAGAAGATGTTTTCTACAACGCTCAGGGCCGGATAAATGAGGGGATCTTGGTAAACAGTGGAAATACCCATTTCCTGAGCCATGCGGGGAGATGAAATATTTACTTTTTGTCCCCTAACAAAGATGTCACCAGCGTCGGGTAACAAAGCTCCAGAGATTATTTTTATCAAAGTGGATTTTCCAGCTCCATTCTCCCCAACCAGAGCGTGAACTTCTCCAGCATGGAGAGAAAAATTAACGCCCTTTAAAGCCCGAACACCACCAAATGTTTTTTCAATTTTCTGACAGCTCAGAAGCTGGTTGCTCATTTACGTTTAAAAGACAAGGGGGGTAACCCCCCTTGTGCTTAGAAATCGTAGTCATCTACGTTGCTTGCATCGAAGACCTTTGGTGGTCCAAGAACTAACATTTTGTCTTTGGCAATGTACCAGGGCTTGGTAGAAATGCCCGGTATTTCGTATTCTACACCTTCTTCGAAGGTGTTCCCATCGAGGAGATATTTAGCAGCCCACACGGTAAGGTATCCCAAATCCACAGGATCCCAGAGAACAAAGCTTTTTACCGCTCCGTTTTTGACGTAGGGACGCATCATCGATGGAACTGATAGGCCAGTGACGACGATTTCACCAATTTTGCCAGCCTGAGTTACCGCTTCTGCAGCTCCTGGTGCGGAGGTGCTGCACTGACCAATGATGCCTTTTAGATTGGGGAAAGCATTGATAAGGTCAAGAGTTACGTTGATGGCCAGTTGCACGTCTTCTTCGGCATAACGAATAGTGACTAATTTCATTTTAGGATATTCAGCCAGCCGCTGCAATTCGTAAAGAATCCAGGTGTTTAAATTCCAGGCGGTTGGCCCGCAGGAGACAATGGCAAATTCTCCTTCGTAGTTCATAGCTTTTGCTAACTCATCCATTATGGTATAGCCGATTTGATCCTGAAGTGCCTGATTCACAAAGAGGTCACGCACTTCCTGTGCTCCATCAGTATCGCTGGTTAGGACCAAGATACCTCTTTCTTTGGCTTTTTTGAGAACCGGGGTTATAGCTGCTGGGTCATTAGGGGCTACTGCAATAGCGTCGACTCCTTGGGTAATCAGGTTGTCAACCACTTCTATTTGTTTGGCAACGTCGGCAGTTACCGGTCCAGTATAGATAAATTCAACATCTAAATCCTGAGCTGCTTTCTTGCCGCCTTCTTCCATGGCGTTGAAGTAAGGAATACCAATCAACTTGGGCACAAAGGCTATTTTGTATTTGGACTGAGCTAAGCCGGAAAAAGCAAACAAAACTGTAGCAATTAGCAGAAAAACCAGCAAAGACTTAAAACGCATAACTACCCCCCCTCATTATTGGTACTACTAAGTTTGTTTATACCTTACCTCATTTAGGGTGTCAATGGGTGGTCTGAGAAAATGTTCTTAGAGCGAAGAGATTTTCTCCTTTTTCACACCTTAAGTCGGGTGTAAGCAGCTCAGTCCTTTTACTTGTAGCCATCAAGGCAGATTTTTTGAGGTCGTGATTTTGGGGTGGAAAAATGCAGAGAGTATCTCTCTGCATTTTTCCAGGGAGTTTAGCTTTGCGCTTTTATCTTCCTCGGTTTTGTCCTCTTTGACGATTGTTTTGTTGATTGTGGTTTGTGTTCTGGTTGCTTTCCTGCCAGGTGTTTCTCCACTGGTTACCACTTCCATCCTGAGGTCCACTCTGGTGACGGTAGGTATTTCTCTCTTCGGGTTGACTTTCCTCAGCATTTCCGCTCCAGAGAGGTGTTCCATCTTCGCTTCTCAAGGTAAGGGTTGTCTCACCTTCTTTCAACTGGTAGGCTACTATAGTGTCTTCATCGACCCACTCACCGGATACGGTTATCAAATCGCCAATTTCTAAGTTTAACCCTTCAAGAAACCACACTGGACCCAGTTCTACCTCTACTGTGTCTCCGTCGTTGGTTACAATTGTGATTTCGGTTTGAGGGGCTTCCAAATCCAGCTTCTCAATGGCCCCGGATACTTCTACCACTTTACCACTTAGCTTCTGCCCCCATTTTGGACTCTGGGGGTTACCCTGAGCAAAGGCTGCACTTGCCAGGGCCAGCACCGAAACTGCTACCAGAACTATTCCGAAAAAGCTTTTCCTCATTTTAATCACCTCTTTTTAGTTTTTTCATTTCTGCTTTCAGTATAGCTTTCTAATGTGGCGAAATTGTGAAGAAGCCAGGAATTGGTTGTAAACAGATTTTGAATTGATGGTCATAAACGGTTGAGAAGCTCTTTCTTTGCGGTTGCCAGCACGTTTCTCTTTTTGATCAAATCCTTTACGTACTGAGGATCGGGGAAAGATATGGCGTTATATGTACACCATACCTGGCAAGAAGTGCACCCTACCATGCATTGGAGTGGTCTGGCAACGATTGCTTTTCTCTTTTCCCAGTCATAGTCGAAAACGTTTCTTCCGCAAGTGGTCACACACATGCCACATCCGGCACACTTACTTTCATCAATGGTGGGATACCAGTATATTTCCTGCCGGGGTATCCCTTTCCAGTAGGCAAATTTTTCGGGTAAATTCATATTAACCCTTCCTTTTGATCTCGTATTTCGCGGCTTTTTCCGCACTTTTCTTTTTCAAAACATGATATACAAAACTCTCTAATCATCCTAACCGTTCTTGTGTTCAGGCTGTGCTCATGGGGCTCTTTTTACCTTGGGGGAGCAGAAGGCAATTTTTCTGCTCCCCTGTTTTACCTCTCTATTATCCAGCCTGTTCTTTGTATTCCTGGATAATTTTCTTTATTTCCTCTTTGGAAGGCACTTTGCCGGCTACTTTGACTTCTCCGTTTATGACTAATCCTGGCGTAAACATGACATTGTACTCCATTATTTTTTCGATGTCCTGAACTTTTTCAATCTCTGCGTTAATGCCCAGTTCCTGCAGAGCCTTGCGAGTGGTTTCTTCCAGCATTTTACATTTTGGACAGCCCATGCCGAGGATTTTGATTTCCATTTCTATCTACCTCCCTTGAACGTTAAGATATTGCCCCAAAGATGTAGCCTGCTATGGTTGACATGACTACCACCAGAGCCACATAAGTAAAAGTTTTTTTAGGGCCCAGTATGCTGTTTATGACCAGCATGCTGGGCAGACTCAGCGCTGGTCCGGAAAGAAGAAGCGCCAGAGCCGGTCCCTGGCCCATTCCAGAGCCAAGTAGGCTCTGGAGGATGGGTACTTCAGTGAGCGTGGCAAAATACATAAATGCACCGATAATAGAAGCGAGAAAGTTGGCTCTTATGGAGTTTCCGCCCACTACCAGTTGCACATACTTTGCTGGAATGATACCGGCATCGGTTCCTGGCCTTCCGGTAAGGAAACCGGCTAAGAGAACACCTACAAAGAGTAAGGGGAGAATTTGTTGCGCAAAGCTCCAGGTGGATTCTATCCACATGGAGATCTCAAACCGTTCAAACCAGCGAATAAGAATAATTGCTAAAAGTCCAAGGAAAAGAACGACCAGGTACCATTTGATACTGTAAATTGCGTTCAAAATGCCTCCTGGTTGTGCCGACCTGCCCCAGGTGGCAAAAACCAGTATGGCAATGAGATTGATGAAGTAAAAAAGGGTTTGAGCGAGTGACCTTTTTTCGGTTTCTGGTTTTTGCTGGATTGAGAACCCCTGAAGCCGTTCGGAGTCTTCCTTGTGAAAAATAGTAGCCATTAAAAGGCCAATGACCACAGAGAACACCACAGCTCCTATGGCACGGGCCAAGCCCAGCCTCGCACCCAAAATTCTGGCTGTCATGGCGATAGCCAGGATGTTGATAGCAGGACCGGAGTACAGAAAGGCTATAGCAGGACCTAAGCCTGCGCCTCTTTTGTAAATGCCTGCAAAAAGTGGTAACACAGTGCAGGAACAGACTGCCAGGATAGCTCCTGATACAGAAGCTACGCTGTAAGCTACCCATTTTTTAGCTTTACTACCAAAATATTTCATCACTGCTTCACGGGATATAAAGTAGGCTATGGCGCCAGCAATGAAAAGAGCAGGGATGAGACAGGTTAAAACATGTAAGCGTGCATATTCTTGAAGCATGTACAGGGCCTCAAGAACGGCTCCCGTGAAGCGGGGACTGTTAAGGGGCATGAAATATGCTACTAGAAAAACCGCAACCATAATGCTAAGTTTTTGCCAGTTGTTTTGCAGCATGCTATCACCTCTTTAAAGAAGCAATATAGCGACTTTCCATATCTTTTTTCAGGATTTCCTGAACTCCTTTAAGCAATTCAGAAACCACGGGGCTTTTCAACCAGCACTCCACCCTTAACCCCTGTTTTTCACTTTCGATAATTCCAGCGTTTTTGAGGATACTCAGATGTTTGGAGACAGAAGGCTGGTCAATTTGAGTTTGGGCAACTATTTCACATACGCACATCTTTCCTTGTTGCTCAAGGAGTTCGATTATTTTGATTCTTTTGGGATGGGCCAGAGCCCGAAAGATATTAGCATACATTTCATAGACATCCGCGGCCATTTTTATCCTCCTGATAGCCAATTTTTGAACTATATTACCATATTAGCATATAGTAAAACAAGCTACAAGTCTTTTGACCTGGTTTGTGAATGCTTTTTTCGTTGTTTTAAAACTTTCTTTCTTTTTCTGCGTAACTATGAAGAAAGGGGGTGTGATTGTGAAGAATGTGTTGGTGCTGGTCATGCTTGGCTTGGTTCTTCTCGCTGGGTGTAGTGGGTTTTCACTGACGCCGGAAGAAGTAGAAGTTAAAGCGCTTCTTGACCGTTACGGTAATGCCTTGCTCGATGGTGATTACGAGGAAGCGAGGAATTGTCTTTTCCCGGGAGGGCCACACGATCAGAATTTTGAGACCAATTTTTCCCGCATTCAAGGCATTTTGCAGGCTCAACCTGAATACTCAGGAGGCGTATGCAGTTTACCCCTTTTTGGGGTGAAAATTGTGCGTCTTCTGGTCAAAGGCGAATGGGCAGAAGTAACTCTGGAAAGTCGGCAAGTTTGTGGTTTTTGTGAAAATAGCTGGATAATACCCTATCCTCTTCCTGCTGAGGAAGAATATGTATACCCTGAGCCACCATCGACGCCCCAGGTTTCTCCCTTTAATCAATGGGTTTGCTTTGAAAATGAGTTTTTAATCGATTCAGAGACCTTGCTTTTGCGAAAATACGAAGGTGAATGGAGGATTTACTGAACTGAGGGACGGC
This sequence comes from Thermatribacter velox, assembly GCF_038396615.1. Lineage (NCBI taxonomy): Bacteria > Pseudomonadati > Atribacterota > Atribacteria > Atribacterales > Thermatribacteraceae > Thermatribacter > Thermatribacter velox. The sequence continues at coordinate 2,190,818 of NZ_CP121689.1, forward strand.
ACAGCTTTGAGGATAAACCCGGGACAAGAGAAGTGCTGTATCATACTTCTCCGTCCCCGGGTTTTTGTGTTTACCGCTCTTTGGCCAGGGCTCCACCTACCCTCTGAGCTCTCTTGTCGAGAGCCATTTTACCCTTTCTTCAGAGTAACCATCGGTTGTGACCGCAGAGAGGATATATAATAAGAGTTTTTCGAGAACTTCAATTTTGGTAGGGAACATTTACTCTGCCTGTATCCAGTGCTAAAATAGCAAAAGGGAGGGGAAAGAGATGCTGATCTGTTTCTCAAAATTACTTTCCTTTTGGATTTTTCCATTCCTTTTCGCGAGCATTCTTGCTTTCGCGCCTTCTCCTCTCTACGCCCAGGAAGGTAGTGGCGCTTTCTCTCACCTCTTTCAGGTTATCTACCAGTGGGAACCCCTGCAGGTATCCGAAGGTGTTCCGAGGATCATCGCTTCAACATCCGACCGGCCCCAGGATGTCCTGCAGGATGGAAATCTCCTGGCCTTTGTGGTCCGGGAGAGAACCTTAGTCCTTGTGGACCTGGCCACCCAGGAAGTGCTCCACAGGCAGGAATTTCCAGAGAAGTGTATCCTCCACGGCCTGTACCGGGGATATGTCATATACTATGTGGGGAAAGACATAAAAACAAATGTACTCTCGGTGGCAAACTGGAAGGAGAGCACCTTCCCCGGGACCCTGGTGCTCGTAACTGAAGGGGGGTTTCTCGTTACCCGTGAGAGAGAGACCCTCCACATTTTTGACCTCCAGAGTGGGGAACTTCTCTTCAGCCATCTGGTTCCGAGTAGCACCATTGTGGCCCTGGGAGACCTCGTCCTTTTCCCCACCATGGATGAATCCCACAACCCCCGCGGCTACCTTGGTTTTTCCGTCCCAACCCGCAGTACTCTCCCCCTTAAACAGCTGGACGACGAGAGGCCTTTCTTCTTTCCGGAGTATGCCGGACACACCTGGGAGAACCGGTGGACCTTCCCGGGTGGTATCCTCCCTGTGCTCTTCGGGGACGCTGAAGGTGTACGGCTTGCATTTCTCGACGAAAGGGGCAGACTCGGGAAATATTTCCACCTCTCTGGCCTTGGGCTCCCCTTGCGCCTTTCTCCCTCATCACTCCACTTCTTTGACGCCTTCAATGGCAGGGTGCTTCTCGGGATTGAAGACGAGCGGGGAAACTTTCACCTCCTGGTCGCCGATGGAGGGGATTCCCTCACCCCTCTGGGCACCTTTGCGCCCCGGGGACGAACCACGCTTCAAGCGTTTTTCCTCGAAGACGGGAACATTGGGGTCATCGAAGAGACCGGACCGGAAGAAACCACCCTCCAGGTTCTCTCTGCTTCTGGAGAGCGCCTGCAGGAAAAGGTGCTCTGGCCCCCCGGGGTCAGCGTGACGCACTGTCGGATTATCGAGAGACGGGAACTCCTTTCCTCCTCTTCCGATGGTCACCTCGTCTTCCGCTACAACCTGCCCCAGGGAGAAATCACCGCTGTCTACACCTTCCCCTCCGGGTACGACCCAGGGGAAGGTGTCTTTGTCTACCAGGGAAAAGGGTTCACCTTCCTCTACAACCAGTTTGAAAGGGAGTCGGGCATCGAGAAACCAGCGCTTGTTGCCTTTGACGTTTCCGGGGAAAGCTTTCCACTTCCGGTGGAACTCGTGGAGGTATCCCCTCACGGGGAAAGCCTCTACGAGGTCTTCGAGGATATCCCCACAAAGCTCCGTTTCAAGACCCTGGCGCCCCTGGAGGAACTTCTCACCGTGAGCGTGGAAGCGGTCAGCATCACGAGAGGCGAGGAAAGACTCTCGTACACCTGGCTCACGCCAGGACTTGAGGGGGGCACTCCGAAAGCGATTGCTCTTGTGGCCTCTCTGGGACCTGCCCGGAAAGTCTTCCCCATGACGGTGGTCCCACTGCCCAACCCTCTTGAGCTGACGGTTTCCCGGTACCAGGACGACGGGGATGTGCTCGTTCTCAACTGGACCCTCAGGAATCATTCTCCAGTGGACATCGATGATCTGCGCTTTGACCTTGAAACCACCAATCTCCAGTTTTCTCAGGGCGATGCCTGGCCAGGACGAATCGCACGAGGCGAAGTCCTTCATGGAACGTTCTCCCTGACACGGCTCTTCTATGGGGAAGAAATGCAGCCCCAGTGGAACGGGTACACCATCCCCGCATCGGTGACGCTCCGGGTGACCTCTCGCCGCGGGCAGGCCGAGGCATTATTTGAAGCGCCACTTCCAGTAAAGCCTCAGTATGCTTTTGAGGTCCGGATTCAGAAGGATCCGGAACGAGGATGGTGGTACCTTTCCGCCGAGGAAATCCAGGAGTACCTTAGGGTTTTCGATGCTGCGGGGAATGATATCACCCAGAGCCTCCGTTTCGAGAAAACGGACACCTATACGGTCCGGGTCCAGGGTCTTGCGCCTGGTTTTCCTGCCTCATCACTTTCGCTCCACCTTACTTGGGAGACACCGCAGCGCTTCTTTGAGTTTCAGCCCCGACTTGGAAGCGCCAAAGAGCGAGTAGTCGCTCCTCCTCTCAAAGGGAGCTGGGACATCCCCTTCACCTTTCCGCAGGCAAGCGCGGCGGCGATTCTCCGTCCTTCCACCTTCACACCGCCTCGCTTCATTTTGCCGCTTCCACCCAACACCCCGCCAAACCCTGATTTTGTCCTCGTCGACGATGAGACAACCCACTTTCGCGTCGCATCCTTTGACGGAAGTCCTTCTCGGGACCCTGACGGGGTGATCGTGAACTACACGTGGTCGTGGCCCGGTGGAATACCCTTGGAGGTAAGGGAATTTGCGCGGGCATTTTCTGCCCCCCAGATTCTCCCCATAACGCTCACGGTGACCGACGACCGGCTCCGGGAATCCAGCATCACCCGTGAAGTGGCTGTCGACATGGAGCGAGTTATTGGTGGACGCCGGGTCACCATTCCCCCGGCATTTGTGCGGCAGAACACCACCACCTACAGGGTGGAGGTGTTCACCGGGGACCTGGAGAATGCTGGCACTGACGCTCGGGTGTTCCTGGCACTCTACGAACCTCGTGAGCAAGAAGGGGTGGTCTACGGTTCAGGGGTCATGGAACTCTCCGGCAGAGAACCCACCATGGAGCGGGGTCAAATCGATGTCTTCCAGGTCACGGGAAGGGAAGTGAAGGATCTCGACCACATCGCGCTCCTCCACGATAACTCTGGTGACCGACCTGGCTGGTTTGTTGGGGGCCTGAAAGTCCAGGACACCCGATCCCAGAAGGAATGGGTGTTTGTCCCCAACCGGTGGCTGGCTCTCGATGAAGAAGACCACAAAACCTATGCTGAGTTTACCCCTGTTGCCAGTCCCTACCCGGCGGGAATCATCCTTGAAGGAGACCGCAAGAGCTACAACCTCATTGAGGTGAGCGATACGGTGTTCATCCTCCCCGAGAATCTTGACCGGTTCTACTTCACCTGCAGTGACGGCGCGAAGACGATAGAGGTCTACCGACAGGATGGCAGTCTCGTCGGTACTCAGCCTTCTTCCGGAAGGAAGCGGAAACCACCCTACATCCCCGAACCCGAGTGGGGAGTGGGTTTCGATACGGCAAATCTTGTCCGTCCAGAGCGTTTTCTGGTGAAAATCCAGCAGGGCCAGGACGTGAAGGAAAGGGTGGTCTGGGTGTTCCCGCTAAAATGGGCGCATTACCGGAAGGAGGCACTCCAGGCAGTGGCCCTCTATCCCCTCAAAGGGAAGACCGATGTGTTTCTGTGCGCCCAAACCATCCGGAAGTACCTGGCGGAACTCAAGCCTGACCCTACCAACGCCGCTTTGCTGGCCATTGACTACGGGGTGAGCTTCTTCTCCATCTTCGGCGCCTCGCCCGATGGCTACCTTGTGGACACGCTTTCAGAATGCACCGGATCCTACCTGGAGAACGCAGAAGACATCCTGCAACGCTTTGGCTATACGCCAGCCCTGGCACACGGCACCGTAGAGGCGCTCACGACCCTCTACGACGTCTACCGGTGGTCACTGAAACTTCCAGGTGTCATGGAAGAGGCTGTAGCCCAGGCGTACAAAGTCGTCCTCCTCAACGAACTGGGGAGGAATGACCGAAGCCTCCACCAGATCGATCTCCTGCTACAAAAGGGAAAGGAACTTGTGGAGCAAATCATCGATTATCTGGAGGGAGATAACCCTGCATCGTGCCAGCTTGCGCTCTCAAACCTCAAAACGCTTGCCGTGGGGAACAATCCCCTGAGCCCCAACCTCTCCGACCACGTCATCAGTTACCAGAGCCTGGGGGTTACCGACCTCGAACCTGGAGTGCCCGATTACCCCCTGGGGGTTTTACTTCCTCTCGCCATGGCCAATGTCAAATACTGGCGAGAAGAAGGCCACCCCATCTATCGCAGCGACCGATTCCTTAATATCCTCCCCCATGACCCGGTTACCGACACCGGATACGCCCTCGATGTCTACGAGCCCCTCCTTGAGACCATCATCCAGGCAGGGAGCATTCTCGTCAACGTCTGTCTCCTCCCTGAGCCGTAGAATCCCTTAGGGAGTCACCGCCTGAATGCCGGTCATCGCAAAGAAATCGAGGAGCGCTGGATGGAGTTCTTCTCCGTATCCTGGACAGGATGTTTGCGAGAGCTTTCTAAAGCTCTTCACCTGAGCCGTCCCCTGGACGTCATGCACTATGCACATCGACTGTTGCCTTTGCTTGATGAAGCACTAAAAGAGATACAACACTGGTCACCACCTTTTGCTGTGGTCGTGCAACCATTACGTGAAGAGGTACAGAGCCTGGCTTACCACCATCCTGAGGACCTGGACACTAAGAATTTACACCATCAACTCGAGTTAATACGTTACTGCCTCCGGAGGAGACTGATCGTCCAGGCAGTGACCCTGGCCAGAGAGTGGTTGGTGAGCTGGGTCATCCTGCAGCGTGGGGAGGGGGTTCCTGGCTTTCCAGAGAACAACGCAAAGGGGCAGAAGAAGCTCTGAACAACGCATACAGGCGCCTGCGGAAGGAAGAGGTCGGAGTTCCAGAGTGGTATGGCTCCTTTCCAAGTTCGCAGGAGCTCACCAAAATCTGGTCCTCACTTGTGGAATTGCGCAATACTCTTGCCCACTGTGCAATGATTGAAGAACCACTCAGAATGAGCACCATTAAGAATAAGGCTGAGGAGATTCCCACATGGTTGCAGTCGCTTCTTGAGGGCACGGCTGACCATGTGGTATATGGGCGTCGTGTGGTTATCAACCTGAAAGAGCTCTATGGTGAGGTTGCCAAACTGGATGAGCTGCCTGATTACCTTGACAAAGCACAATCTCTCGCCGGAGAAGGAAATGACGTTGTTCTCACCGGCCAGGCTCCGGTATGGCTCTACCTTGCCATTGCCCATACGCTTCACGGGAAAACTCGTCGTTTGTAAAAGGAGACTTGACGAGTTGTCAATTGACTTACTTGAAGAGAAGTTAAAGAATAAACAAAGAAGACTTCAGGGACAGAATCATGATCTAACCAGTACCCAATTTCAGGGACATGGAATTTTGATCTAATACGGGGTCAATTCTTCTTCTTTTTCTGAAACCAAGCTCTTCAGGGAGGAGATGTTGGTATTCTCCGGTGTTTTGATACTGGTAGTAGGTTCTTCGGTAATGCAAATCGCCAAAGAGGGTCAGGATGGTCCTTGGGTCATTCCTGCGGATTACTTTGAAACCCTCTCTTTTGGCTTTCTCCTAATAGATTTCCTGATCCCTGGCCTCCAGAACTGCTTTCAGAATATCTTTGCCAGTACTGTGCATGATTTCCCAGAGCTTTTCTTCAAACTCCTGAAAGTTGATTCCTTTCTCCAGTAACTCCAGAGATACTTCCAGCATCCTCTGGAATCCTTTGAGAATTTGTTGTACTATGTTCATGAGACCTCACCTCCACAGGTTGTGGTATTTGTTGTGCTTCTTGTGTATAAACAACACTCTTATACCATACTCTGGATGGTGAGGTCTCTTTATTTTTCTCTGGTTGTTAAAGACCTACAATAAATTTACACTAACGCCAAAGTCAAAGCCCTTGAAGACTTTTTTATTATATTCGCTGCGGCTGTAACTGGTGTTTACCGCTCTTTGGCCAGGGCTTGGTTGACCCTTTCGGCTGCCTTATCAAGATACATTTTCACGGTTTCTTCAGAATATTCACCGCTTGCAACTGCAGTGAGAATATTTCGAAATTCCTGGACAACCGCATTTTCAATATCTCCCCAAACAGCGAGAGGTGGATATGCTGTGGCGTATCCCAAAGTTTTCTTAAAAACTTTCCATACACCGGTGTCATAATAGGGGTCTTCAAAAGCTTCGATTTTGGCGGGAAGCATGTGGGAGAGATTTTTGGTGTAGTCCACGAGATTTTCTTTGCTGAGTAAAAATTTGATCCACTCTTTAGCAGCATCCTTGTTGGGACTTCCCTTCAGGATTACCAAGTTGCTTCCTCCAGAGAAGGAGGCTCTTTTCACCGGACCAGCAGGGGGCTCTACTACGTCGTAAGGCAGATCCGGATTTTCTTGCTCAATGCCAGCGATGTTCCAGGGTCCCATGAAGCACATTGCTACGTTTCCATTGATAAAGGCTGCGTCAGCCTGGGGCTGGTTGTATTCTGCACAGGCCTTGGCAGCGAGACCTTCAACTATGAGGCTTGCGTACCATTTCATGGCTTCAATCCCTGCTTCGTCGTTGAAAGCAGCTTTTTTATTGTCGGGGGTAAGCAAGTTTCCGCCATAGGCCCAGAGAACAATTGCCCAATTATGCAAAAGGTCCCAGGCATTGGTTCCAGCGATTGCTATGGCGGAACCTTCGCCAAATTTTTCCACTATTTTTTTGCCAACCGCTTTGAGTTCTTCATATGTGTTTGGTGGTTGCACGCCTGCTTCGGAAAACATTTCTTTGTTGTAGAAAAGACAGCGAGTTTCTGCAAACCAGGGTACACCGTAGCTCTCACCTTTGTAGGTTGTGGAAATATAATTTGCTTCCATAAATGCTTCTTTACCGCCAAACTCAGCAATGTCGATTTTCTCGAGTCCTCCTGTGGCAGCAAATTGAGGATTCCAGGTTGTGCCAACCTGGAACACATCTGGGCCACTCTGGGAAGCAAGGGCAACGGAAATTTTTTGCCATGCTTCCCCCCACCCGATGATCTCAAAGTTTACTTTGTAACCGGTTTGAGCTTCAAACTCCTTTGCTTTTTCTTCGAGCCAGGGAATATGTGTTTCATCTGGTGCATTAGGCATGAGCCAGAAAGTAATACTTTCTTTAGCCGTCAGGACCATCGGTATCAACACAACACACATTAAAACCATAATCAAAATCAGCAATTTACGCATTTTGATCCTCCTTTCTTTGAGTTCTAAGTAGGAGCAAACTGATTATTCTTTTGGTCTGAAACTTTCTCACCTCCTTTATCCCTTTGTTGCGCCAGCTACCAAGCCTTCAATAATGTACTTCTGCATAAAGCTGAAAAGTATCAAAACGGGAATTGAGACCAGAATACAGGCGGCCATCATTCCTGACCAGCGGGCCTGTTGGGCAGTTATATATTCAAGGAGTCCCAGTGCGACAGTTTTTGTTTCTCGACCAGTGAGAACCGTAGCAAAGAGCACCTCATTCCAGGCCATGATGAATGAATAAATTCCTACTGCTGCAATGCCAGGTTTTGAAAGAGGAAGAATTACCCTCATTAAGGCGCCAAAAGGAGTGCAGCCATCAATTTGGGCTTGTTCGTCTATTTCTCGAGGGATAGAGTCAAGGAAATTGCGTAGCATAAGGACGGAAAAGGGCAGCGCAAAAGAGGTGTAGGTAAAAATCATCCCCCAGTAGGTATTTTGCATGGGGATACCCAGATAATATCTTATAAGGACGAACATCATGAAGTAAGGTATAAGGAAAGATATTCCAGGAAACATTTGAGTGGAAAGAGTTAGAAGCGTGTATCCATGTTTCCAGGAAAAGTTGAACCTGGATAACCCATAGGCTGCAAAAAGGCTAATAATAACCGAGAAAATCATGGTGCCTATGCTGATTATGAGGCTGTTGCGGAAGTAATCCAGCATACGAACTGTTCTATTAACCCTGAGATAATTTTCCCAAGTAAATTTTCGAGGAATCCAGCTGGGGGATAATTCTGGTTTGGTGACATCTGCAGATTGAATTTCAAGAGTGGTTTTGAAGGATCCCGAAACCATCCATAAATAGGGAATAAGAACAACAGCAAGCACTATGAAAAGAGCAACATAGAAGAAAAGCTTGGAGAATACTTTCTTAAGTGCTTTTTTCACTCTCTTTCTCTCCCTCTGCGGGCATAAATGACAATGGCGGTCATCAGGAAAATAAGCACAGTCAGAAAAACCGACATTGCCGCTCCTCGGCTTAAGTGGAAGTTAGTAAAAGCTTCCTGGAGGATAAAGGTCGATGGCACATGAGCTTTTCCTGGATCGGTTCCAAGTAGGATATAAAACTGATTGAAAGCGTGAAAGTTCCAGATGGCCGAAAGCAAAAGCAAAGTTGCACTTACAGGACGTAATAGAGGAAAGGTAATAAATCGGAAAAGCTGGAACGAAGATGCTCCATCGATTTTTGCCGCTTCATAGAGTTCTCGAGAAATATTCTGGAGACCTGCAAGCAGAATAAGGCAAGCGAAAGGCCACCCCTTCCATATACTAGCAATCATTACGGTATAAATGGCTCGATCGCCCACCAGCCACAGAACTGGTTCTTTTATAAGCCCCAAAGCGAGGAGATATTTGTTTACAATGCCAATGCGGGCCTGAAAAATAAATCTCCATACGTTGTAAGCCACGGAATCAGGAGTAATATAGGGGAGCAAGATTAAGCCCCTTACGATGGTTCTGCCAGAGAATTCTCTGTTGAGAAGAAGAGCCACGAGCAAGCCAATTACGTACCCTGCTGGGATGGTAACTAGCCCAAAATAAACCACGTTCCAGATTGAGCGCAGGTACCTTATGCCTGTGTCAGTAGCAGGTGAGAAAACGGTAAAAAAGTTTTGGAGTCCTACAAAAGGCGCTTTCATCCATTGGGTAATTGTGTAGATGTCTAAGTCGATAAAGGCAATGTATACGCCCCACAGGATGGGAATGATATGAACGAAAAGCATGCATATAAAAGCTGGAAGGATAAAGTAAAACGCAATCCCTCTCCTTATTCTTGAGGACATAAGCTTCACACCCGTTTATGTCATCGATGTCAATGTAGCACAAACTTTTCAATTTTGTCAATCCTGTGAAATGTTCTTTGTTTTTAAAGGAGCGTATGTTGGGTTGTCCGCAACGAAAACATCTTTCTTTAAGTGGAAATCGTCTCAAAATAACCAAGATTTTATCTCGGTATTATTTACCTGACTAACCATCGCTCGGGCTGAAGGTAGGATTTACGACAATTGGAGCTAGCTTTTTGAGGAACTTTTAACCTGGTCGGGGCGAGCCGATTTGAACGGCCGACCCCCTGCTCCCAAGGCAGGTGCGCTAACCAGGCTGCGCTACGCCCCGACGGCCAGGATTATACCAGAGTAGGAATATCTTGTGAAGTCAGAGGCGCCTTTAGCTTTCGATTTTTCCCCTAAAAACACCTAAGGGAGGCTGGCTTTCACCAGCCTCCCTTAGGTGCAAGGAGGGGAAAGACTTCTATTTAAGGAGGTGCTTGTGGGGGTAACCTTTATTCACTTTTTCAATTTTTGAATTCATTCACTCTTGCCGTGAGATATTATATTTGCTTTTTAATTATTGTCAACCACCCTTAAAGGAAAATTTTTAAATTTTTTTGAAAGTTTAAGTTGGGGTTTACTTGAGCTCGGCCAAAGTTAGCTTTTATTCTTAAAAGAGATCATTGTGTTGGTTATAGATGTTTTACTGTTGACTTTCTGGAATTACTGCTCCTATTGCCTCTTTGCTTCCTATGTAGGAAGCATATATATCTTTCACTTCGTTAAGCTTAATCTTTCGCAACAGTTCTTCGTAGCGAAATACAAAATCCCATCCTAAACCTATTTTTTCATAGAAAGAGAAAAGTGCAGCAAGTCCAGATGGTGTTTCCAGGCTTTGCAAAAGGGTTCCTCGGGTGTAGTTTTTGGTTTCTTCAAACTCTTCCCGCTTTAGATTTGTTACTTCCTGGAATTCCTTGCGGAGCGTGGCTACCGCTTTATCAAAATAGACCGCAGGAAAACCACAGTAAGCACAGATAAAGGATGGACCTACAAGAGGCAAAAATATTGAACCTACCTCATAGCTCCAGCCTTCTGTTTCGCGGACTTTTAGGAATAGACGGGAGTACATTGAACCTCCCAGTAGATTGTTTACAATGTCGAATGCTACTTTTCCTTTGAAATCCGTAATGCTGGGTGCAGGATAGCCCAGGACTAACCAGCTGTCTTTAATCTTCTTACGTTCTATTATTTTCTGGGAACCGGGACGAAAATTCTCTAAATTTCCCCCCTGTATTTCGGGAGCTGGTAATGGTGGAAGATTTTCAGTTTGTAATTCAAATGCTTCCAACAATTTCTGAGGTTCAAAATTACCGGCTATTGCGACTACCATGTTGTTAGGAACATAAACACGCTGGTACCAGTTTAGGATCTCGTCTCTGCTGAGGTTCTGAAGGGTATCGATTTTGCCCAGGCTGGAGAAAGCATAGGGATGTTCACCGAAGAAAGCTTTTTTAAAGCGCATAAAAGCCGCTTTGAGTGGGTCATCGTCCAGTGAAGCCAGCACACTGAGCGCATAGTTCTTTTCTTTTTCCACTTCTTCTTCCAGGAAAGCTGGTTTGGTAATTGCTTCAAAGAAAAGTTCCAGGATAGCCTGCCAGTTTTGTGCAGGGCCTTCAAATATTAATTTGCCAGTGAAGTAGTTGGCACTGCTTCGAGCCGAAGCACCAAAACTTTCCAGAGTTTTGGCGAACTCGGAAGCATTTCTGTGCTGGGTGCCTTTAAGAATGCTTTCCTGAAGAAGAGAAGAAATTCCGAGCTTTGCAGGTTCTTCATAGAGGTTACCCAGAGACAAAGAGACGTTTACTGTAAATGTGAAGCTTCTTGCAACCGGTAAAAGAATAAGTTTAAGACCATTTTTGAGTTGTTTTTCCTGTACGCGTTTAACTATTTCTTTCATGTGGCCCCTTCCGGAGATATGACAATGTGTGTTGCCTGTTCTGGCTTGAAATACTTGGTAATAACTTCCTGAATTTTCTCTTCTTGCATACCTTCAAGGTACATAAAATAATTAAGGACTCTATCTGCAGTGTCTATCACATCGAGACGACCCAAGAGTTCGCTGCTTCCCAGGGTAGTTTCTGCTACCTGGTAAAGCGATGATTTAAGCAAATTGCGAGCTCGCTCCAGTTCCTTTTTAGAGAGGGAATTGGTGAGCAGTTCAATCTCCTTCCAGATTGCTTCTTGGACCTGAAGTGGGTCACCTTTCAAAAAAGAATAAAATATGCCGAACAAACCCGCCCGCTCGTAATAGGAATACGAAGTATGGATAGCGTCGACCAGTTGTTTTTCTTCTCGGAGGGAGATGTTTAATCTTGAACCAAGACCTTCTCCAAGTAGCACGGATGCAAAGCGTAAAGCATAAAAATCCTCGCTTTTCAAACTGGCACAGGGAAAACCTATTGCTCCATAAAATCGCTGTACATCCTTCGCTTCCCGATAAAACTTTCCAGGTTTGAAGCACCATTTTGAGGATTGAACTGTCCAAGGGATTTCAGAAAAAGGAGTTTCAGAGAAAGCCTTTTCAACTTGGTAAAAAAACTCATTTTCTTCAATGTTTCCAACTCCCACAAAGGAAAGGTTAAGAGGGTGGTAGTAACGTCTTTTGTGTTCTAACAAGTCTTCGCGGGTAAATGTCTTTACAGTTTCTTCTTTGCCCAGGATGGGCATGCCATAGGGTGTTTCAGCAAACACTTCCTGGTAAAGGAGATGAATCAAACGTTCTTCGGGGTTATCTTCGTCAATGTTGATTTCTTGCAGAACTACCAGCTTTTCTTTTTCAATGTCCTCTGCTTCAAAAAGGGGATTCGTGACCAGTTCAGCAAGAATCCTGATGCCAGCTTCCCATTCTTCACCAGGCAGAACCAGATAGAAATTAGTTGTATCCAGCGAAGTTCCAGCATTTATGGATCCTCCGAGGGCTTGCACCTTCCTTGCTAAAGTGTTTTGTGGAAAAGATTGGGTTCCCTTAAATACCATGTGTTCAAAGAAATGGGAAATACCGTTTTTTTCCGGTCGTTCGTCTTTAGTGCCTACCTTAGCCCAAAGGTTAAGTGCTACCAGCGGTGATTCCATCTTTCTAAAAATAACCCGCATTCCGGAAGGCAAAATTTTCTTGGTATAGTCCATTATAAACAAGCCAGATCACCTGCTTTATTATAGCTTTCCTGGAACGGCTCTGGAATAGGCGATATTTTTAATTCTGCGGGTTTTTCTCAATTTGGAGAAGAGCTTCTTTCGCCTCTGCGTTTTCAGGGGCGAGTTCCAGCGCTTTCTGAAAATTGATTTTTGCTCTTTCGGGGTCGTTTAGAGCAAGGTAAGCTTTGCCGAGTAAGATATAGGCTTCAGGCCGGTCAGGATTTTGCTGAATTACCTGGGAAAGGTCTTCAATGGCCAGTTCAGGGCTTCCTAAGGGTTCTGGCACTTCTAATCTTGCTCGGGCTCGGGCAAGCAGTGCTTCTTGGTTTTGATGGTCAATATCAAGTGCCCTGGCAAACTCCACAAAGGCTCTAACCCCGTACTCTTCTTTTTCCAGGCTATCCGGGGCGTTCTGATACAGCTTGAAAAACACCTTGCCAAGTAAGGCATAGCTTTCAGCTTTTTCTGGGAACATAGAGATATTTTTCTCGAGTAACGCTCTTGCTTTCTCGAAGTCATTGTTAGCGAGGTATTTTTGGGCGCTGATTAGAAGCGCGTTATATATTTCTTCAGCCGTTATTTCGGAGGGCAAGGACTCGCTTTCAAGGTTTATAGTGTAGAACTTTTCGGCTTCCAGAACCAGGACTACCTGAGGTGTGGCTTCAACCAATATTTCCCCTTCCTTGGTTTGCAGGCGTAACCCAAACAAGGGAACAAGGGTTGTGTTCTCCAGTATGATTGGTTCTCCCCAGGCAGAAATCTTTTCAACGAAATCAACAATTTTTGCTTGCCAAACGTTTTCTGCTCCACAGGCGGTACTGGAGATACCCAGTAAGGCCAGCAGCATTGCTCCCAAAAATCTTTTGGTCATCAAAGATAGGTTACCTCCTCTTTTTTGCGCAAACTGATGTTGCCGGAGACGGTTTCTATTTTACAGTTTACGATTTGCCGGGCGCTACCTTCAATTTTGCCCTGGAACCGCTTATCAGAAACGCGATTATCCCCTTCAAGCAGTATCGGAAATTCAGAATCAAAATTTCCTGAAACGGTTTTTACTGATAAGTTGACAGAGGTGTTTTCGGGTAAAACAACGGTTACTTTGCCGCTGACTGTTGAAACTATCAGGTTCTGAGCTTGCTCGCTCTTTTGAACATCAACCCAGACATCTCCACTTACGCTTTTTAAGAACAGCTTACCCTGACCTGCAATTTTCATCTTTCCGCTCACTGTGGAGATGGACAATTCTTTTTCCACTTCTTCGCATATCACCGAACCACTGACCGTTTTGCCGGTGCAGCGACCCCGAGTTTTTTGGATGCTCACTTCGCCACTTACTGTAGAAAAATTTATTTCTGTTTCTGCAGGAACCAGGAGGCGATATTTGATTTCCAGGTTGCTTGTTTTTCCTGAGGTTAAGAGCTGTTTCAAGTCAAACCAGAATTTGGCAAATCCCATGGGAAAATATTCGGATTTTATAAATATCTGATTTCCCACCTGCTCAGTCTTGATTTTGATAGCGTTAAGAATTTTTCGTGCCTCATCGGTTGGTAGACCCACCAATTTCTTGGTGGCCGTCATCTGGATAGTGTTTTCTTTGTGAGTAACAATTTCTATGTTTCCCACCACCGTTGAAATGGAAAGCTTGCCTGGCCCATCCAGATAAAAAGTTCTTTCTACCCTTTCTTCCAGTGCAAAACAAAGGGACGTGCCCAGGAACATTAAAAACAGGGCGAAAAACAGCAATGCCTTCAGGAGTTTCATAGTAACACCCCCTTCTTGTATATCAATCTTAACACGTACTGTTGGGAAAATAAAATGTGTGGATAAATTAGCTATTGGTCAGAGTAGGGTGGTTTATTCGGCTGGAATTTGCTGAATAATTTTGCTCGAGTTTCCTCACTACGGGCAGTTTTTCCCAAATACTCCTTTTTCGTGAGCAAATGATGCAGCGAAAAGGGGATTTTAGAAGAATTGGAAAATGGCGGGAAGTGCCTTCAGAAGCAGAATGGCTGGGATATCTCTCCAAATTCTCCCCTGCCTTGCAAAAAGGTAATCCTATACCCTCCGTATTGTAAGTCTCTGAAGGGGGATGATGGTTCCCTAATTATCTCCGCTACCTTCCCTAATCTCACAACCTTCCAACTCTCTGGCAAGTCTTCAAACTTCGTGCTCCCAGCCCTCTTTTTTTATGATTTCCTCAACCTGCACTTTAAGTTTGGGAATTTCCTGTTGAACTGTTTTCCATACAATTCTGTAATTTACTCCAAAGTATTCGTGTATGAGTTTATCTCGCATTCCAGCTATTTCTTTCCAGGGAATTTCGGGATATCTTTTTTTAAAGTCTTCTGGTAAATTTTTAACCGCTTCGCCGATTATCTCAAGGCTCCTAACAAAAGCACGCATAAGCACAGGATCTTTAGTAAAATTTTCAAAGCAGAGTCCTTCGGATTTTTCTATAAGGAACCTGCATTCTTGTAATATGTGTTCGAGGTATGGTTTTGCAAGCTTCATATCTCCACAACCTCTTTTATATATGGCTTTATAAATGGGCTAATACTTTCTTCAGTAAGCAGGTCAACTTTTACCCCCAGGAGTTTTTCCAGTTCTTCCTGAAACCTTATAAATTCAATGAACGTGGGTGGTTCCTCAAAATCAACTATCAGGTCTATATCGCTTGACTCTTTTTGCTCTTCCTTTGCATAAGAACCAAAGATCTTTATCATTTTGACTTTATGCTTCTTTTTTAACACTTCTTTTTGTTCGCCCAAGACTCTTATTATTTCATGTAAGGTTTTCATGTTCCATCACTCACAAGTTTCTTCTAATTTTTAATCCTTTGTTAATCCACCCAAAATTTCTTTCTGCCTTGAAATCGTTTCCTTTCCTCTATAAGAGTTGCAGGTCCTTCATGTTCTACTTCCTGTTTAAGTTCACATCATGTGGGACACTTAACCAGTCCAGTCTCTTCCAAATATCTCCAGGGACTCTTGTATCCTAAACTCCAGTGTGGTCTTTTCTTGTTATACACTTCCTCTGTCCACCTTTTAAGGTGCTGTTGCATGGTCTCGAGATCCACTGCATCATGGTAGTAGTTCCAGAACTCCTCACAGAAAGTGCGGTTCAGTCTTTCCACTATTCCATTAATTAATTAAGTTTGAAAAGTTAGGCTTCCTTCAAAGGGTACTACAGATTACTTTGCTTTGCCAAGATTGACAGAGTTTTTGCTTTTACCTTCGTTTCCCAAAAACGCAAACTCCGGGGTTTTCCCCGAAGTTATACCCCCGATGATCTCCTTAGGTACTTTAATTTGAGCTTCCCGTCTTTTCGCCATCAGGTATGAGAGCGTTGACTATGGCCTTTTTTGTGCTTTAAATTTAAATGATTTAAATGTATTTGTTTCGTAGAACGTGCCTCCTTTTTAGTTTTTTAACTTTTTTACGGGCCTAGAATGATAAATATCACATACCTATTTTTCTAACAAATTTTTTAAGAAAGCTAATCCCTTGATAGCCAAAGTATCAACATCCTTTTCCAAGGGTCGCCAGATACAGGCAGCTCTAGCTATTTCTTTTACCTCGGTGGAGAAACTCTCAATAACTACATAACCGTCATATCCAATGTCCTGTAAGGCTTCTTTTACTTCTTTCCACTCTATATGGCCACTACCTGGTGTGCCACGGTCGTTCTCACAAGCATGGAAGTGAGCAAGATCCTTGCCAACGGTCCTTATGGCTTCTCCAAGATGTTTTTCTTCAATGTTCATATGGAAGGTATCGAGATGCCCCTTAACCGCAGGACACCCAACTTCCCTAATAAGTCGAACAAGGTCGGCAGCTGTATTTATGAAACTTGTCTCGAACCGGTTTAGCTGTTCCAGTGCAATTGTCACTCCACGACGTCGGGCGTATTCGCCGAGTTCTTGTAGTCCTTCGACCGCTAGCTTCCACTCCTTTTTCTTTTGCTCTTCCTCGGAGAGATGCGTTTTGCCCACTGCCGAATAGGCTGGACCACAAAAAATGGGAGACTCTAACTCACTTGCATAATCAAGGCATGTTCTTATGTATCGCTTTGCGTTTTCTCTTATATCTGGGTCATCACTAGTAAGATCCCGATTAGCTCCAAAAACACCACATGTGGCTACTTCTAATCCAATTCTCTTTACTGTGTCTTTTAGTTGCTTTACATCTATAAGGTTAGGATCTTCGAAAGCAATTTCTATAACATCAAATCCAAAAGAAGCTACCTTCTCTAAAACACCAAAAGCTTCCGTTCTGAAAGGTGAAACCCAAACAAAAGTGCTAATACCAAATTTCACTCTATTCCACCTCCAAGATTATTTTTGTGCCATAATTTCGTCTATGTAAACCCAACCTCCAACCTGAGCGGATTTAATTGCTCCAAACGTAAGCGCTAAGGTGTATAGATTATCTTTGCCACTTGTTTCTGGATCCCTGTCCAAAGTAATTGCTTGATAGAACTCGAAAAGAGAATAGGCTCTATCTTCATATTCCATTGGAACCAACTCTACCACCATCTTGCCGTCCCTTTCAAACATCCCAGGATTAAAAACGCTGTTGAATATCTCCCTCGGAACAAAAACAACTTCGTTATTTGCCCAGTTAATTCCTCCCAGAGCACATTCGATTTTCCAGTTTCCATCCCACGTAGTTTCATAGCCCCGTGCAACCCAACTCCCATGGTAAGAAACTTGAATATCCCCCTCAAACTCAATTATCACATCTGCTACTGCATCTCCTTTAAACCAACTCCAAGATGGGTTATAACTCCTAGCCCATACTCTAAGGGGGTTACATCCAAGCAAATATCGCATTTGATCAAAGTGATGGATTGCCATGTCCATTAACAAGGGATTCTCCATTCTCGAACGAAAATTGGAAACCCCAAAATTGGGGGATTTTAGGAAATAAACAAAAAGACTCTCTGGTTTGCCCGTGAGACCACTCTCTAAAACGTGCTTCACAGTACGAACGGCTCTTTTAAAACGATAATTTTGGCTTACCATCAGTTTTTTTTTGCATTTTTCAGATTTTCGAGCCATTTCCACGGCTTTGTCGATATTATTAGAAAGGGGCTTTTCTACTAGCACATGCTTTCCTTCTTCTAGACACTTAAGTACTAGTTCATAGTGAGTTTCGGGTGGAGTAACTATCAAGACTGCGTCAAAATCAAGCTCTCTTAAAGCGATTTGAATATCAGTAAAACATCTTTTTGTGTCCATTCCATAGGTTTGTGCAGCTAGATTTAAACTCTCTGTAGAAATATCTACATATCCCACAGCTTCCCAAAAAGGGGACTGCTTAACTAAAGAGGCCCAACTGTAACCCCATCCACCAACGCCTACTTGTAAAAGCCGCATCTTTTCCTTTACATCATTCAACATCTCTTTGCCCTCTAGGTAGACGAGGGGGAGGAGTGTCACTCCCCCAACGATTCATACTTACTTAGTCATATTTGTCTAGAAGTTAACTTTAAGCACTTTACCTTATAATGAGACAGCCGTACGTACCAAGCCTGAAAAACATTTCCTTTGCTTAGGATCTTTGTTGCACACTCAACGGCTGCAAACCTCACTCCCTGAAGGTTTTGCTAAGTACTTACATCTTGCCATTTTATGACTTTTGTGGGAAGCTCGTATTAACCACAATCATATGCCCAAGCTTTCCTAACAGAAATAATCGTTATCTTGTAGAATTTCTTGCCATATATTCCAGTTCATTTTTATCTGTATCTACTTACGGGTTAATAATAACTTTCCCCGTTTCTCCTTTATCAAATAGAGCCCATGCCTCTACAGCTTTTTCCAAAGGGAATCGATGCGTTACAAGCTCAAGAACATTTAACCCCTTTTTCAGAAGGCTTATGAGCTTAAAGAATCCTTCCAAATCATACATCCAACTTCCAACTATAGTTAAGTCTTTGTGAAGTATTTCTTCGCTTACATCTATTCTATTAACCACTCCAAGTTCCCCAATAAGCCCACAACGAGCGCCAGTACGAGCCAAGGAAAATATCTGATGCAACACTTCTTCTTTTCCAGTACACTCTAGAAAGACATCGACCCCTTGTCCTTTGGTTATCTTTTCGAGTTCCTTGGTTATATCACAAGCCTTTGAGTTAAGAACGTAGTCTGCTCCAAGTTTTTTGGCCAATTCTAGGCGTTTGTCAATAACGTCGATAGCGACAGTGGTTGCACCTAAAAGGTGGCATATGTTTACAGCTCCTAAGCCCATAGGTCCTACCCCAAATACTGCTACTACATCACGTTTATTTACTCTGAGGCGTTCGATAGCTCCATATGGAGCACCAACTGGATCCCAAAGCAAAGCAGCTTCGTCATAGCTTACTTCCGGAGGAATGCCTACACAAGACCATTCTGGGACGGTGACATACTCAGCACAACCACCGTCCAAATCGTATCCGATTATTTGTTTATTTGGACAAAGCTTCCAAAGTTTGTTTTTGCAGTAAGTACATGTGCCACAAGTAATCAGGGGATAAATTGAAACTCGATCGCCTACTTTAAAAACTGCAGATTTATCTACTTCTACTACTTCACCACTTATTTCGTGTCCCGGAATTGAGGTGTTTCCTTTATATGCTACTGAGTTGTCCGGTCGATATCTTGTGTTTAAATCGCTTCCGCAAAGGGCGCAAGAACAAACTTTAACTACCAACCAAGCGTCTTTAGCCTTTGGCGTGGGAAAATCCTGAAGAATAGATTGCCTATTACCAAGAAACTTTAAACCTCGCATAGTTTAAACCTCCTACGAATAATTGGTATTTATTTTCTAAGCTGTTAAAATATACTGATTTAAAAATAAAGCGCAACTCCAACCAGACTATTCTTTTAGTGCTCCAAGTGTTAGGCCTCTCACAAGATATCGCTGGAGAGCCAAGCCTGCTACTATCACTGGGAGCATTATAAGAGATCCTGCTGCAAATATCTCCCCCCACAGTATGCCTACAGGGGTAGCATAAGCAGTCAGGGCTACTGGAGCAGTATTGGCAACGTTACCAGTAAGGATGTTTGCATATAGAAATTCGTTCCAGGCAAAAATAGCACAAATTACACCAGTAGCAGCTATTCCTGGAGAGGCTAAAGGCAGAATAATTTTAACGAGAGCTTGCGAGTAAGTACAACCATCAACTATAGCTGCTTCCTCAAGCTCTAGGGGTATATCCTCGAAATAGCTCTTGATTAACCAAGATGCAACTGGTAAATTCATAAAAGCGTAAACCAATATCAACACAAGGTGAGTATCCAAAAGATTAAGTCTTCTTGCTATCAGATAAATAGGTACGGCTGTAACAATAGGAGGAACCATTCTCAAGGAAAGAATCCAAGAAGCTATTTGGTTACCTCCTTTAATCTTGCGTATAGCAATGGAGTAACCTACACATACTCCCAAGGCTAAGGTCAAAAGAGTAGATAGTAGAGTAACTATCACACTGTTTATCAGAAACCTGGGAAGATTTCTTTCAAAAATAACTACCTTGTAATTTTCAAAGCGAGTTTTAAATAACCACACTGGCGATTCCGAAAAAGCCAGTTTCGCTTCCTTAAATGAAGTCGCAACAGCCCAATATATCGGGAATATAAAAAACAGAATAGCTACAATAAGAACAACATATGAAGGCAATTTCACGTAATGCTTAGTCCTTTTCACGATTTGTTACCTCCTATTGTTCTTTCGTTCCACGGCTAATAACTCTAAAAAGTTGAGAACACATCACCATAGTTATGCCAAGCATTACCCACGAGAGAGCTGCAGCATAACCGAAATCGAAAAATTTAAATCCAACTTGATAAATATACCAACTCAAAGTTTCAGTTTTGTTTATAGGTCCACCTCGCGTCATAGAGTAAACAAGATCATAAACTCTGAAGGAGTCGATCAACCTTAGCAGCAGCGCAACTAAAATAACTGGACGTAACAAAGGGAGAGTTATATGCCACAATATTTGGTAACCTTTCGCTCCATCAATTTGGGCGGCTTCACTTGGATATTTGGGAAGAGACTGGATACCTGCTAGTAAAATGATAAACATGAAAGGGGTCCATTGCCAAACATCAACAAATATCAGAGTTGGTAGGGCCCAAGAAGGGTGCGATAACCACTCAGGGGGGATAATTCTGAGGAAATGCTTAATAAAATAGTTAATTACCCCATAGTTAGCGTTTAGAAGGTATCTCCACATTAATCCTACAACGAGAGGTGCTACCATCATGGGCACCAAGAGTAGGGTTCTTAAAAACCTAATTCCCTTCAATTCTTGAGATGCAATAAGAGCAAGTAATAAGCCGAGAAAAAACTCTATGCTTGTAGCTAAGGCTGCATAAGTGAAGGTAACTCGAACAGAGTTCCAGAAAGAACCATCTGTTATGAGGCGCAAGAAATTTCCAAGACCTACAAACTCTCTTTCCCGTAGATTTATAAGATTCCAGTCAAAAAGTGCAAGCTTTAGAGAAAAAATTAAAGGATATACTACTATAACAGCAAGAAAGATTATTGGGGGCAAAAGGAAATAATAAGGTAGCATTTTTAGCTTTCTTTTAGAGCTTGGCTTTATCAATTTCACAGAGATATCCTCCTTACAACAACAATTGGTTTCCCCTTCATATCTCTTCTGCTGCCATCCTGTTTGAGTAAGGAAAGCAGCGTGTGGATTGCTTTCCACACGCTGCTTTCCTGGTTATATTTTTTGCCATCTATTGTTTATAATAACCAGACCTTTCCATCATCATCCTAACCTGAGCGTTTGCTACTTCAAGTGCTTCTTCAACAGACATTTGACCAAGCTGAATAGCGCTTAGGTATTGCGACACAACGATTTCCCACTGCTCCTCTTGAGGGATCAGCGGACGGGGTCTTGTAGTTTCCATTGCTTTTAAAACCTCGGGAAGCCTACGGAACCTGGGGATGTCTGTTCCTTCAACTTTTGCTTCTAAAATTCTTGGATCGCTATAGCTTGAGATTCGAACTGGATCTCCACCGCCCATAAGTGTTTGTCTAACGTCGTTATCCTTATTCTCAAGCCATTCGATGAACTTAAAAGCTTCCTCGGGATGTTTAGAATAGGCAGATACAACAATGGACCAAGCGGCTAAGTGTGGGGCACTTTCAACTTGCTTAGGTACTTGAGCAAACTCCCATAAGCCTAAAGTTGTCGAAGTGTTAGGATCGTCAACTTCCCAGCTCGACCAAGACCAGTGAAGAGCAGTTGCTATCCTTCCCACCGCTGCGTCTTTAGCTACTTCAGCAAATGTGTATTCATGTATTCCAGGAGGACAAAACTGCAACATATCAGCCCAAAACTTAGTAGCCTCGATAACTTCGGGAGTCGTAAGTGTGGGCTCCATTGTTTCCCAGTCAAAGACGTCTCCGCCAAAACAATAGACAAATGTTAACCAAGTGTGTACATTACCATATCCCTTTGCCGCTTGCGCAGCCCAGCCATACAAATCGGGATTTCCATCACCATTTGTGTCTCTACCATTGAAAAACTCAGCTACGTCACGCCACTGTTGCATCGTTTGCGGAGGCATTAATTCATAACCGTATTTTTCCTTGAATTCAGCTTTGTATTCTGGATTTTCGAAAAGATCCTTTCGATACCACAACAAGTGAGGATGCACTGTTTGGGGGAGACCATAGAGCTTGCCACCCCATTTACAGGTTATTTCGAGTGCTTTAGGGAGAAAATCTTCCAATTCCGTTTGAGGAGTTATGTACTCATCAATTGATTTTAAGTGCCCTGCTCCAGCAAATTGGGGTAACCAGTTGTAATCGATGTTGAAGATGTCATAGCGGGATGCCCGGGAAGCAAACTCTAACGCTAGCTTTTCGTAAATTGCATCGCGACCAATAAGTTCTATATTTACCTTAACGCCCGTAAGTTTTTCGTATTCTTCTGCGAGTTTCTGAGCTGCTACGCCCCAGCTCGCACCCAAAAATATACCATTTAAAACAACTTTTTCAGCCCACACCGAAAAAGTAAAAACCGTAATCACTAAAATCAACACACTGAACCCTAATAGACTTTTCATTTTCATGTGTTTTTCCTCCCTTTCCGTTTAGTTGTTTAAAGATCGTTTTTTGTACTTCTTACTGGTAGGATACACGCTTTTCAGAGAAAAACAGTTCTCTTTTGTTTGTCACCCCCCTTCAAAACTCAAAGCAAACATTTATTTGTAAAACAGCATCTTAATTAAGCTTAGCATTAACCATATTTTTATTGATTTGAAATTTCTACAATGTTTTCTCATTGAGAAAATGCACACAAAAATACAAAATTTATCAAAGAAGGGATTTCAAATACCTAATACTTTCCTTAGTATATTGATCATAAAATTCCTCTGCACCACCAGCTTTTAACACGCTGAATGGATCAGCTGCTGCCGGCAACAACTCCATGGAGAGGTATCCTGTATAACCAATATCTTTCAACGCTTCGATTATGGGTTTGAAATCAATATGCCCTCTCCCTGGAGCCGCTCTGTTACTGTCAGCAATATGAAGATAAAACAACTCTTTTCCAGCAAGCCGAATTGCATCAGGTATAGAACTCTCTTCGATGTTCATGTGAAAAGTGTCAAGCCAAACTCCAACATTAGGTCTGTTAATTCTGTGCACCAGATCCAGCACTTGTTCGCAACGATTAAGAAAATACGTTTCGTAGCGATTCCATGCCTCGATTGCTAATCGGACCCCTAGCTCCGCAGCGTAATCAGCTGCCTCCTGAATTGCTGGTACAACCCACTCTATTTCTTTGTTCCTCGGTGCTTCAGAAACGGTTTTCATACACGCAGAAGGCACAACGTCCACGACGACACCAGTACCAAGTTCAGAAGCCATTTTGATAACACTCTTCAAATACATGAGTGCATTTTTTCTAACTTCTTCCTTAGGACTTGCTAAATCCCGTTCGAGAGTGTAAATACTGCATATACCCGCTGCCTCTAGTCCAAACCTTTCAAGTAATTGACGAAGAATCTGAGTATCATACATCGACGGTTCTCCAACAAATTCCACGCCGTCATAACCAAATTTTGCTAGGCGTTCAATGCTTTTTTCGATTGGTTCACCCCAATAAACTAATGTGTTGTAAGCAAATTTGAACATATAAAACATCCTCCTTTTGGATTTTTTAAGTCGAACTCCTCACGATTAGTTTTGGTTTTAATACTACTTTTTTAATCGATTCAGCTTCTCCTCGAATATGCGACAGAAGGATTTTTGCTGCTTCAACGCCAAGCTCATACTTTGGCATTCGTACAGTAGTCAGAGGAACCCAAGATATAGAAGCAAATTCAACGTCGTCGTAACCCACCACAGCTACATCACGGGGAACACTAAGTCCGTTTTCGCGGAGAGCACGAAGAGCGCCAAAAGCAAGATAGTCGTTAAAAGAAGCAATAGCCGTGAATTCGAGTTTCTGAAAAAGAGCTTCCTTAACAATTTTATAGCCATCTTCCATCTTAGCTCTTGAAGGTTTTATAAGATTTTCGTCCGATGGAAGACCATATTGTTCAAGGGCCTTTTTGTATCCTTGGATTCGTTCTTGCGAAGTTGTGAGAAAGGGTGGACCACCAAGGTAAAGAATTCGTTTATGTCCCTTCTTGAGAAGATGTTCGGTAGCAAGGAAACTACCGAGAAGATCGTCAGCTATAACATAGCTGACAGGAATATTTTTAGCGTAACGAGCTAAAAAAACGCATGGTATGTTCGCTTTCTGGAGAAGCGAGAGAAGAGCAGAGAAATTGCTTTCGTCAACAGGAGTAATTATAACGCCATCTACCCTACGTTCCAAAAGAACTTTAAAAACCTCTTCTTCTCGTTGGGCATCTTCGTTAGCATTATAAAGGAGCACACAGTACCCTTCCTCTCGTAGAATGTTTTCTATACCACTAATAACCGAACCAAAGAAGGGGTTACTCACGTCAGAAATGACAACTCCAATCGTTTTTGTTTGTCCCATCCGTAAACTTCTTGCGAGATGGTTTGGAGCGTATCCTAACTCTTCAATGATTGCTAAAATTCTTTTTCTGGTTTCCTGGCTAACATCGTACCGATTATTAAGCACTTTGGAAACAGTAACTGGAGAGACTCCTGCTTTTGAAGCAATAGTTTTTAGAGTTAACCGTTGCCGTTGTTTCTTCATTGTTTTCCCATAACGTAATCGATAACGTAACCAATAACGAATTTTATCAAATCCCATGTTTAGAGTCAATACCCTGTGGTTACATTGTGTTTATTCCGTGATAATGTCACCTTATAGTTATTCCGATAAAATGTCACCATGAACGAGGTGCGATATCTTATGTCTCAAAAACAACTTAATCGATATATCGTGCTTTCCAAACTCATTGAAGGTCAGGTGACCACCAAAGAAGCTGCAGAAAGGTTAGGCCTGAGTGAACGCCAGGTAAAAAGACTGAGGAAAGGAGTGCGTGAAGAAGGTCCAGCATTTCTCATCCACAAAAACACTGGCTGCAAACCTGTGCATGCCATTCCAGATGCCTTGGTGAAGAGAATAATTGAACTCAGAAAAAGTGAAAATTACCAGAACGCTAATTTCCTTCACTTCCAGGAACTCTTAAAAGAGCATGAGAGCATTGAAATCAGCTACAAGGCTCTCTATGGTATCTTAACCAGGGCTGGTTTCAAAAGCCCTAAGAAACGACGTAAAGGGAAAGCCCACCATAGGCGCAAGCGCAGAGCTCAAGAAGGGCTGCTCATTCAAATGGATGCCACCCCCTTTGCCTGGTTTGGCACTGACCAGAACTACACTTTGCATGGTGCTATTGATGATGCAACTGGTAAGATTCTTGGCCTTTATCTTGCCAGGAAGGAGTGTCTGCAGGGCTACTTTGAGGTGGTAAGGCGGATACTTGGAAACCATGGTATTCCAGCCAGTATTTACTCCGATCGACACAGCATTTTCCATTCCCCAAAGACTGCTCGGATTCCCCTTAAAGAACAACTGGCTGGCAAAGAAGCTCCCAGGACCCAGTTTGGACGAGCCATGAATGAACTGGGTATTACCCTTATCCCTGCCCGCTCCCCTCAGGCTAAAGGACGCATTGAAAGGCTGTGGGATACCCTACAAGGCAGACTCCCGGTGGAATTGAAGATAGCTGGGATTGCGGATCTTCGCAAGGCAAACCAGTTCTTCATGTATTACATTCCTGCCTTCAATGCCAGGTTTGCAGTGAGCTCGGCAGTTTCAGAAACTGCTTTTACTTCTCTTAAGGAAGGTTTGGTTATTGACCATATTCTGTGCTGTAAACAAACAAGAACTGTCGACAACAGTGGAGTGTTTTCTTTTAAAGGCCAGCACTTCCAGGTGACTTCTCAGGGAGGTGTTGTTTCTATACCACCAAAATCACGAGTTGAGGGTCTGGTAAGTCCTGCTTTTGGGATACGGGTTCAGTACCAGAATGCCATCTATGAAGCTATTCCCTGCATTCAAGCAAAAAGAAGAAAGACCTCCATCTCCTGTAAAGAGAAAAGAACTTATCATCCACCTGAAGATCACTGCTACAAGTACGGGCGCAAACTATGGCCTAAGCTGAGCTTTGCAGAAAGTGATGCTGAAATCCTGCAAATGCTCGAAGAGATATTCCTGAAAAATTATGCTTAACCCTGCAGGAGTTGATTATTTTTGTGCCCCTGCAAAGTGACATTTTCTGAGAATAATTATCCCCTGTTTTGGGTGACATTTTCATAGACTATTGACATACCCTGTGGTTACAATTTTAAAAAGCCAAACTCAATTACTACTTTAAAGTGTCACTTACAAGGATAAACTCCCCCTTAAGAGAGGACCTGGTGTTTGTTCTTTTAAGGGGGAAAGGAAATGAAGTACTACTCAGTTACGGAGGTAGAGATGAAAAGGTATGCTGTACTACAGAATGTGGTCTCAGGACTGATAACCTTGAAAGCTGCAGCAGAGCTTCTGGGGCTGAGTTATTGCCAAACTCTTCGCCTCAAGAAGTGCTTTGTAGCTCAGAGACTGGAGGGGTTGTTGAGAAAAGCTCCTTCACACCCTCCCCACTGGAGAGTAACCCCAAAACTCAAAGAGCAGATTCTGCAGTTGAGAAAGGAACTGTACTATGACTTCAACCTCCTGCACTTCAGGGAGAAGCTCTCTGAAAACCACTGCATTGCCCTGAGCTATGAAACCCTGAGAAAGAACTACCTTGTCCAAAGAGGGATTTTCATGGCTCTCTACACGGATCGGGCATCCCACTTCACCACCACCCGCCATGGTGGCTTGCACTATGATACCCTCTCTGAATATGGAAACACTCAAATTCAGAGAGCCTTAGAGGAACTGGGTATTGCCCGGGTGAGTGCCAGCAACCCTCAAGCCAAGGGGAGAATAGAAAGAGCTTTCCGTTTCTTTCAAGGCCGGCTCATCAAGGAACTGCGACTCAGAGGAATCAAAGACTATGAAGCAACGAACCGCTTCCTCGAAGAAGAGTTCCTTCCCTGGTGTAACCAGCGCTACACTCTCTCAGTGGAAAGTGTCTATCGGGAGATTCCCAAAGGGGTAGATCTTTCACTGATTTTTTCCATCAAACAGCGAAGAAAGGTCAGAAAGGACAACACCATAAGCTATGAGGGAAGAATATACCAGCTACTCCCTGCTTGCAGCTTCAGAAGCTATGCTGGGAGTTGGATAGAGGTACGTGAGATCCTGAAGGGCAACATTCAGCTTTTCTACCAGGGTGAATCAACCCCTTATCAGGTTTTCGATAAGCAAACCCATAAACAGCTTAAGGAGGAGGTGTTGAGTATGAGGAGTTTACTTCCTGAGAAAAAGCCAAAAAAGAAATATATTCCACCCCAAGATCATCCCTGGAGAAGGTCCTGGAAAAAGAAGAGTGTGACATTTCAAGCTGGGGAATAAAGTGTGACTTGATCTTAGAAGTAACATACCCCGCATTAGGTCAGGCACTGCCGACCTCCAGTGTTGAAAATTAATTTAAATTGATAGGGGTTATTTCTCCTGGTTTTTGTTTTCTTCTCTTTTAAACTCAAGAGATAAGTAGCCATCACATAATCAGCATGTTGTTCGTCTTTTAGTCCAGGAAAGCGTCTCAGGAAAGTCCTCAGGTGTCTGAAAAAGCTTTCTCCCAGGTTGGTGGTCCTTACTTTCTGTCGGAAGCAGCAAGGTGGACTTCCCCCAAAAAGTGGAGGCACTTTTACATTAAATTATGCCTTCTCTCAAATTCCTCAGGACGATTATACCCCAATGCTGGACGAAGTCTCCTTAAATTATAGAATTCCTCAATGTAGGCAAAGAGGCTCCGTTTTGCCTCTCCTCGGGTTTCATATCTTTTTGATGAACCAGTTCGGTCTTCAGAGTTTTGAAAAATGATTCCACCACAGCGTTGTCATAGCAATTCCTCTTTTGGCTCATACTGGAGACCATACCATGCCTGTAGAGAAGAGTTTGGTATTGGGGATAGCCGTATTAGATTCCCTGATCAGAGTGGTGAAGGAAAGGAGCAGGTGGTTTTGTTCTCTCAATGGCTTTCCTCAGGGCACAGAGAGTGAGATCCTGGTTCAATTTCCCATTGTCTTCCCAACCAATGATTTTCCGGGAGTAAAGATCCATGATCACCGAGAGATAGAGCCATCCTTCCTGAGTGGGGATATAGGTGATATCAGAGCACCAGATGATATCTGGTTTTTCAGTCTGGAATTTCTGGTTCAACAAGTTGGGAACTTTCTTGAAGGAATGGGTTGAATCTGTGGTAACCCGGTATCGTTTTCTGGTCCTGGCCGCACAGCCACACTTTTCCATCAGTCGGGCTACCCGGTTCTCACTGCAGATATAACCTTTCTTTTTGAGAAGGGTGGTTATTCTGGGCTCCCATAGGTTCTTCTGCTTTCCTCTTTCTCTTTTTGATTCACCTCGCCCTCAAAAAAGCATAATACCCGCTCAAGGAAACCTACAGTGCCTTGGCCATCGCACCATCTGAAAACATAGAGCGGTGGTCTTCCAAAAAGGAGAATTTCATCTTAGTGTCTTTGAGAAGGTGAGCTGTGTGTTTTTTTAAGATACCCCGTTCTTCGGTAATCCTCTTTTTAAGTCTTTCTCCAGCTGGCGGACATAGACCTCTTCTTTTCTGAGATTCCCTTTTCCAGGCAAAGGTTCCTGAGGTTCTTCACGTAAGGCCTTCCTCCATTTATATATGAGACTATCTCGGATACCAAAATCCCTGGCAACCTGAGCTACGGAGTGACCTTCCTCTTTGATGAGACGGAGAATCTCTGACTTGAATTCCCGATCGTACTGCCTTTTTATACTTTTTCCATTTTCCATTTCTTTTGCGCCCCCAGTTGATTATACTCTCTTTTCTTTGTCCTCACTAAACTGGGGGAAGACCAAAATGAGCTAAGGCTTTACAAGAACTTTTTTTCAGCCGGTGATGAAGCTCAAAGAGAAGACCCGGGCGAAGGAAAGGTTCACAGAAAGTATGACTCTCCTCAAACTCCTTACCAGAGAGAATCATGAATTCTCCCTCTGTATCAGATGAAACCAAAGCAGAACTAGAAGCCCTGTATCTTTCCCTGAATCCTGCCCAGTTCAAAAGAAACATCGAGGATAAACTGCACAAGCTTTGTAAGGTTTATCAGGAGAAAATAGGTCATTGAGGGTTTGCCCTTCAAAGAGGCAAACACCTCGTTCAGTTACATCTTATGTGACTCAATAAGGGGTATTTGGGTTACATACTTAAATGATTGACATGTGTGTAAAGAAGTTAGCTATGTGTGAGGAGTGAAAAAATGTTATCGTGGAAATTTCCAAGCCGAAGGTTCGCTGACTAATTTTGCTCAAGTTCCCTCACTACGGACAGTTTTCCCAAATACTCCTTTTTCATGAGCAACTGATTCAGCGAAAAAAGGAGGATTTTGGGAGAACCTGGAAGCACCTTCAAAAGCAAAATGGTGGGCCGTGCAGGAATCGAACCTGCAACCTACTGATTAAGAGTCAGTTGCTCTGCCTAATTGAGCTAACGGCCCACCAGAGCACATTAAATATACAATGAAAGAAACGTAAAGTCAACTTGCAATCCAGACAGTTTGTAAATTGGAGAATAGCTCGCTCCTGGCTGTGGGAAGGTTCTTCTTCCCACAGCCAGCAAGGTTCATTTTTTGCCAAGAAGTTCTCTGGCTTTATTGATCAGGTTTTCTGTGCTGATGCCCAGTTTTTCAAGCACTTCTTTGCCCGGTGCAGAGGCGCCGAAGCGGTCGATGCCTATAACAATTCCTTCCTCTCCTACGTATTTGTGCCAGCCCAAGGTAGAACCAGCTTCGATGGCAATTCTCTTCTTGACTTTTTCAGGTAACACCGATGCTTTGTACTCCGCTGATTGAGCTTCGAAAAGCTCCCAGGAGGGCATACTCACCACTCGCACTTTTATGCCTTCTGCAGAGAGTTTTTCATATGCTTCAAGAGCAAGATGCACTTCTGAGCCAGTTGCTATGATGATGATTTGGGGTTCTTCCGGAGCACAATCGGCAATGACATAAGCTCCTTTTTCAAGGTTCTCTGCTGAGGCATATTTTTTGCGGTCTATGATGGGCAGTTTCTGGCGGGTAAGTACCAGGCCTACTGGACCACCCTGATGTTTAATGGCTACTCGCCAGGCCTGTGCCACTTCGTTTGCATCAGCAGGACGAATTAAAACCAGGTTGGGTACTGCACGCAAGCTAGCCAGGTGTTCTACCGGCTGGTGAGTTGGTCCATCTTCTCCAACCCCCACTGAGTCATGAGTCCAGACATAAATTGTTTTGCATTTGGAAAGAGCAGCAATACGCACTGCTGGCCGCATGTAGTCAGAAAACACAAAGAAAGTAGCTCCAAAGGGGATTAACCCACCATGCAAAGCAATTCCGTTCAGTATTGCTCCCATGGCATGTTCACGTACTCCGAAGGCAATGTTGCGTCCTTCATAGCCCAGAGGTCCATCGACTATTCCCTGGGTGTTGGGGTTGCAAACACCTGGTGCCTGAAAGCTTCCCTTTCCTTTTAAGACGGTGTTGGTTGAGGGATCAAGATCTGCGGAGCCGCCGATGAGAGCAGAAATTTTTTCAGCCAGTGCGTTGAGGACTTTTCCTCCAGCAGAACGGGTAGCCATGGCTCCATCTTCGGGCTTGAAAACGGGGATGGCTTCTTCCCACCCTTCAGGAAGAATTCCAGCTATCAAATCTTTGAGCTCCTTAGCCAGTTCAGGATATTTTTGAGCATAAGCTTCAAAAAGCTCTTTCCACTCTTTTTCGGCTCGCTCTCCTCGTTCCACAGCCTGGCGGGTATGCTGAAGCACCTCATCAGGCACATAAAATTCTTTGTCCGCTGGCCAGTTGTAGAATTTTTTAGTCTCTATGACTTCTTCAGGTTTAAGAGGTGAGCCGTGAATGTGGAAAGTGTCCTGTTTGGGGCTTCCGTAGCCTATGTGGGTGGAAACCATAATCAGTGACGGTGCATCAGTGCAAGCTTTTGCCTTTTCGATTGCTTCCTGAATTTCCTCCAGATTATTTCCGTTTAAAACTTCTAGCACCTGCCAGCCACAGGCTTCAAATCTCTTTTTGATGTCCTCAGTGAAGCAAATCGCTGTTTCTCCGGAAAGACTTATCCGGTTGTTGTCAAAAAGATAGATAAGCTTGCCGAGTTTGAGGTGGCCTGCCAGGGAAGCTGCTTCTGCTGCGACTCCCTCCATCAAGTCACCATCGCTTACCAAAGCGTAAGTATAGTGGTTGATGATTTCAAAGCCCGGACGATTGAAACGGGCAGCCAGATGTGCTTCAGCTATAGCCATGCCTACTCCGGTGGCGAATCCCTGACCCAGGGGCCCGGTGGTGGTCTCTATGCCACATTCGATGTCATATTCGGGATGCCCGGGGGTTTTGCTGCCCCATTGTCTGAAATTTTTCAATTCTTCAAGAGTCATTTTTTCATAACCATATAGGTAAAGTAGGGAATAAAGAAGTGCTGAGCCGTGACCTGCAGAAAGTATAAAACGATCCCGATCAAACCAGGCCGGGTTACGAGGGTTAAACTTCATTGTGCGGTCAAAAAGAACGTAAGTGAGTGGTGCTGCGCCGAGCGGCAGGCCTGGGTGACCAGAATTGGCTTTCTGAATGGTGTCCAAAGCTAACATGCGAAGGGTAGTAACTGCAAGTTGGTCAAGATTGGTGCTCATCAACATTCACCCCTTTTGTGATTTTAGTAGCTTTAGTAGCGATTTTCAGCATAAGTATACGCAAATCTTTTTAAACTAAAAAGCTCAACTTCTCGCTAAAAACAGTATGCCCGCAATCAGTATGATAACCCCCAGGAAGAGCTTTCCACCCCAGGGAAACCAGATAAGACTGATGGGCATAAGGTATCGAGCAACCAGCAACACACCGATTATAACCAGAATCCATCCCAGGACCTCTCGCCGGTTTTGCGATCTGGGCTTTTCTTCACTTGCCTCAATTACACTTTTTGAGTTTTCCGGTTCTTCAGGAACGACTATCCAGGCTATGATGTAAGCAACAATTGCTGTTCCTCCGGCAAGAAGTAGCGCAACCGCAAGAAGCCTGACTATGGTGGGATCTATGTCGAAATACTGGGCAATTCCAGCGCATACCCCACCTATCATTTTTTCTCTTCTGGAGCGATACAACCTCTTTTCCATTATTCACCCCCAAGGTGTTTCTTTAAGCGAAAAGCTATTTCTGACAAAGGAGGCACTTCTTTGAACCATTCTCTTCTGGTGAGATCGTTGGCGATGCGCTGATAGACCAAGCTTATTAATTGCAGGAGTTCTTCGGAAAGATGAGGTGGTTGTGAGTTGACAAATGCTTTCCAGCCCAACTTATTTTTTTGCTTGGCTGCCTGGACCTCCTTACACCATTCGGTTTGCCGGTAAAAATGGCGGGCTATTTCCTTGCTCATTTGCAGTCCCTGGTAGGTATAGCGGCATTCATCGGGCGTTCCCACCACATCCACCACTACCAGATTTCTTTCTGCGTCAAAGGCCAGCTCTATTTTCCCGTCTTCGTTGCGTAAACCCAGAGGTTCGATCTCTCGAGAAATAAGCTGGTTGACCCTGAGTACCAGTTCTTTTATCAACTCCAGTTCTTTCTGGTTTATGATCTGGTAGCTGAGAACTTCGCTCCAGCTCAAGTATCGGTCCTGTTCTTCGAGTTTGGTAGACACATCAAGCAGTGGTGGTTGAAGGGGTTCTTGAGGGTTGGGGAGTCTGGAAAGGCCAAAGTCGGAAAGGTTTATTTCCCCTTTTTCTACTCTTTTTCTGAAGCTCGAATTCTGGGGAAGAAAATTGCGGTATATAAATTCGAAGGGTATCAGGAAATTCCCAGCGACATTCTGGTAAATGGAGTAGTCATAGTCATTTCCAAGAAGTGGAGGCTGGATCACTTTAAACAATTGAACCTGCATGACTTTTGAGGGGTTCTCCAGTTCTGATAGTCTTTTGACTTTTCCGTTTTCTTCCAGACCCAGGTAGTGGGTTTTTATCCCCTGCTCTTCAAGCCTTTCGAAAAAATGGGCTCCTATGAGGCAGAGCGCTTCCCCCTTTCTGGGAATATGGTCGGGCATTTCTCCCCAATCAAAAACCGAGTAGCGATTTGAGAAGATAAACTTTCCCTTACCCGGCCGGTCTTCAATGGGTGAAGCAAGAACAATCAGGTCTTTGACGCTGCCCATCGCTTAGTTCTGACCTCCTTGGTCTGCTAAGGCCTATTGTACACGAGTTTATTTTCCTTGCAAAGCTTGATGGTTATAAATTATACTTGGTATTGAGTTTGGGAAGGAGGAAAAGGAGCTTGGAGCTGGTTTTTGGAATGAAAGATTTTTATCCACGGGAAGTGAAATTGAAAAGAAGAATCGAACATGAACTGAGGTCTCTCTTTGAGAGCTGGGGTTATGAAGAAATTGAGCCTCCGACTATTGAGTACTATGCCACTCTGGAAAAAGCTCTGGGAGGGGATCTCAAGGAAAGGACCTACAAGTTTATAAATCGCAGTGGAGAGCTGGTTTGCTTGCGTCCTGAATTTACCACTTCCGTAGCCCGAATGCTCTGCTCAAGGAGTAGAGATCCTCACCTTAGCTTCCGGGTTTACTACGATGGAAAGATTTTTCGCTATCCTTCTTCTTCGTTCCGGACCGAAAGCGAGCTTACCCAAATAGGCCTTGAAAACATTGGAACCAACAGCCCCCAGGACGATGCAGAGGTCATTGCCCTGGCCTTGTTTTCTCTGAAGCGGGCTGGTATTACGGATTTTGAGGTAGATATAGGGCATGCGGGTTTTTTTAAGGTCCTTCTCAAGAAGCTTGGGCTTTCCCCACCTGAAGAAAGTTTGGTAAAGCAGCTCTTGAAGAAACGCGATTTTGTTGCGCTCAAAGCTCTGCTTGGAGAGATGCTCTTTGCTGGGGCTTCACTAAGAGACTTTTTTGTCGAATTGCCCTTTTTAAGGGGGCGCTGGGAACTTATAAAAGAAGTCGAAAACCGTTTTGCCGAGGAAGAAGAAAT
The DNA here is from genome assembly GCF_038396615.1 of Thermatribacter velox. Lineage (NCBI taxonomy): Bacteria > Pseudomonadati > Atribacterota > Atribacteria > Atribacterales > Thermatribacteraceae > Thermatribacter > Thermatribacter velox. The sequence continues at coordinate 2,224,808 of NZ_CP121689.1, forward strand.
TTTAAAAATAGTAGAAAGAATCAAAGAGGTTTTGACCGTTCTTGAAGATTATGGTCTTTCTGAACGGGTTTTTTTGAACTTAGGTGTGATCAGGGATTTTGATTACTACACCGGGATTGTTTTTGAGGGTTTCTCTCCGCAGGCAGGACATCCTCTTTTGGCCGGTGGTAGGTACGACGAGCTCTTTTCTGTTTTTGGGAAAAACGCCCCGGCCTGTGGTTTTGCCCTTTTTGTGGAACGTTTGATGGAAGTTATTGAAGAGAGTTCGTTTACTTCCAGAGCTTCGCATCTGGTCTTTGAAGTTTGTTTTTCTTCTCGAGTGCGCAAGGCTATTTTTGGGGTAGCTGAAAGGCTTCGTGAGCAGGGCATATCGCTTGTTCTTCAGGAATGGCCAGAAAAGCACTGCCGGGTTTCCTGGCAGGACCAGAGCGTTGAATTTCCTGAGAGCGCTATAGCCGAGCTTGAAGAGTTTATAAAAAGGGAGTTTGGGACATGGAAAAGCTGACCGTGGCTTTGCCTACTGGTAGGCTCAAGGGTGAAGTGTTGAAGATTTTGTCTCTGCTTTCGGGATGGCCTGAAAACCTTGATTTTGAATCCCGACAACTGGTTCTTGAGTCGGCTGATTTTCCGTTGCGTTTCATTTTGACTCACCCAAAGGATGTTTCCACCTATGTGGAATATGGAGCTGCTGATGTGGGACTGGTGGGAAAAGATATTCTTTTAGAGCGCCAGAACGAGGTATATGAACTTCTGGACCTGGGAATTGGCAAATGTGCCATGGTGCTGGCAGCTCCTGAGGGAACGGATGCTGAAGTGATATTTGAAAGGGAACGTCTACGTGTGGCTACTAAGTATCCCAATTTTACTCGCTCTTATCTTCAAGAACGGGGCATTCACGCTGATATTGTCTTTCTGTATGGTTCTATAGAGCTCGCTCCGGCCATAGGGCTTGCTGAGTGCATTATAGATCTTGTTTCTACGGGGAAAACTTTGCGAGAAAACAAATTACATGTAGTGGAAGAAATAGCACCTGTTTCGGTGCGCCTGGTTGCTAATCGAGTAAGCATTAAGACTAAGTCCAGCCAGATTGCCAAACTGGCTGGTGAATTAAAGGAAGTGGTGAGGCTTGAAAAGCATTCCCGTGATTCTTAAACCCGTTTTTGACCAGGAGGAAGTTCTCTCCGACCTTGCGCTTTCGCGTCGGGAAACGTTTCGCTTTTTTGAGCAGGCTACTGAGAGGGTTCGGAAAATCGTAGAAGACGTGCTCGAAAAAGGCGATGCTGCAGTTTCTCACTACACCAGGCAGTTTGATGGTTGCAATGTTACCGATTTTTTGATTTCTCAAGCAAGGCTTGAGGAGAGTTGGGAAAGCTTAAGTTCCTCTTTTAAAGAGACATTGAAGGTAATTGTAGATAGAGTACGCAGATTCCATCGCTTGCAAAAAACGAATTCCTGGTGGCTGAGTGAACAGGGTTCTTTTATGGGTGAATGGATGCGCCCCCTGCAAAGTTGCGCAGTGTACGTTCCTGGAGGGCGCTTTGCGTATCCGTCTTCTTTGATAATGGGAGTGGTACCTGCTCAAGAAGCGGGGGTCAAAAACATAATGGTGTTTACGCCTCCCGACCGGGAAGGAAACGTATCGCCTGAGATAATGGCGACCTGCTTTTACCTCGGGATAGATAACCTGTATCGGGTGGGGGGTGCACAGGCTATTGCAGCCTGCGCTTTTGGTACTGAATCTATCCCTGCTGTGGACAAGATAGTTGGTCCAGGCAACGTTTATGTTACTGCTGCCAAGAAACTGCTTTACGGTGTGGTGGGTATTGATGCTCTGGCTGGGCCGTCAGAGGTGGTTATTGTTGCTGAGCGAGGTGCAAGAGCAGACTGGATAGCTCTGGATTTGCTGGCTCAAGCAGAACACGACCCTCTTGCAAAAAGCATTTTGCTGTCGGATAGCGAGGAACTCCTGGTTACAGTTAAAAAGAAAGTGGAACGGGAATGGGCCAGCAATCCCCTGGAGCGAACAGTTCCTATTTACCTTTATCAGCTGGAGAATCTGGATCTGGCCTGGAAAATTGTTGAAGCCATTGCCCCGGAACATCTGGAAGTCATGGTATCACGGGGGTTTGAAGTAGTGGATAAGGTGAAGAGTGCAGGAGCTATTTTTATTGGGCCTTACGCACCGGTTGCTCTGGGAGACTATGGTTATGGCCCCAATCATGTATTACCTACCCAGGGAAGTAGCCGTTTTGCTTCTCCTCTCTCAGTCAGGGATTTTGTGGTTGCGTCTTCGGTAGTGGTTCCCGCCTCAGATCCAAACATAAACTTTGAGCTTTTTGCCGAACTCGCTGCACGAGAGGGCCTATATTTTCATCAAAAATCTTTGCTTGCTCGCATGAATCGAGATTTGCAGGCCGATATCAGGCGTGAATATCAGGAGTCGTAGGGGTAATCCCTACGACTCCTTGCCTTCCAGTAACTGTTTGAAAAATACCGGTAAAGTGAAAGCGGCCTGATGAACTTCTGGTGAGTAATACCTGGTTGGAAAATCGGGTTTGCGCAGAGGCTTTTGAGGGTCCAGACTTTTCGAGCCGACTACGTACGTCCACACTCCGCCGGGGTAAGTAGGCACTAATCCCCAATATACCTTTACAATAGGGAACATATCCAAATTTTCCCATAGCTTGCGAACTCGTTCGGGTTCGAAAAAGGGTGGTTCTATCTGGGAAACAAAAAGACCTTCTGGTGAAAGATGCTCAAACACCTGCTGAAAGAACTCCTTGGAAAAGAGTGGTTCGGCTACTCCTCGAGGTATAGGATCTGTGGAATCCATGATAATAACGTCAAAAACTTGGTCACTTTCTTTGATGAACCGAGCAGCGTCTTCAACCAGAACCTTTAAGCGTGGGTCTTCCCAGTTTCCAAGCTGTGGGAAGTAGCGTCTGCATAGCTCAATTACCCCTTCGTCAATATCCACGAGGTGCACTTCTTCAACTGGATGTTTAAGCACTTCTCTCGAAGCACCACCGTCTCCACCGCCTATAATGAAGATTTTTCGAGGATTAGGATGTACAAACATGGCAGGATGTACCAGCATTTCGTGGTACATGAACTCATCTTTTTCCGTGGTTTGCACGATTCCATCCAGAATGAGAGTTTTCCCGTAAAGAAAAGTATCGAGAATGGCAATTTCTTGAAAGCGGGTTTTACCACAGAAAAGCGTTTCTTTCACCTTGAGGCCCATCTGATAGTTTTCAATGTAGCTTTGGAAATACCAGAGTTCCATTTTGTTTTTTCACGCCCCTTTCCAGTTCTACAATTTTTACGTCTTGGGGTTTAAAAAATTTCCGGATGATAGGCACGCTCTTTTGGGGATCCCATCCGGCTTGCAGAAATATATCCAGAGATGCGTACCCGTATTCAGGCCAGGTGTGAATGGCGATATGTGATTCAGGCATTATCAAAAGACCACTTATACCTTGAGGTTCAAACTGGTGTATTTTCAATCCCAGGATTTCTCCCTGGTAAGTGCTGGCCAATTCTTTAAAAAATTCTTCTACAAGGCGAGCATCATTCAGCAAAGCAGAACCAATGATTTCTATCAGCAAATGGTGAGCCACTGCATTGTTCAAGGCTTCTCCCCCTTTCCATTGTGGAAGTTCACTAAACAATTAAATATTAAATAGGGGCAATTGGCAACAATTTTTTGAGGATTGGTGAAGTCAATTGCGTAACCAAGCAATGAGCGCCATGCGATCTGCTCTTTCTTTTTCTCGTCTGAAGGAGTAGAAAAGGTCCTGTTCGCAAGAGGTACACCAGGGGGCTATCTCGATATTGTGCCGAGATACCCCCATTGCGCAGAGCTCTCTTTCAATAAAACCAGTCAAGTCTACAAAAAAACGATCGTTTCTCAAGATCACACTCTGAGAGTCCCTTTCCAGAAACCGTTCAGCTATGTCTTGCCCCACTTCGAAGCAGCACGATTTTATACTGGGTCCAAGCCCTACAAATAGCTGTTCGGGGCTAGTTTTGAAGTGTTTCCAAAGGAGGCGTACCGCCTTTTTGTGGGTGTGGAGCAGGGCTCCTCTCCAGCCAACGTGGGCCAGAGCAAAACATCTTTTTTGGGGATCGAAAAACAATATGGGAACACAGTCGGCAACCAGAATTCCCGCTCCCCAGGACGAGTTCTGTGTTAGGAGAATATCCGCCTTTGGTGGAGAAACACCAGGAGTGGGCTTAGCAGGCAAAAGGAAATAATCATCTCCGTGTGTTTGATCTGGAAAAAGGATTTGAGGAACATCAAGCAATGAAGCAAGGTGCTTCCTGTCTTTTTCGTTACGTAGCTTGAAGGGCAACAAGCGAGTGGTGAACACGTGGAACAGGGGTTGATATACAGAAAGTTTTGAAAAGCGCAAAAAGTCAATCCCCTTAATGGAAACTTTTTCCAAGTCGTTTCCTTCTTTCTTTTACTCGATTTCGTTCAAAGCTTTCCGAAAGTTGCTGAGAAAATCGTTTACCAGCTGGGGCAAGTCTTTGTGGTGTTTGTTTTGTGTTACAAAGTGAAGTAATGCTGAACCCACTATTACTCCATCACAGAAGGACGCTATCTCTTTTGCTTTTTCAGGGGAATTAATGCCGAATCCCACCAGAACCGGTAGGTCGGTGGCTGACTTAATAATAGTTACAACTTCACGGAGTTCTTCTTGCTGAATGCGGGTTTTGCCAGTTACTCCTTTGCCAGAAACCAAATATACAAAACCCTGGCTTTCTCGGGCTATTTTTTTCAGACGTTCTTCAGGTGTGGTGGTAGAGGCAAGAAGGATTATCGAAAGTAGATTTTCCAATTTATCAAGCAACGGTTTGGCCTCTAAGGGAAAGTCAGCTACGATGAGCCCGTAGAAACCGGCTTCTTTAAAGTCCTGTCCAAATTTTTTTATGCCATACTGATAGACGATGTTTCCGTAAGTCATAGCAATAAGTGGAAAGGAGAGCTTCAGAGTTTGCATTTTTTCAAAAACCAGCCTGGGGGTTACTCCCAGAGCCAGTGCTTTTTGTGAGGATTCCTGAATTACTGGTCCATCTGCTACTGGGTCAGAGTGGGGAATACCTATTTCCAGGGCATCTATGAAATCGGGGTTAAGATTTTCAAGTATTGCCAGGAAACTTTCTATGGTTGGATAGCCAAAAGTGAGGTAAGGTAAAAGCAGTTTTCGTTTTTGCGATTTTTCGCGAAGAACGCTTCCCAGGATGTCTTTCATCGTGATTCCTCCTTGAGATATCTCATTACCTGTTCAACGTCTTTGTCTCCTCTTCCCGAGAGACACACCAGGACTATCGAATCCTGAGGCAGTTCCTTTCTCAGTTTGTTGAGATAGGCAATGGCGTGAGCACTTTCCAGAGCAGGGATTATGCCCTCCAGGCGAGAGAGTTCACAGAACGCATCCAGTGCTTCCTGGTCGGTCACATTGACGTATCGGGCCCTGCCAGAGGCAAAAAGAAAACTGTGTTCAGGACCTACGCCGGGGTAATCAAGACCAGCCGCTACGGAGTGGGTTTCTTCTATCTGCCCAAATTCGTCCTGGAGTATATAGCTGAGGCTTCCATGCAGTATGCCCTTTTTACCACGTCCAATGCTGGCAGCGTTTTTGGAAGTCTCTAATCCCAGGCCGCCAGCTTCAACACCTACAAGCAGAACCTCTTTGTCCGGCACAAAAGCGTGAAAGATACCCATGGCATTGCTACCTCCACCGACACAAGCCAGAACACAATCAGGGAGGCGACCTTCTGCCTCAAATATTTGCTGCTTGGCTTCTTTACCTATCACCGACTGGAAGTCCCTAACCATTTTAGGATAAGGATGAGGGCCTACCACAGAGCCAATTACGTAGTGGGTGGTGTCCACGTTGCTCACCCAGTCTCTCATGGCTTCATTAATGGCATCTTTGAGAGTTTGGCTTCCAGTTTTCACCGGAATTACCTCTGCGCCCAGAATCTGCATTCTGAAAACGTTCAATTTTTGCCTTTCCACATCTACTGCTCCCATGTAAATGTGGCATTCAAGTCCTAAAAGGGCACAGGCGGTAGCTGTGGCTACTCCATGCTGGCCTGCTCCTGTTTCGGCTATGATGCGAGTTTTTCCCATTTTTTTGGCAAGTAACACTTGCCCCAACGTATTATTTATTTTGTGGGAACCAGTGTGATTCAGGTCTTCCCTTTTGAGATACACTTTCAGGTTCATTTTTTTACTCAGTCGCTCGGCGAAATAGAGGGGAGAAGGACGACCTGCGTAATTTTTCAGATAGTAATTGAGTTCTCTCTGAAAATTTTCATCTTTGGCAAAAAAGTTGTAGGCTTCTTCAAGTTCCTCAAGGGGATGCACCAGAATTTCGGGAACGAAGCGTCCTCCAAATTCTCCAAAAAAACCCTTTTGAATCATTTTTTCACTTCCCTTTCCAGGATTTGAATAATTTCCCGCAGTTTCTCTATGTCTTTTTTACCAGGTGCACTTTCCACACCGCTGTTTAAGTCCACCGCAAAAGGCTGCAAAGCCCGAATGCAGGCGACGATATTTTCTTTTCTGAGACCTCCTGCCACTATGAGAGGCTTCGCAATTGGTGTTTTTATGTTCCTTATTTTATCCCAGTTAAAAGGAATTCCCAAGCCCCCGCTTTTCCCATTTTGGGTGCTATCCAGGAGGTAAAAATCCACTACCTCTTTGTAGGCATCAAGTTGCGATGGGTCGAATGATTCGTCCACTCCAAATGCCTTGATAACCCCTTTCCCCAACTTCTCACAGAACTGAGGGGGTTCGCTTCCGTGGAGCTGTACCAGGTCTAAATGACAAAAGGACCGGATAAATTGCACCTCTTCCAGGGAGTGGTTTCTGAATACTCCCACTTTTGCAATGGAAGCAGGGAGGTTCCGTATGATTTGACGAGCTTTATCAGGGTTTACAAAACGGAGGCTTTCTTCAACAAAGATAAAACCCAGTGCCCATATACTGGTTTGCTGGGCGATTTGCACGGCATCTTTTTCTGATGTGATACCGCATACTTTAATGCGTACCAATTTTGACTCCTCCTTTGAGTTCCAGGAGTTTATTGTCGGGTTCCTCTGCCTTGATAAGGCTTTCTCCAACCAGAAAATTGTGTACTCCCTGCTTGAGAAGCAGCTCTATATCCTGGAAAGAAACGATGCCGCTCTCGCTTACCACGATTTTCTCTTTAGGAAGATATTTGCGTAAGCGTATAGTATTTTGGATGGAAACTTCAAAGGTGGCCAGGTTGCGATTGTTGATGCCAATCACGGGTGCTTCTGCTTGCAGTGCTTTCTGAATATCGCTTTCATCGTGCACTTCTACCAAGGGAGTTATGTTCAGGAGCTGGCAGAGCTCGACAAACTTTTTGAGGCGCTGCAAAGAAAGAATGCGAGCTATAAGTAGTAAGGCATCGGCTCCAAGTTTTGCCGCTTGATAAATCTGGCTTTCTTCAATCACAAAGTCTTTCTGGAGAACTGGCAACGTGCTACACTCTTTTACCTCCCGAACCATTTCTGAATATCCTCTAAAGAAAGTTTCTTCAGTGACCACTGATATGGCGCAAGCTCCTGCTTTCTGATACCTGTATACCAGCTCCCGAAGAGTAAAACGTTCCAGTAGCTTCCCTTTAGAGGGTGAGGCGAATTTCACTTCGGCGATAATGTTGGGTCCTGGGTTCTGATTTAAAGCCTGGTAGAATTTGTTTTCTCCCTGGTGTGTTCGATTCAAAAACAAATCTGCGAGCTCGGTCAGGGAAGGATGCCTCTGATAAAGCAACTTTTTACGCTTGGTGGTCACGATTTTTTCAAGAATGTCTTCCATGGTTACCACCTTGTCCGTTCTGCTCTATGCTTTGATGGAAAGCGATGAGTGAGCGTATTTTTTCCAGTGCTTTTCCGGATTCCAGAGTTTTCCTGGCTATCTTTATTCCCGCTGAAAGCGTGGTAGCCTTGCCGAAAATGTAGAGCAAGAAGGCTGTGTTGAGCATTATAGCCTTGGAAAGAGGAGTATCTACTCTTCTTTCTTCCAGTAGCCTCAAAAAGGTGCGGGCATTTTCAGAAGGATTGCCTCCTTTTATTTCCTCAAGCGGTAGGCACTCAAAGCCTACTTCCTCTGGATGAAGAGTGAATTCACCTTTCACTTCTCCCTCTTCTACCAACATGAAATAGGTTGTTCCACTGATACTTGCTTCGTCAATGCCGGGTTCTCCCCAAAGGATACAGGCGCGTTTTACTTTGAGTCGCTTCATTGCTTCGGCTACCAAAGGAAGGAGTTTTCGGTCATAAACACCTACCACTCTATAGGCCACGGGAGCAGGGTTGGTTAATGGTCCCAGTATGTTAAAGACGGTTCGGATACCCAGTTCTCTGCGAATTGGCTGTACTGCTTTCATTGCTGGATGGTAAAGCGGAGCAAACAAAAAGGCAAATTGCGTTTCCAAAAATGCTTTTTGCATGGTTTGGGGAACAAGGTTAATTTTTATGCCCAGTGCTTCCAGAAGATCGGCACTGCCGCTTTTACTGGATATGGAGCGGTTACCATGCTTGACCACCGGTACTCCACAGGCCCAGCCCAGAAGCGCGCTGGCAGTGGAGACGTTGAAGGTGCTTTTCCCGTCACCACCGGTGCCACAATTATCCACAACTTCCTGGGTGGGGATAAGAAAAGGTACGGCTTTTTCACGCATGGCGGAGGCAAAGCCGGCTATTTCTTCTGGTGTTTCTCCCCGCAGGCGGAGGGAGGCCAGAATGGCGGCAGTGTGTAAGGGAGAAAGCTTTTCTTCCATTATAGCTTTCATGAGTGAAGCAGCCTGGTTAAAATCCAGCTTTTCCCCAGAGATTATTTTGTCAAGAATTTTTGGGGCTTCCACCGGGTTTCACCTCCAGAAAGTTTTTTAAAATTTGCTTTCCGTGGGGAGTGAGCACTGATTCGGGGTGAAATTGCACACCAAAAAGTGGATATTTTACATGTTCTATGGCCATTATTTCTTTGTCTTCTGTCCAGGCAATGACCCTTAATGTGGGAGGGAGGCTCGAAGGATCCACTACCAGGGAGTGGTACCTACCCACTTCGATTTTGGGAGGAAGCCCTTTAAAAAGAACCGAAGAAAGCAAAATTACCGTGGATTTTTTGCCATGTTTTGGTACTGATGCCTTTACAATCCTGGCGCCTTCAACATATGCAATGCACTGGTGGCCAAAGACACACCCCCAGGGTGGGAATAGAAGGGGCGAAGCGTGCAATAATTTCGTTGCTCACTCCTGCGTACTGAGGGTCCTTGGGACCCGGAGAAATAATGATGTGTGAAGGTCTGAGCTTATTCACTTCTTCGGGTTTAATTTCGTCATTTCGGAAAACTCGTATTTCTTCTCTGGAAAGCTCTCCGACGTACTGCACCAGATTGTAGGTGAAGGAATCGTAGTTATCAATGACCAGAATCATGCTTTTATCCTCCCTTCTGCCATTTTTAAGGCAGTGAGCAAAGCCTGAGCTTTGCTCACTGTTTCTTCGTATTCATTTTGAGGTTTTGAATCGTAAACAATACCTGCTCCAGCTTGAACTGAAGCCAGGCCGTCTTTAAAAAACAAGGTACGAATGATGATGCAGGTGTCCATGTTGCCATCAAAACCAACATAACCCAGTGCCCCCGCGTAAGGTCCACGTGCATCGGGCTCGATTTCTTCGATTATTTCCATAGCACGCACTTTTGGTGCTCCACTGACAGTGCCAGCGGGAAAACAAGCCTGGAGCAATTTCCAGGCACTGCTTCCCTCGGGGACCGTTCCAGACACCGTTGATACGATGTGAAATACGTGCGAGTAGCGTTCTACTTCCATAAACTCTTCGACTTGCACGCTCCCCGGAATGCATACCCTGCCCAGGTCGTTTCTTCCCAGATCAAGGAGCATAACGTGTTCGGCGTTTTCTTTTTCGTCATCAAGAAGTTCTCTGATAATTGCATCTTCTGGAATATTTGGCAGGCGCTTTCTGGTTCCAGCAATGGGCTTGGTTACCGCCTTTCCGCTTTCAAGCTTGACCAGCATTTCTGGGGAAGAGCCTACCAGCTGAAAGTGGTCGGTATTCAAATAAAAAAGATACGGTGATGGATTTAGCGATCGCAAAAAGCGGTAAACCGTAAAGGGATTTCCCTGATAGGGGACACTGAAACGTTGTGAAATGACTACCTGAGAGGCATGTCCTTCGACAATGTAGTCTATGACTTTGCTCACCGCTTTTTTGAATGCCTCTTCTTCGAAATTTGAATACACTTCGCCCTGAATGGAAAATTCATCGTCTTCAGAGATATGCTGAGATGCAGAAATCCTTTCCCAGACCCCTTCTATCCAGGCTTTGCCTTGCTGGTAGTCTTTTTCATTTCCGGCTTGGGCAAGATAAACAATGCCAATTTGATGACGCAAGTGATCAAAATACACGAAACGCCTGCTTTCCACAAAGTAGGCCAGAGGATAGGAAAGGGGTTTTCGAGGAACAGTTTTTTCCCAGGTTTTTACAGCATCGTAGCTTAAAAAACCTACCGCTCCGCCTTTGAAAGAAGTTTCCAGCCCGGGATAGAGTTTTCGGAGAGGGAAAGTTCTTTCCAGTTTACCAATTACGTCGGTAAACTTGTTTATGGTTATCACTTTCTCAACGTCAAAAATCAGAAAGGAAAACCTTCCCCAACGCTCACCCTTTTCAGCGCTTTCCAGGAGAATCAATGGTTTTTTGTCTTGAAAAAGCTCAGTTACCGATACCGGAGTAAACCGGTCGGCCAGGAAAACAGTTTTCAGGGGAACCAGGTCATATTCTCCTGGTTCTATTTTCCCGAAATCTTCGATACTGGGTTTGATGTTCATTGCTTTCACCCCAACAAAAAAAGCCCTCGTCAAGAGACGAGGGCTTTTGCTCGCGGTGCCACTCTTGTTGGTAGGTAATACCCATACCTACCCTCTCGACCAGGTACGGGTCTTAATGACCGATACCCTGCTTTCTTTATCGGGAAAGCCCCGGCCCAGCCTACTTGCTGTTGGCTTTCGGTGAGCTGCTCCGAGGTCCATTCGCTTTCCTCTCTGATACCGGGCTCCCACCTTACCCCCGGCTCTCTCTGATCAGAGAAAGAAGCTACTCGTCCTCTTCCTCGCTTTAAGCCTTATTGGTTTGCTTATATTAAAACATCCGTTTCCTGGTTTGTCAAGGAGCTTGCTGTTTTTACTGCCGGTTTTTTTGTAACCCGAGTTTATGTACTCATCCGATTAATTGGAAGAACCTCCTGCTATTTTTTCCAGGATAGCCAGGTTTTCTCCTGGTGTTCCCGGTGAAACTCCTCCTCCTGCCGAAAGGATGAGTTTTGCCCCCGCCCTTTTAGCTTTGGAGAGACACTGAAGGGCGGAGTTTTTCACTTCTTCAGGGGTACCCTGGACCAGCACTTCAAGAGGAGGAATGTTGCCCATAAGATAGATTTCGTTCCCTACTTTTTCCGCGAGCGTTTCGATATCGATGGTATGGCTGAAGTTGAGCACCTGCAAACCGGTTTGAGGTAGCAAATCTGCAAAGGGAAGGATGTTGGCATCGTTATGGTAGACTCGTATTTTATCAGGAAAGGCATCAAAGATGGCTTTGAGATAAGGATGGGCAAACTTCTCATAATCAGCTCTGGACAAGAAACCAACTACGTCGTCAAGCACCATTATTCCTTCAGCTTGAGATGCTACTTCAAGCTGTGCTTTAAGCCAGCTAATAACAGTTTCAGTAGTTAAGTCAAGGAATTTCCTGGTTTTGTCGGGTTCTGTTTTGAGTTCCATCAAAAAATCAGTCAAACCCCGAAGATGAGCAGCAAGAGTTAGTGGACCCCTAGCGGCAACCATGTGTACGCGGATATCGCTGTCTTTCGCTTTTTTATACCACCATAGTACAAAGGGCATTAACCCATCTTTTTTGGGGTCGGGCAGGGAAAGTTTATCTACATCCTCAATTTGCTGAAGTACGGGATTGATAGTAGGTGTGCTTGACTCATACCAGTTTATTTTGCAACCAAATGCTGACGGCTCGGTAGCCATTCCATATTCTGCCCAGAAACCGGGCAGAAATATGATATGCGGATAGGTTTGATAGACTTTTAAGTTGGCTTCCAGCCAGGTTTCAAAAGAAAGATAATAATCAAAGTGGGAAATGCCTGACCACCCTGGAATCCAGGGACTGTCGACTATCAATGCCACAGCGGTTTCCTTTCTTTTTCCAGAGACAGTTTCTACGAATTGCTGCCAGCGATGATCGTCCATTGTTTTCACCCCTTTTGAAAAAATGTTTATCTCATTAAACCAACCAGGATCAGACTCAGTTGGGGTATTAGGATAAGCAATATCACCAGCCCGATCAATGCAAATATGTAGGGCCAACTATGCTTGATATATTTTTCTACAGGAATGCCTCCCAGAGAACACACTGTGTACATGTTGACTCCCACAGGTGGTGTTACTCCTCCAATCTGAATTAGAATACCCATGATAATTCCAAAATGAACGGGGTCAAAGCCTGCTTGGACCACTAGGGGAAGAAGAATGGGGGTGAGAAGCAGGATGTTTACCGTTCCCTCCATGACGGCTCCTGCGGCAAGAAGAAAGGCTGTTATTGCGAGCATAAGCAAGAAGGGATTGGCGCCCAGGGTCAATATAAAGGTCGACATTTTGGCAGGAACTTTTTCAAAGGCCAGGGCATACATGACAATTGCGGCCATAGAGACGATAAGCATGATTATCGAGGTATCTTCGGCGGCATCTCGCATAACTTCCCAGAACTTTTTCCAGTCGAGCTCGCGGTGGATAAATTTACCCACAATGAGAGCATAAAAAACAGCAAATGCTGCTGCTTCTACCGGGGCGAAAATGCCAAAGCGCAGCGTTATGACCAAAAACAGGGGAAACAGCAAAGCCCATATTGACTCACGCAAAGCTGTAAATATTTCCTGGGTGGAACTTCTTCTCCTTCTTCTTTCCCAATCATACTTGTTGCGCACAGCTTTCCAGTGGGTTACCCCCATCATGGTGAGACCCATAAGTATGCCGGGTATTATACCGGCGATAAAGAGTTTTCCAACGGACACTCGCCCGACGTAACCGTAAAGTACGAGACCAATGCTTGGAGGAATGACTGCTGCACTGAGTGAACTACAGGCTAATACTGCCGCAGAAAAGCCGTCATCGTAACCCCTGCGTCGCATCTCGGGGAGAAGAATCCTGGTTTCCATTGCCGCGTCTGCATTTGAAGAGCCGGACACTCCTCCCATGAACATACTGAGGACACAGCTCACCTGGCCTAAGGAACCCGGTAGGTGGCCTACCAGGGCATCTGCTAAACGAATAAGTCGTACGGTTATTCCGGAAGCATTCATAAGGTGGCCAGCTAGAAGGAAAAAAGGTACGGCAAGTAAGGGAAAAGATTGAGTTCCTGAAACCAGCCTTTGAGCTACTATGGGAAGGGGAATACTGGATTGGGTTAAAAAGTACATTATCCCAGTTATTCCCAGCGTAAATGCTATAGGAACGTTAAAGAGGAGGAGTACTATAAAAGTTAGACCGGCATAAAGGAAGGACATGGTTTATCTCCTCCACAAGTTCTTAATTTTTAGAGCAATTTGAGAAAGAAGTGTCAGAGTCATAAGAGTTGTTCCGATAGGAATTGCTACTGCAACTACTGAGTAGCTAAGGAAAAATATCTCTTCAAAAACTCTTCCAGTGTTAGCTAAAACAAGTCGCATTCCTAAGTGGGAAACAATAATTAGAAAAACAATAATGGACGAAGTAGTAATGATTTCTACCAGATTTTTTGTTTTCTCAGATAAGCGCTCGACCAGAAAGCTCATGCCGATGTGTCTGTTGCGACGAAGAGCTCGATCTGCCCCGATGTAAATTAGCCATACAAAAAGACCAGAAGCCAGAGCATTCGTCCAGTTAACAGGGTGACCAACATAGCGTAGAACCGCTGAGACAAAAACCAGACTTACAATTACGAATAAAAGGGCTTGAGAAACAATTATTTCTATACGGTCGAGAATTTCCATTAGCTTTTGCATTTTCTTTCTCCTCTTTATTAAAAAAGTGGGGGCAATGCCCCCACTTTTAAGAGTCTTTTAAAGTTATTGTTTTTTTAGAAAATCCTGAATTTGCCTGCGAAGTTCTTCGTAACCAAGCTTCTGGTAAACCGCTTCAGCGCGCTCTTTAAAGGGTTTAGTGTCCACTTCGCTTATTATGGCCCCTTCTGCGGTCATCTTTGCCTCAAGTTCGTCGAGGCTGTCAAGGAGAAGCTGGGTGGCATAATCACCGGCTTTTTCTGCCTCTTCAAAGAGAATTTGCTGGTATTCCGGTGGAAGTTGATTGAACCATTTTTCGCCCACAACGGGTGCGTTCCAGAGTTGAATATGGCCGGTAAGGGTAATGTATTTGGCCACCTCGTAGAGTTTAGAACCATAGGTTGCTGGATGCTGAGCTTCAGCACCATCTATGACCCCTTGTTGCAGTGCTGTGTAGACTTCTGTCCAGGGCAATGCTACTGGGGTTGCTCCCAGGGCTCTAATAGTTTCCTGCCAGACGGGAGCACCTGGGGTGCGGATTTTGAGCCCTTCGAGATCTTCGGGTTTGGAGATGGGTTTTTTGGTTATGAAGTGACGTCCTCCGGCATACCAGTTGAAAGCAAGCACTACATATCCTTTTTCTTTGCGAAGTTTTTCAAACCATTCTTTGGCAAGGTCTGATTTGAGGAGTTTTTGCATTTCTTCGACGGTATCAGTAAGATATGGACACAAAAGAATTCCAATCTCTGGCACCCAAACTCCCAACCTTCCCGCATCAGTATTTACGCAGATCCCGGCTCCAAGTGCAATCTGCTCAAGTATTTCCTCGTCTCCTCCCAGGATTCCTGCGGGGTAAAGTTCTACTTTAATTTTGCCGTTAGTGCGCTTTTCAACTCCTTCTTTAAACTTTTCATATCCCTTGTAGATGGTATCGTCTTCAGTGATTACCATGGAGACTTTAAGCTCGTAGGTTTTCTCCTGGGATACTGCAGAGAGTGTGATTCCCAACACGAACAAAATCATGATGCTCAATCCCAGTATTACTGAAAAGCGATTGCGCATGATGAGGCACCTCCTCCAGAAGTTTTACCATGAAGTTATAATCAAAAGGAAATTAAAAGAAGCTTTTGGATTCTTTATCACCCCCCGTTTTGAAATATTCTGGATACAGTTTATAAAGGCTCTTCAGTTTAGAGTCTCTGGTGTGCAGGTGTTCCTCAACCAGATTATCAATCCGGCTGGTTTCCTGTTTCAAAATTGTCGAGAGGATTTCCTGATGTTGTTTGACTACTTCTTTTACATTTATGCTCGAGGAAAGCTTTAAGACTCGAATGCGTTTAAAGTCGGCGCTAATTTGAGAAACCAGGTCCCAGATGCGTTCTTTATTACAACCACGATAGATAATCCGGTGGAAGTCTTCATCCAGCTCAAAAAGTCGGAGGAAATTTTTTTCTTCCAAGCAAATTTCCTGTAAAGCAAGGTTGGAGCGCAACTCGAAAACCAATTCCTCAGGAAACTGCTGACAGGCAAGCCTTAAGATTTCCTTTTCCAGGATTCGACGCATGAAACGAGCTTCTTCCACTCGTTCCATGTCTATCAATGAGACCATGGTGCCTTTTTGAGGGTAGGTTTCAAGAAGTCCCTCGTGGGCGAGTTTTATGAAAGCTTCTCGCACCGGTGTGCGACTGACAGAGAGTGTTTCTGCAATTTGCTGTTCAGTAATAACTTGCCCGGGTTTCAGATGAAGAAGAATAATATTTGTCTTAAGGGATTTATATGCAGCTTCTCGAGCAGAAGAGCTTTGTTTCCTAATTAGATGGAAATTGCTCACTTCCCTCTCTCCAATCCTTTGGTGGTTTTTATTTTAGCATGCTACCATACTGATATACAAGACCAAGCAACGTAAACCCTTCCAGCTGCTTCACCTTGTATAGGAGTAGTTTTCAAAATTATCTGTGTTTGTTGGAGTACTGGTTGAGAAAAAACGAATTTTTTAAAGATTGCGTGAATTTAAGTTTGCGTTTAGCCATTTTTCCGTTGTTAGGGTTGTTCAGTGGGAAAATATTCATGCAGGTTGAAAACCCGTTTCTGGGTATCATAGAGTATTGCTTTAATGATGAGCTGGGCGCCCTGCTTTGAAATTTGACCTTCAGAAAGTAACTTACCCAGTACTCGACAAATCATGCGGTCAAAGACCTCGAAACGGCTCCCTTCAGAAAGTATCTTTCGACTATCGGCTACTGGTCCACCTGAGAAGGACAGACAAGAAGCGTGGGCCACTTTGATAAGATGTTCTTCAATAAAGCTGGGAGCATCGTTGAACCACCAGGGAAAGCCTATCTGGACATTGGGGAAGGTTCTGGAGAGAGCAATAAGCACAGGTAGAAGATTTTGGTTCATGGTATAGAGCACCAGATATGACTTGGAATTTTCCCCACTGAAAAATTTGTTCAAAAGGGGAAGCAGATTTTCCATAACCCTTACATCATCAAGAGTACCATCTCCACCCATGTCTTTGCCCCAGTTCCTGTAAAGGTAGGTGTTGGTATCACGTAAGGCTCCAAAGTGAATTTGGGTGGTCATTCCGTATTCTGCGTTCATTTCGCAAAAACGATGCATCATGTAAGAAACGAAATCCCTGACTTCAGAAGAACGTACTGGGAATTTTTCTCTTTTTTCGTAAGCTCGAGTGAAAATTTCTTCAGCGCGAGCAGTGGAGACATCAAATCCCCAGGGCTCGAGGAGCCCGTGGTCGCTTGCCCTTGCTCCCATTTCGGCAAAATAAGTGTGTCTTTTGCGAAGTGCTTCCACAAGTCCTTTCAGTGTTACATCCTCTCCAGTAAGAGCACATATCCGCTCCACATTCTCTCGCCAGTTGGCTTCGAAAATGTTGCAGTAAGGGTCAGGCCGAAATGTGGGAAGGAAAACGATATCTTCTATTATTTCTTTGGCCTTTTTGTGTTCTTCAAGGTTCTGGCAAGGGTCATCAGTGGTGCATATTATGCGGGCATTGATTCTTCTGAGAAGCGAAAGAGGAAGGAATTCTTCTTTT
Organism: Thermatribacter velox; assembly: GCF_038396615.1. Lineage (NCBI taxonomy): Bacteria > Pseudomonadati > Atribacterota > Atribacteria > Atribacterales > Thermatribacteraceae > Thermatribacter > Thermatribacter velox. Next base: position 2,241,959 of record NZ_CP121689.1, read on the forward strand.
TGAAGAGCCTTCAGGGTCTCATTCCAGATTTTGTTTGCAGTATCAGGCCCTAAAAGCTCTTCAATTCCAAAAATTCTTTTGAGGTCAAGATGTAACCATTGATGAACGTGATTTCCTTCAAGGAAAGGAAAGACTTTCCCCAGGATGGACCATTTTACTTCCTCGGGTATCTGTGGGTCGAAGGCCAGGGTGTAGGAAAAGGGAGGAAATTTTGCAGCAAGTTGCAAAAGGTAGTGGTCACGGTTGCCGTATCTTTCATCGTAGACTTCTGCTTTCCAAATGTTTACCAGGGATTGATTTTCAAGGATTTGCTGTAGGCTGAGATGAGTATGCAAATCGAGGATACCATGTTCTTTGCGAAGGGGCAAAACTACTTCCTGATAAAGTTGTACCGCTTCTTTGGTGTTCAGGAGCCACTCAGGACCCAGAAAGCTATTTTTTGACAAATCATTCACCTCCTTTTTCAACTACACAAGGTTTATTATAACCTACGTTTTCTGGGCTTTTAGCGTACGCTATCTGTATTGCACTGACTCTCTTCTTCCAAGGGGTCTCCTATGCGGTGGAGTCGCAGGAGATTACGGTTGCCCAGGAAAGGCGAGCTGGCCACAAAGACTACCGGGTCTCCCTTTTGAGCGTTATATTGTGCTACCAGTATTTCTTCGGCTTCTTTTAGTAGTTCGGTATTTACTGTTTTTTCCCTCATTGTAAGCAGGTGAGGGTATACTCCCCAGAGGAGTGGCAGACGGGTAAATGTATTAGGGTCAGGAGTCATGGCAATTACTGGAGTTGCGGGTCGAAGGTTAGAAATCAATGTAGCTGTGAACCCCGAGTGCGTGAAAACTACAATTGCTTTGGCTTTAATGTCCTGGGCAGTCTGGATAGCTCCCGAAACCATTGCTTCAGGGAAAATACCTTGAGGGTCGTAGGTTACAAATATTCTTGAGTATAGATGCTGTTCAGTGGCACATATTATGGAGTGCATGGTCCTGGTAGCCAAGGCTGGAAATTTACCGATTGCGGTTTCTGCAGAAAGCATCAGAGCGTCTGTACCATCCAGTACAGCATTGGCTACATCGGTGGCCTCTGCCCGGGTAGGGCTGGTATGTTCTCGCATTGATTCAAGCATCTGGGTGGCAATGATCACGATTTTTCCTTTACGATTGGCCGCTTCTACAAGCAGTTTTTGCCATACAGGAACCATCTCCGTGGATATCTCTACACCTAGGTCACCCCGGGCCACCATGATACCTTCAGCTACTTCGACTATTTCTTCTACATTTTCCAGGGCTTCTTTCTTTTCTATCTTGGCAATGAGAGGAGGAAGTTTGAACCCTTCTTTCTTGGCCCATTCTTTAACTCTGAGGATATCTTCGGCTTTTCTTACAAAGGAAAGAGCAACATAGTCTACACCTATTTCAATGCCAGCTTTAAGATCGTAGCGGTCCTTTTCGGTAAAAGTACATGCTGATATACGGGTGTGAGGAAAGTTGACCCCCTTTCTGGAACGTAAAGGGCCTCCTTCAATGACTTCGGCCAAAAGGCGGTCCGGGTGTTTACTGGTGACCTTCAAGCGCAGAAGACCGTCGTCGAGCAGGATTTCTTCTCCTTCTTGTATGTCCTTAAGCAGGGGTTCATAGTTGATGTAAATTCGGGAAGAGGTGGTTAGTCCATTACCTGGCACAACTTCTATAATAGAGTTCTCTTTCAGCTCGACCACACCGTTTTCTGCTTCTCCTATGCGTATTTTTATTCCCTGGAGGTCCTGAAGAAGAGCAACCGGCTTCCCAAAAACTTTAGACTCTTCTCGCACTGAATGTGCTATTTCGCGGTGGAAGTCGTGATCTCCATGGGAAAAGTTTAACCGTGCCACATCCATACCAGACTGAATCATTTCCCGGATTACTTCTCTTTTTAACGAAGCTGGCCCCAGAGTACACACTATTTTAGTTTTTCGCATAATAAACCACTCCTGTTTCGCGGCACTTTTCAACATTTTACAGGATTAAGCTTGAAAGTGAGTTATCGGAAAGAGCGTGAGAGTTGAGCGTTTGTTAAGGTAAAGGGGTGGGTGATTGCCCGGTCTGGTTCTTTTTTGGAATTTTAAAATGTTACAATATTTCAAAGTTTATCGCTTCTCCAAGGAGGGGATTTCGATGAGGCAATTTGAGAGACCGAAAGTTGTAATCAGCAAATGTCTCGGTTTTGAGCATTGCCGTTACGATGGATCGATCATCGAAAGCCCACTGGTAACAAAGCTGAAAGATTTTGTTGACTTTATACCGGTTTGTCCCGAGGTGGAAATAGGGTTGGGGGTTCCGCGTCGGCCTATTCACATAGTTCTTTTAAAAGAGGGTATGCACCTCATTCAAAGCGAAACGGAGAAAGATGTAACCGCTGATTTGGTGAGTTTTGCAGAGACTTTTCTCAACATTCGGGATGTAGCTGGTTTTATCCTGAAGGCGAAATCTCCTTCCTGCGGCGTTGGCGATGCCAAAATTTATGTTCCCCAAAGCAAAAAAGTGGCCCAAAAGGGGAATGGTTTGTTTGCACAGCAAATTATCAACAAATATGGATATCTGGCTATAGAGAGCGAACGAAGGCTTGAGAATAGGGCCATTTATGAACATTTCTTAAGCAAAATTTTTGCTACCGCAGATTTTTGGGCAGCGAAGCACACACTTTCCATGAAAAAGCTCATAGATTTTCACACTCGCTACAAACTTTTTTTGATGGCTCACCATCAAAGCGCAACAAAGGAGTTGGGGAAAATTGTGGCGAATCCACACGGGAAGGATACTGAGACGGTCTTTGCTGAATACGAAGTCCATTTTTTCAGGGCCTTGCGTAGAGCTATGAATCGCAGGCTGGCAATAAACGTTTTTTACCATGTCTTAGGATATTTTAAGGATAAGCTTGCGCATTCTGAAAAAGGATTATTTATGAATTTGCTTGAAGGGTTTCGTCGCGGTACCGTTGCCTTTCCTGTTTTAGTCAACATTGTACGGGTATGGATTGCAAGGTTTAACGAACCTTATCTTGCTCAGCAAGTGTTCTTCTCTCCCTATCCTCTGGAGCTTTCTCCTCAGGAAATTTATGATACTATTCCAGAAAGTGATTACTGGAACAGGTTATTTCCAGAGGAACGCTGATTAAGGCCGAAAATGTTTTTTCGACTCCAAGAGGGTTTTTCTTTCAACTTTTGACTTCTTAGCTTGTTTGATGACCTCTTTTGCTTAAGGCGTTCTGGATTCCAGTTTTTTAGGAATATCTATTGTGTATTTGGGTTTCCTCTTTATGAAAGGAGGGATTTACTTTGTTTAGCCACAGCTTTTTCCGCATTGTGTTGGCTTCTGTTGTTTTCTCACTGGTTTTGGCTTTTGCTTCGGTGGTGTTTGGAGGTGAAGTTACTTTTTGGACCCAGGAGACCGAGAAGGAACGCATGGAAATAATTCGTGCCCTTGCCGAAGAGTTCATGAGTAAAAACCCGGACATTAAAATCAACGTTGTGCCGGTAGAAGAAAACGATATTCCTACCAAATTAGGTGCTGCAAAGGCGGCAGGCAACCCGCCTGACATTGTTGAATTAGGTTTAGCCCCGGCCACGGGATATGCGAGTGAAGGTTTGTTGGATATTGCTATGACTACAGAAGTTATCCAAAACCTGGGCGAAGAAACGTTTAGTCCGGCAGCCCTAGCTCTTCTTCGTTCCGTGCAGGGAGAGGGCTATATCGCCATACCTCTTGATGCTTGGATTCAGCTCATTTATTACCGTAAGGACCTTTTTGACCAGGCTGGATTGGGTGCACCAGATACCTGGGATGGTCTTGAAAAAGCCGCAAAAGCCCTTAATACTCCTCCAAAACGTTTCGGCATCGCCATGGGTTCACACCCTGAGAAGCTTTTCACTCAGCAAGGTTTTGAGTTTATCGCTCTCTCCAATGGAGCAAGGATTTTTAATCCTCAGGGGGAACTGGTGGTCAATTCTCCCGAAATGGAAGAAGCTCTTGAGTGGTATGCTATGATGATTCGTGAATACGGTCCTCCTGGATACTTAGATTGGCGGGAAACTAACCAGTATTACCTCACCGACCGGGTTGCAACGGCTGTTTATTCCTCTTATCTCCTGGGAGATATTGCTGGTGTTCGGGACCGTGAATGGGCTCCAATTGAGGGTTTGCCCTCTAAGACAGGCATTGTCGCCAAGCTTAATGGTCCGAAGCTTTCTGGCACCTATGGTGAAATGTATACACTGGCGATTTTGAAGGGAGCAAATCCTGAAACCAAACAATGGGCTGAGTTCTTGATGAGCGATGGCTATGTGCGCTGGCTGTTCATGGCGGTTTACGGGAAAGCTCCTGTACGGGTTAGCGCCATTGATCAGTGGAAAGAACATGAAATTTTGAAACTATACGATCCTCAGGCGATTGAAAACCTTTTGGAGGGAATTAACTCCTTCCGCAGGTGGGGCTACTTTGAAGGTATTTCTTTCCCGGTAATAGAAAAGATTTACAATCTTTATTTGTTCCCCAAGGCAGTTGATAAAGTACGTACTAAAGAGTGGAGTTCTTCTCAGGCTGTGAAGTGGTTGGAAGACGAAATAAGGAAGCTGCTGGAAGAATAACGGGTTATTCCTGGACTTTCCATGAGTTGAGGGGTATTTGAGAATACCCCTCAACTCATATTTTAGAAGAGAGGAAAATATGCGTTATTCTTTAAGAAGGAGAGAAGAAATACTTGCTTTTCAGTTTCTCCTGCCCACGCTCCTGGTGATTGCACTCATTATCCTCTATCCTCTTTTGTTCAACGTTTGGCTGAGTTTTCAACGGGTAACTTTAACCTCTATAGGAGAAAATAATCCTTTTGCCGGATTTAAGAATTTTTGGGCAGTGTTTCGCAATCAGGAGTTTTTGCCGGCTCTTTGGGTGAATATTTTTTATTCAGTCACTTCTTCCTTTTTTGCCATGCTTCTTGGCTTGTGGGCGGCGCTAATTATTAACCAGCGCTTCAGAGGAAGAGGTCTAGTTCGGGGTATCTTTCTTTTTCCTTATGTTGCTCCGGTAATTGCACTGGCCTTTGTTTGGCGCTGGATTCTAAACCCCCTTTATGGAGTTGGCAACTACTTTCTGGTAAGCCTTGGTGTCACCGACGTCGGATGGGCCTGGCTTTCAGAGAAACCGCTGGCTTTAATTGCGGTAATTGTTTTTCAGGCCTGGAGGTATTTCCCGTTTTGCATGTTGCTGACTTTAGCCAGACTTCAAGCCATACCTCAAGAATTCTTTGAGGTTGGAGATGTTGAAGGCGCAAGCAGTGCGCAAAAGTTTTTTTATATTGTTCTTCCTGAGTTACGCAATACTCTGGGTGTTATATTTTTGCTTCGTTTTATGTGGTCATTTAACAAGTTTGATGATATTTATCTCCTTACCGGAGGTGCTGCAGGGACCAAAACGTTGCCCATAATGGTCTACAACCTGGGTTTTGAAGTTCAAAACCTGGGAGAAGGTGCGGCCTGCTCGATGGTTCTTTTTCTGATACTCATCGTGTCTCTCCCCATATATATAAAGAGGGTGCTTAGATGGTGAAAAGGAAAAAGTTGAGCATTGCTTCCCGGGTTTCTCTCTTTCTTTTCCTTGTGGTGGTTCTTTTCCCCTTTTACTGGATGCTCATTTCTTCAGTGAAGAACTTTGGAGAGCTTTTTGCCTGGCCTCCGGTTTTCTGGCCTCGTAACTGGGGTATTCGTGCCTATGCAGAGGCTCTGTTCAGTTATGGTTTCATAAATTATGCTCTGAATAGCCTTTACGTTACCTTGCTTACCGTGTTTTTGACTTTGGTGATAAGCATTGCCGGAGCCTATGCTATTGCTCGCCTCAGGTTTCCTGGTAGAAATTTGGTTTCTAACCTGGTGCTTTTAGTGTATACTTTACCTCCTGTTTTGCTGGTAATACCTTTGTATCTCATCGTTTCCAGGCTACGACTCCAAGATAATCTGAATGGTTTGCTCGTTGCTTATTTGAGTCAAACTCTTCCCGTAGGCATTTATATGCTTGCTTCTTATCTGGTTACCATTCCCCGTGATATTGAAGAGGCAGCCCTGGTTGACGGTTGTAGCAGACCACAGGTGGTGATAAAAGTGATCTTACCTCTTGCTACTCCTGCGCTTACGGTGGTTATTCTGTATACTTTTATGATCGCCTGGAATGAATTTCTTTTTGCAATGGTGTTTTTGAACAGTCAGGAAAAGTTTACTTTGCCCATAGGGTTGAATCATCTCTTTTCTGGGTATCACCAGCCCTGGGACATCATTATGGCTGCTTCCATGATCATAACTCTTCCGATTATCTTTTTGTTCTTGATTCTGGAAAGATATATTGTGGGAGGTATAACTGCCGGTGCGGTAAAGGGGTGAGGAAGGGTAAGTGCAAGTGGAAAAATGGGTAACCCTGAAAAGCATTGATTTTACCTCCGGAGTTTTAAAAGCTCAAATTCAGAGTGAAACCGGGAGAAGTCTATCTCTTAACATTGGTTTTGTTTCTCCCAGTACTTTTAGGATTGTTGTTGGAGGAAAGAGCTCCAATTCCTGCCTGGAGAAAGAACCGGGATTTATTGAAGCGGGGGTGAAATCCAGAGAGGGCGTCTTTTGTCTTGAAAGCGAGAAGAGTATTCTTGAAGTTTGTGTTAAACCTTTTTCGATAAAGGTAAAGAATTCCCTTTCTTCCGAAGTGATTGCTGAGACCAGGTTCCACGATCCGGATGCTTCCGGAAGTGACCTTTCTCCAGGCTGTGGTTTTGATTTGCAGGAAAACCGGCAGGTTTTTTCCTGGCGTCTTTTTCAGGACGAACACTTCTTTGGTTTGGGAGAAAAATTTACTGACTGGAATAAAAGAGGACAATTAATAACTTGCTGGAATCGTAATGCTTATGGGGCAGGCAGCGAGAAAAGCTATAAGAATGTCCCCTTCTTATTGAGTTCCAGAAAATACGCGATTTTTGTCAACACCACTTCTAAGGTTGTTTTTGACCTGGGAGTAAGTTCTAATTTTAGCCACTTTTTGGTTGTGCACGAACCCGTTCTGGATTTCCTCGTTATTCGTGGTGATTCTTTTGCCGATATCCTGAGAGAATATTTTAGGTTAACGGGCTGGCCTCGCCCGGTTCCTCTGTGGAGTCTGGGTTTGTGGGTATCGGTATTTGGAGATCACCGCTCAGGAGATATTATGCATGCGGGGCGCATTTTGGGGGTACTTAAAGAAGCTGAGACACAGAGATTTCCTCTGGATGTATTGCATTTGGATCCTTTCTGGATGGGCGAGAGCGGTTACTGTTCTTTTCATTGGAGTCTTGAATATTTTCCTGATCCTGAGGATTTTCTCAATAAGGTTCGTGGATATAAAATAAAGGTTTGTCTCTGGGAACATCCCTATCTTGATACTAACACGGAGATTTTCCAGGAAGCAAAAACCGGTGGTTTTCTGGTGAAGGATAAAAGCGGCAACCCTTATATTGCGCCCCTTGCCTTCCGGGGTATAAAGACCGAAGCCAGGGGAAGTAGGGAAAGATATAATCCTGCTGGGATTGTGGACTTTTCGAATCCGGAAGCCAGTGAGTGGTATAAGGAAAAGCATCGGCATCTTATCGAGATGGGAGTTTCCACGTTTAAGACTGATTTTGGTGAGGAGATACCCGAGGACGGCTTATTCCACAATGGGAAAACCGGAAAAGAAATGCATAATCTTTATCCGTTACTCTATAACCGGATAGTATACGAAGTACTTGCTGATTATTTTGAGAACCCCGTTGTTTGGGGAAGGTCGGGCTTTTCCGGTATGCAAAGATATCCACTCTGCTGGTCTGGAGACCCTCTTTGTGATTTTGATAGTATGGCAGCAACCCTTCGAGGAGGATTGAGCTTGAGTGTTTCTGGAGTACCTTTCTGGAGCCATGATGTGGGTGGTTTTATGGGGAGTCCTGATCCACTGCTTTTTATAAGGTGGTTGCAGTTTGCTGTATTGTGCTCTCATGTTAGATTGCATGGAACAACTACCAGACTCCCCTGGAAATTCGATCAACGCACCTGTAACATTGCTCGTAAGTTTATCAGGCTTCGTTATCGCTTGCTTCCCTATCTTTGGGGAGAGGCAATGAAAGTGTGGGAGGAGGGAAATCTCTTTTTGCGTCCTCTTTTCTGGGAGTACCCTGAGGATCAAACTACCTTTTGGATATGGTGGGAATATTTTCTGGGAGAATCTTTTCTGGTTGTCCCGGTTTTGAATTCGGAGAACGAAGTAAAAATTTATCTTCCGGAAGGCAAATGGCTCGAGTTCTGGGGCGGTGAGGTGATTGCTGGACCTCGCTGGCTACAAAGAGAAGTTCCTCTTGATAAGATCCCGGTCTTCGTTCGAGAAAACTCGGTGATTCCTCAAGTCAGGAATCCTATTCGGCGTGCTGAAGAACCTTGGGAAACTCTGTCACTCGATGTTTTTGGTGTTACTTCTTTGGAACAGAGATTTCCTATTGCCGAAGACATGTTTGCTCTGCTCAGGGCGCAAAGTGCTGAGAAGGAATACGCCATTCAACTCCAGGCTCCTCAAAGTAGAGACTGGATTTTGCGCCTTCATGATGTTAAGGAGCCAAAAAGAGTGCACACAGAACCTTCAGCCTACTGGCTGTGGAAAGATAACACCCTGAATGTCTTTTTTAAAGATTGTGTCTACTTCAGTTTTTGCACAATTTTTGCGTAAGGTTGGTAAAAATTTGTGTGATTGTGGAATGAAAACTGCAGGCAATTTTTCTTTCACTTTCTCCAAGTTTTGGTTGAAGTTTAAGGCTTTAAGCTTTCCAAAAGCGGAATTTCACTCCCATTTACATCGCGTATAGTCTCAAGGAAAGCTCTAAGGTTTTCAATGGAACAATCAGAAGTTATCTCGTGAGAAGCAGCAATGATGTAGCCGCCTCTTTCGCCAAGGATTTCTATGCAATTTTTCACCTCTTCTTTAACCTCTCCCGGACTCCCAAAGGGAAGGGTTTGCTGAGTGCTCACTCCCCCCATAAAGGAGAGCCTATCGCCGAAACGTTCCTGTAGCAGTTTTATGTCCATAGCTTGGGGTTGCACAGGGAGTAAAACGTTCAGTCCTATTTCTATCATATCGTCAAGGATGTCCACCACATTACCGCAGGAGTGATGGAAAACCGGCAATCCTTCGTTCTTAGCAACTTTCCAGACTTTGGCAAGTCGAGGTTTGATAAGCTTTTGCCAGGTCTTTTTGGAAATTAACAGTCCCCTTTGGCTTCCATAGTCGTCTCCAGTGTAAATCCCGTCAACGCCGAGCTTGATAAGATTTTTGGAAACCTCTATCTGATATTCGGTGATTTCGTCCAAAAGTTTTTCTGCCCTGTCTAGGTTGTCTGCCAAATCCATCATGAAGTTTTCAAAACCCCTCAAAAGCCAGGCTCTCTCGAATAATGCCCATCCCTGACAGCCCAAGATAAACATTCCCTCTTCTTTGGCTCGCTCGATATTTTGCGCATCACGGTAGAGAACTGGGGATTTGGGATCAGGAAACTGGTAGGTTTTCACTTTTTCCCAGCTATCGAGGGGGTGTTCAATTGGTAAATAACCTTCGGAGCGTACAATATCCCAACCAACACCGAATATATCGTAGTCCACGCCTTTTGTTTCGTCTTTGCGGACTTTCTGGTGAGTATCAATGTAGAAGATGTGATTTTTTAGTGCAAAGGGCAACTCTTGCTCTTTGAGGCCTGAAGCTTTGGAAACTTTCTGTTTCATTTTCCAGGTGAAATCTATCTGGTGGGGTAACCGATCCAGTTCGACCTTTTTCCTCTGGATGGCTTTTTGAACTCTTTCTTTGGGAGCCATGTTGAGCAAACTCTTTCCCTTTTAATCAACATGGAATACTTCTTCCATTTCTGCCCACCATTCTCCCTCTTTGCGGGTTTCCAGGGGTTCCTGGCAGGGTTTGCAAAGCTTCCACCATTCCTGAGTTACCGGATCTTGAGCCATCTTCTTCATGTCTTCTTCGTAATTATCGCCCACATATTCATAGTAACTAAAAAGATACCCATCTTTGTAGAAGATGCTGTAGTTACGAATATTGCACTCTTTAATAGTTTTGAGCACTCCTGGCCATACGTTCTGGTGCAGCTTCTTGTATTCTTCCAGTTTTTCAGGTTTTACTTTGATTACCATGCCATACCTTTTCAAGCATTGTTCCTCCCTTCTGACCAGTGCCGGGTTTATATGTCGGTTCCTCAAAGACTGAAAAACTCTCAGAATTTGCGCTTTCAGCTTTCACTTACTTCCAGCGCTGCTTTTTCGTAGATTTCTTTAGCGATTGATTTGATGTCCGCTCCTTCAGGAAGCAGGACGTAATGTTTAGGGTCTCCGGCAACCTGGAGTATCTTTGCATTGGTTCCCAGTTCTCGGGCTTTTTCCTGTGCAGTTTCTTTTGATTCACACAAGGCTATCTGACCGCCATACTTTTTAACAATGTTTTTGAGTTCCTGCATCTGCCAGCCTTTCAAGACTCCTCCCCTCCTTTTAAGGCTGCTTGAAGTAAGTTTCCGGTGGGTAAAATTTTCCAGATTTTTCAAGCCTGGCGGAGAGGGTGGGATTCGAACCCACGAGGCAAGCTCTGCACCTGCCTACTCGATTTCGAGTCGAGCGCCTTCGTCCAGCTCGGCCACCTCTCCGCTCTGTTCTCTCTTTATTTTAAAATATTGTTTCAGGATTTGGCTACACTTTTCTGCAAGTAATCCTCCTTCTATTTCAGTGGTATGGTTAAAAAGCCCGGGTTGAAAGAGGTTAATTTTGCTTCCTGCTGCACCAGCCTTAGGATCTCTGGCACCGAAATAGACTTTATGAATCCGGGCCTGAATTATGGCACCAGCACACATGGGACAGGGCTCAAGGGTCACGTACAGAATACAATTTTCCAGTCTCCAGGTACCAAGTTCCTGGGAAGCCTTACGAATGGTTTCTATTTCTGCATGTGAAGTAACATCCTGCAGTTTTTCCCGGCGGTTGTGACCACAGGATACAATTTGCCCGTTTTTGACCAGGCAAGCCCCAACTGGGACTTCGTCTTCCTGGAAAGCCTGCCAGGCTTCCTTTAAAGCTATTTCCATGAATTTTTTGTGGTCCATGCGCTTATTATAGCAAAGGAGCTGATGCTTTCTGGGTGCAAAATTTGCAAGAAAGCGCCGGTTTATGATAAATTTAAAGAGCACTATTTGCTCTTATTCCAGCAGAAATTCTGCTTCCGGCTTTATTACGCCAGAGGAGGTGAAACGCTATTACTATCAGGAGAATTTGTATTGCTTACAGCCAGAGCGTCTTCGAGGAGCGGGAAAGTCGCTATTATCAACTGCAACCTGATTTGAAAGGTAAGACCCTGGAACTCATAGAGCAATCTTTGAGAGAGCTTTCTCTGGAAGTGGTAAGACTGAATGTTGACCAGCCCTTACCAGAGCTTATTGATTTCTTCGCTCGAGGCGAGGTGGATTTCGTTTTTAATCTTGCAGTTTCAGCAGCACGAATTTATAATCAGTCCTTTCTCCCCTCTATTTTTGACTCCATGGGTATCCCCTACCTTGGTTCCAGCTCCACTGTCCACTCTCTGTGTTTGGACCGCAGTTTGGTTAAGCTTTCTCTGCGAGGTATTGGCGTGCCCACGCCCTCGTATTTTTTATGGTCACCCAACCTGGAAATTCCCGAGAACCTGGATTTGCCGTTTATCATCAAGCCCCGTTTCAGAATTCAGGATAACCTTATTGATATGAGCTCTTTAATCACTGAAGAGTCCCGCTTAAAGGAAGCCCTGGAAGATTTTTATCGAAAGAGTATGGAGAAATTACTGGTTGAAAAGTTTGTTGCAGGCCGTGAATTGGTGATAGGTATATGGGGCAACGACCGGGAACTGGAGGTTCTGCCCATTATGGAAGTAAACCTGAGCAAAGAAAAACCCATTCGTGATCCGGAACTCAAAAACCGCAGGGGTTACGTCATTGATGTTGCCTGTCCTTCGGACCTTTCTGAGGAGCAAAAAACACTTGTGGAGAACATGGCTCTTAAGATATACCGGGAATTGAACCTACGTGATTTTGCGACCTTCCACTGTATTTTTGCAGAAAAAGAAGGCATGCCTTTCTTTTTCGAAATCAATTCCTTGCCCTTGCTACATCCTCGTCACAGTGCTTTTCCCGAAATGTGTAGCGTTGCTGGCTTTAGTTACCAGGAAATGGTTAGACGTCTCCTGGAAATCGCTGCAAAAAGGTTGGAGTTGCAATATGAGTGAGCAAATTACTTTTGCAATACTGGGTGCCGGTCATGGTGGTCAGGCGTTAGCGGGATATCTGGCTCTTAAGGGTTTTCCGGTTCATCTTTTCAACCGCAGCCCGGAGAGGATTGGGTCTGTGAAAATCATGGGTGGTGTTCAGTTGGAGGGGGAAATTCAAGGTTTTGCTCCTCTGAAGCTGGTGACCTCTGACATTGGTGAGGCTGTAAAGGGTGCCAAGGTTATCATGGTAGTAGTTCCAGCAACTGGACACCGCTTCCTGGCAGAAATCATGTCTCCTTATCTTGAGGATGGCCAAATCGTGGTTTTGAACCCTGGCAGGACCGGTGGAGCTCTTGAAGTCAAGCATGTTTTTCAGGAGCGGGGAGTAAAAGCAGAAGTCATCGTTGCCGAAGCACAAACTTTTATTTTCGCAAGCCGGGTCACTGGTCCGGCTCAGGCACGCATTTTCAGGATTAAAAACAGTATTCCAGTTGCTGCCATCCCGGCCTATAAAACGGTAGAAGTGGTGCGAACTTTGCGTCAGGCTTTGCCCCAGTTTGTTCCCGAAGACAACGTTTTGAAGACCAGCTTCAACAACATTGGAGCCGTTTTCCATCCCACCCTAACTATTCTGAATGCCGGGCGCATCGAAAGCACTCATGGAGAGTTTGACTATTATATGGAAGGGATTACCCCTTCGGTGGCCTTGATTCTTGAAGCTGTGGATCAGGAAAGAGTTAAGGTTGCTGAGGCCTTGGGAGTGAGAGCGGTTACTGCAAGAGAATGGTTGTACTCAGCGTATGATGCTTACGGACGCAACCTCTACGAGGCCATTCAAAACAACCCTGGTTATCGGGGTATTAAAGCGCCTTCCACCATTTTTCATCGCTACATTACCGAAGATGTGCCCATGAGTCTGGTTCCCATTGCTTCTTTTGGCAAAATGCTGGGAGTTCCCACACCTACCATCGATGCCCTTATTCATCTTGCCTCACTGTTGCACGGGCGAAATTACTTTTTGGAAGGGAGAACCGTTGAGAAACTGGGAGTTGCGGGTATGTCTGTGAAAGAAATTCGGGAAATGGTGGTTGTTGAGGAGGAGAAGCTATGACTTCGCAAAAATTAATCATTGGTGCTTCGATAGGAAACTGCGTGCATGTTGCAGGTATTTACCGTTTTCTAAGCCTGGCAGAGGAATACGGGTATAAATCGATTTTTCTGGGTCCAGCTGTTCCCATTGAAAAGCTGGTTCAGGAAATTGTCAACCACAAACCACAAAAGGTGATTGTTGGTTACCGCTTGAGCGAAGATGCTGCACGTTCCCTTTTCAGGGAGCTCCGAGACGCTCTGAAAGCAAAGGGCCTGGAGGGCAAGCTGGAGCTTATTTTAAGCTGCACACCTTCTTTGAAGTCCATCGCCGAGGAAATAGGTATTTTCAACTTCATCTTTACTGGAGAGGAAACTTTTCAAGAAATTCTGGAAAGCATCTCTGATAGGCCAAGGACGACCCCTGAGGAAAGGTACCCCCAGAATTTGCCTGAACGCATAGCTTCCAGAAAGCCCTTTCCCATCTTGCGTCACCACTTTGGCCTGCCCACGGTGGAGGAAACGGTACAGGGTGTGAGCAGGATTGCTGAGGCAAAAGTGATCGATGTGATTTCTCTTGGTCCTGACCAGAATGCACAGGAATTTTTCTTTCGCCCTGAACAGATGATTCCCGAACGTAGCGGTGCAGGAGGGGTACCACTGCGCAACAAAGAGGACCTGGAGCAGATTTATAAGGCTTCGCGCCGAGGGAATTATCCCTTGCTGCGCTGTTACAGTGGAACTAATGACCTTGTAAAGTGGGCACATCTTTTGAAAGAGACCATTAATATTGCCTGGGGAGCAGTGCCCCTCACTTGGTATAGTGTCCTCGATGGTCGCAGCAAGCGTTCTCTTGAGGAAGCAATTCGAGAAAATCAGGAAGCTATGAAAACCTATGCTTCCTTAGGCGTGCCTCTTGAAGTAAATGAGTCACACCAGTGGAGCCTGAGAGACGCTCCTGATTCGGTGGCCGTTGCTTCGTTTTATCTTGCTGCTTACAATGCGAAAAAAGCTGGAGCCCGTTTTTACGTTGCCCAGTATATGCTCAACACGCCTCCTGGCATTTCTCCTGTGGCTGACCTGGCTAAAATGCTTGCCAAGAGGGAACTCATTGCAGAGCTGATTGATGACGAGTTTACGGTTTTTACTCAGGTTCGAGGTGGTCTGGCTCATTTTTCTGCGGATCTCAATCTGGCTAAGGGGCAGCTCGGCGCTTCTACTGCTTTGGGTCTCTTCCTGGAACCAGACATCATCCATGTGGTTGGTTTCTGTGAAGCTGTTCACCTTGCTCGCCCGGAGGAAGTGATTGAAAGTGCCCAGATTGTTAACGGAGTCCTGAAAGACCTTCTTTTTGGATTGCCTTCGATAGAAGGGGATGCTTTCATCAAAGAGCGTAAAGAAGAACTTAAAGAGGAAGGACGCTTAATTCTGGAGGCAATCCGCAAGCTGGGAGAAAAGGAAGAGGATCCTTTTACTTCTCCTCGGGTCATTGCTGAAGCGGTAAGAAGAGGCATTCTGGATGCTCCACATCTTCTGGGTAATCCGGAAGCTCTGGGTAAAACGCAAACCAGGGTTATCAAAGGCGTTTTACGCTGTGTGAACGAAAAGGGCGAAGTAATCACCGAGAAAGAGAGACTGCGTGCTTTGGGTTTTTAATGGTTTTTGACAGGTTTTTTTCAGGTCCGGCACAGAGGCTTTATATGCCGGACCTGAAAGTTTTTACCGTCTTCTTTTGGTGTCCCGGGAAGTTTTCAGGCTGGCCAGCTTTTCCTGACTTTCTTTCAAGAAACGGCTCATTTTTTGCTCCAGAGTTGCTTTGCTCTGCTCCAGTTTGGTTGCGTACTCTTTTTCTTCGTCTACAACTCTTTTTAGAGATAGGTCGATTTTGCCGTCCGGGGAGACTCGGAGTACTTTTACTTTGACCCGGTCGTTTACTTTGAGAAAATCGTTGACGTCCTTTACAAACTGGTTAGAAATTTCTGAAATGTGGATGAGGCCTTTGCTCCCATCTTCAAGTTCGACGAATGCCCCGAACTTGGCAATGCCTATCACTTTGCCTTCCACGATGCTGTCCACTTCAACCATAAACTACTAAGCTCCTCCTTATTTGAAATTGGGTTAATTATACAAACCTTGCCGAAACTTTGTCAAGGATTTTGAGAGGGAACCAGCTCCACAACAATTTCCCCTGGCTTGACAAGGTTAAGGCGTTCCCGGGCTAATTTCTCTATGTACCAGTCCTGGTGCAGGTATTCTTTTTCTTTCTTCATAGCGGCTATTTCCTGCTGTAATCTTTCTTCTTCTCGGATGAACTGCTCAATCCTTTCGCACGTTTTCCAGTAGATAACCATTTTCTCTAAGAACTGGTTTATCCACAGCACCAGGACTATGGTAAGAAAAGTGATAAAAAGTATTCTCCAGATATTCAGCTGGTTATTTCTTGGTGGGGAAGACGTCTTTTCCCCTGAAAATGGCCACATCACCAAGTTCCTCTTCAATCCTCAGGAGCTGGTTGTACTTAGCTATGCGTTCAGAACGACAGAGCGAGCCGGTTTTTATCTGTCCTGCGTTAGTTGCCACAGCGAGGTCAGCAATGGTAGTATCTTCGGTTTCTCCTGAGCGATGAGAGATTATCGAAGTGTATCCCGCTCTTTTTGCAATTTCAATAGTTTCCAGAGTTTCGCTCAAGGTACCTATTTGATTCAGCTTGATGAGAATGGAATTGCAAGTCTTTTCTCTGATGCCTCGCAAAAGGCGCTCTTTATTGGTTACAAAGAGGTCGTCTCCAACCAGCTGTATTCTTTCACCCAGGGCAAAGGTGAGCTTCTTCCAGCCATCCCAATCTTCTTCGGAGAGGGCGTCTTCGATGGAAACGATGGGGTATTTTTCCACCAGGCTCTGGTAGAACTCGATCATCTCGTCGATGTTCCTTTTCACACCTTCACGAGAGAAAACGTATATTCCATCCTGGAAAAGCTCGGAAGCAGCGACGTCAAGAGCCAGAAAAACATCCTTCCCTGGTTCATAGCCGGCTGCCTGGATGGCTTCTATGATAACTTCTATGGCTTCTTCGGAAGAATGCAGATTGGGTGCAAAACCTCCCTCGTCGCCCACACCAATTGAGTATCCTCTGCGCTTCAGGACCTTGGCAAGGTGATGGAAAACTTCAGCACCCATACGCAAAGCTTCAGCGAAAGAGGGAGCTCCACAGGGTGCAATCATGAATTCCTGAATGTCTACACCGCTATCGGCGTGTTTTCCGCCGTTTAGGATGTTCATAAGGGGCACTGGCAGCTCCCGGGCACCTGCTCCACCTATATAGCGGTAAAGAGGAAGACCGCAGTATTCAGCGGCTGCCTTGGCAACAGCAAGCGAGACACCTAGTATGGCATTGGCTCCCAGTTTCCCTTTATTAGGTGTTCCATCAAGCTCAATCAGAGTTTTGTCTATTTTACATTGCTCCAGTGCATCAAGACCAATGATTTCAGGGGCGATTATTTCGTTGACGTTTTCGACTGCCTTGCGGACACCTTTTCCCAGGTAACGGTTTTTATCGCCATCTCGCAATTCAACTGCTTCAAAGGTACCAGTGGAAGCACCGGAGGGAACAGCCGCCCTTCCAAAGGCTCCCGAAGCAAGGACTACTTCTACCTCAACAGTAGGGTTGCCGCGTGAATCAAGTATTTCTCTGGCACGAACGTCAAAAATGGTACTCATTCAGTTCATCTCCTTTCTAAGTTTATTCTAACTCATTTTATTTTTAGTCCTGGATAAGGGAAATACTGACCTTGCTTCCCGAAACAACCTTTTTCAGCGCTTCATATCCAGATGAAATTTTACCAACCACTTCCACTGCACTTGCTGGGCGTATTTCTTCTCCGCTGCTTATGGGAGTGGGTCCGAAAAAGAGGCACAGACAAGCCCCTTCGGGCCAGTATGCGACATCCCCTTTGGCAACTGTTTCCTGTGGTTTTTCAATATCGCTTTTAAGTGGTATAGCAAAATAGATTTCCTCGCCCCAAGTGTTGACCCGGGTTTCGTAGGGAAGAATACCAGTCAGTTTTTCGGCAAGCTTGCTCTGCAAAAGCTCTGCTTCTATACGTATACCCTGGTCGGGAAATTCAAAAAGTATTTTTTTCATTGTTTTCCCTCCCCAAACAAAGAATTCTGCCCAGGTTGAAGGCAACTTTTTCAAGCAAGAAAGAGGCTTTTTGCATGGCTTCTTGCTCGCTTATCGGCCCGCTGGCAATTGAAAAGGCTGCCAGAATGCCTTCCGGTAATTCTTGGGAAAGCTGTTCCCATTCAATTTTTCCAGCCAGCACAATTAACGGTTTCCCAAACTTCTGGCAGTATTTCATCACCCCATGGATTACTTTACCAAAGAGGGTTTGTTGGTCAAACTTTCCCTCACCGCTGATGACCAAATCAGCGTCCTTGATAGCTTCTTCCAGGCCCACTAGTTGCGCAATGAGTTCTATTCCCTTCACAATGCGTGCTCCCAAAAAAGCGTGTAATGCGGCACCAATTCCTCCTGCTGCACCGGCTCCCTTTAGGTTGTCTACCGAAATCCCAGTTTCCTGGTGTATCAAGCGTGCCCAGTGCTTCAGGCCCTGGTCAAGATATTGTACGTCCTCGGGACTCGCCCCTTTCTGGGGAGCATAAACGTAGCTTGCTCCCTGAGGTCCGTACAGTGGGTTTTCGACGTCACAGGCAATCAGTATCTCGATGCCCTCAGCTTTGAGAAAGGCACTTTGATCGATACTGTGTATTTTGGGAAGGTTGTCGCCTATGCCCTGCAGTTCTCTGCCTTCTGCATCTTTGAAGCGCATGCCCAGAGCCTGTAAGGCTCCGGTTCCTCCATCGCAGGTTGCACTGCCTCCAATTCCCAGCACAATGCGAGGACATTTCCGAAGAATGGCTTCTTTAAGGAGTTCTCCTACTCCATAGGTGGTTGTAAAGCGGGGGTTTCTTTTTTGAGGAGGTACTTGTGGTAATCCTGCGGCCTGAGCGAGTTCAATCACACAGGTACCGTCAGGAAGAAGCCCCATCTTGGCTTTTACTTTTTCGCCCAGCGGTCCGGAAACTTCCTTTTCAATTATCTGGCCCCCGGTTGCCCGGACAATTGACTCCACTGTGCCTTCTCCGCCATCAGCAAGTGGTTTTTCAATGATGGTGAAAGATGTGCTCGCCTTTTCAAGCCCCGAACCAATTGCCTGGCTTGCTTCAAAGCTTTGCAGACTCCCCTTAAAAGAATCCGGGCAGATCACTATTTTCAAAGATCTTCCCCCCTCTTTTCTCTGGAAAGCACTTCATACAGCTCTTCCTGAGGTGGCAGTTTGCGTTCTGGTACCATTTTCACCCTGATTACCATTTTCCAGGCCGGATGCAGCAGAGTGATTTCGTCATCCACCCTTACCCTGTCTCCTGGTTTGGCAGGTCGTCCGTTGATAAGTATTCTGCCACTTCGACAGGCTGTTTGGGCCAGTGTCCTGCGTTTGAAAATCCCGCTGATTTTCAGGTATTTGTCAATTCTCACTTGGTTCCCAGGGAAAAACCGTTTCCTCTCTCGATAGCTCTGGGAAGCAGGAATAATCTCCTCCACTGCCTACTCCCACCAAGTAAACTATGGAAAGAGCGCCTCTTTCTTTTAAGAAGTTTTCTATGTGATGGAGAAGTTGCTCAGGGATTGGATAGGCACTGATTAAGAGCACTCTTTTACCTGGAAGGTTGCCCACTGCTTCCCAGCGGACTTCCTGCTTGCTTTCGTCAAAGTCAAGCGTCCGCAGTTCTCGGTTTAGAAACTGGTTAAGTATACCTGCAATGATAATACCTCCATTACTTGCTCCCACCAGGAGGTCCGGGTTCCATCCCCGGATAAGGGGCAGCAGAACTTCCACTCTTTTCATGAGCTCTTCAAGCGTAATCAGCATGAGTTTTCTTTGGCCTTCTCCCATAAACTATCCATCTCCTCCAGGGATGCTTGAGATGGTTTCTTACCTTGCTTTTCCAGCTCCCTTTCTATAAAGTTGAAACGCTCAGTAAAGCGATCGCAGGTTTTTCTTAGTGCTTCTTCGGGATCAATGTTTAGATGACGGGCCAGGTTCACCAGAGCAAAGACCAGGTCCCCCCATTCTCGCGTCATGCGTTCCTGGTCATTGCTTTTGCGTGCTGCATCCAGTTCTTCGAGCTCTTCCAGGACCTTAGCCCATACTGCGTCGGCATTGTGCCAGTCAAATCCCACCCTGGCCACTCGAGACTGAATGGCGTGTGCACGCAGAAGCGCTGGTAGGTGACGGGGTATCGAGGCAAGCATGCTTTCTCTTTTTTCCTTGCGGTCCTTGATTTCTTCCCAATTTTTCAGTACTTCCTGCACATCCTTGGCTTGCACTTCTCCAAAGACGTGGGGATGTCGCACCCGCATTTTGGAAATTATTTTCTGAAGAACCTGTTCTATGGTGAAAGTACCTTTCTCCTTGCCTATTCTGGCGTGAAAAATGATGTGTAAGAGCATGTCGCCAAGTTCTTCACTAAGGCTTTCTTCGTCCCCCTTGTCGATAGCCTCAAAAGCTTCATAAAGCTCTTCTATCATAAGAGGTTTGAGGGTTTCCCGGGTTTGTTGCTTGTCCCAGGGACAGCCATTTTCTCCCCGCAAAGTGTCAACAATGAAAAGCAGTTCCTGGAAAAGCTCTGAAGCCTCTCTATGTTTGTCCATTTCGGATCACCTTTTCTAAGAGCTGAGCTAACTTTTTGGTACCGATAAATGGCATTCTGAGCGCAGCTCGGTCTTTGTACCTGGTAAGAATTGTTGCTACCGCACTTTCCCGAAAAGCGCTTTGCAACCTGACCAATGCTTCCAAAGGTCCGATAATGAATATTCGTGTTCCTTCCTGCTTAATCTCTTCAACCTGAGTTATTTTAGCATAATACTTGAGCTTTGTGAGAGAAAACAAGGTAGAGACTGGAGGAGGCATTTTCCCAAAGCGGTCTTCCATTTCTTCAGCGATTTTTGCTATTTCTTCCTCGTTCAAAGCTTTGAGCAGCTTCTGGTAATAACGCAGTCTTTCTGACTCAGAAAAAATGTAGTAATCGGGTAGGTAAGCTTCTTCCTTAAGGGAAATCTGAACTGGGAACTCTGAGGGCAACTGCTCGATTTCTCCCTTTAGCCGTGCAATTTCCTCTTCCAGAAGTCGAGAATAGAGGTGAAATCCAACTTCCTGAATAAAGCCGTGCTGTTCCGGACCAAGTATATTCCCAGCTCCGCGAATTTCAAGGTCTCGTAGAGCCAATTTGAAGCCAGAACCGGTTTCAGTGAATTCAAGAAGTGCGTTGAGGCGTTCCCGGGCTTTGTGGTCCAGGTGACGAGGATAAAAGAAATACGCATACGCTTCTCGATTTCCTCTGCCTATTCTCCCGCGTAGTTGATAGAGCTGGGCTAACCCAAAGTGAGTTGCCGGGTCCACGATTAAGGTGTTGACTGAGGGGATATCCAGCCCGATTTCAATGATGGTGGTACAGAGAAGAAGAGGGATTTTGCCCTGATAAAAGTCGGTCATGATTTTTTCCAGTTCTTTGCCGCTCATTCTGCCGTGGGCAAAAGCAAAGTTGATTTTGGGAAACATTTCTCTCAGCTCTTCGGCTATTTTCATTAAATCTTTGATGCGAGGACATACATAGAAAATTTGTCCCTCACGTTCCAACTCCTGAGCGATTGCTTGCTGGATGTACTCTTTTTTGCGGGGCAACACCAAAGTGTGAATGTTTTTTCTCCCCTCAGGTGGCGTTTCAATGCAGCTTATGTCTCGTATTCCCAGTAAGGAGAGATAAAGAGTTCGAGGTATGGGAGTTGCGGTCAAGGTAAGTACGTCCACGCCCACTTTCAGCTGTTTCAGTTTTTCCTTGTGAAAAACACCAAATCGCTGTTCCTCGTCAATGATTAAAAGCCCCAGGTCTTTAAAGGCGATGTCTTTTTGCAACAAACGATGAGTGCCAATTACGATATCCACTTGCCCTTTTTTAATCTGTTCCACAATTTCCCGCTGCTGCGCAAGGCTTTTGAAGCGGTTCAGGACTTCTATCCTAATTGGAAAATCCTTCATCCTTTCTCGGAAGGTTATGTAGTGTTGTTCGGAAAGGAGAGTAGTTGGAGCCAAAAGTGCCACCTGTTTTCCGTCCATAACCGCTTTGAAGGAGGCTCGGACGGCAATCTCGGTCTTTCCAAATCCAACGTCTCCGCAGACCAGGCGGTCCATGGGTTTGGGTGACTCCATGTCTTTTTTTACTTCTTCAATGGTTTTTCTCTGGTCAGGTGTTTCGAGATAGGGGAAAGCCAGCTCCAGCTGTTTCTGCCACGTGGTATCCGGGGAAAAAGCATGTCCTCCTTCCAGTATCCTACGGGCATAAAGCTCGACCAATTCCCTGGCTATTTTGCCTGCTTGTTTCCTGGTTCGCTCTTTAATTTTGCTCCATTCGTCGCTCCCCAAGCGTTGCAGGCGAGGCCTTACCCCTTCACCGCCAACGTACTTTTGCACCAGATGTGCATTGTCTACGGGGACATAGAGCTTGTCTGAAGCAGCATACTCAATTTCTATATAAACCCTGCGCACGCCTTCCACTACCAGTTCTTTCAAACCCTTAAAGATGCCGACACCATGTTCCTCATGAACCACGTAGTCTCCTTCCTTGATTTCTCGCAGCAGCTCTCCTTCCTCGCGAGGCGTGGCTCTCCCAGAAGAAGGATGGGGGTAGGTGAAGCCCAGTATTTCTCGGGCAGAAAATATGGCCAATCCGGTCTCAGGGATACTGAATCCCTGGGGAAGGTTGGAAGGCACAATAATGATTTTTTCTTCAGCGTGGATTTCACTGCTAAAAGGGATGGCAGCCTCTCTCAAAATGCTGGCAAGGCTTTCCAGCTTTTCCGCTGGCAGCGTTATCAACACTTTTTGAAAAGCATTTTCCCTGAGGTAACTGAGAAAGCGTTCCATTCGACCACTAAAGAGGGGCAGCGGCTCACTCAATATCTCAACACTGCGGTGCTCTCTCCGGGGTACTATGCCGGAAAAAACCTGGTAGGGGAGACTTAAAGGGCTTTTTTCATAGAAAACATCGTCCCAGAATATGATTCCTTGCACTTTGTTCAGCACTTCCTGAAGAAGCAGTTTTTTAAAGCGGCCGCTGGCTGGAATGATTAGCGCTTGTTCCACTTCCGAAAAGGTACGCTGGGTGTCTGCTGTGAAAAGCTTCATTTTTTCCAGTACATTGGCAAACCAGTAGGTTCGTACTGGATGTTCCATCTGGGGGGAGAATATGTCCAGAACCTCTCCTCGTAAGGCAAAAGAGCCAGGTTCTCTTACAAAGTCTTCTCTCTGATAACCTATTTTTTCCAGTTTTTCAAGCAGGCTGGTGCGTGGGTATTCTCGATTTTTTTCAAGCAAAAGAGAATGTTCCATGAAGAATTCCAGCTCCTCGATTTCGCAGGAAAGGTCTTCGGCTTTAAGCAAAAAAATGGAGAAAGGCTTTTGATTTCGAAGTTGTTCCTGCAGGATAATGCCCTGTCGAGGAGCGTTTTCGAATGTGAAGATGCTGGCTTTCGCATCAAAAAAAAGTGTAGACAGCTCTTCCAGCAGGATTTTAACTTTGTTCTGAGTTTTTCGGTCTGGTACCACGTAAAAAAGCGGCAGACGATACCAAGAAGCAGCAAAGAGTGCAACCAAAGGCCTTATCAGGGCCTCGCTCTTCAGGTGAATAACCTGGTATTGTGCAAGTTGCTGAGTGATGGTTTTCAGAAAAGTCCGCAGTCGGAGAATTACGTCCATTTTAAATTATTGTATATACAGTTGTACTATTTTTGAAACCAGAGATGGAGTATTCCGTAGGTCATTAGGGCAGAAAAAGCACTGCCTGCCAAAATCTGGTAAAGGTTATGTTTTTTAAGGTACAAGCGGGCCCAGCCCAAAAGGAAAAGCAGGGCGTATAGCAATGCCCAGGAAGGGTTCAGGTAGTAGACGAGAGCAGTTACTGGTCCTGCTACGCCGGCAAGATGCATACTGATTTTCCAGAAAAGAGAAATGAAAGCGCCCACTGCAGTCACTCCGATGTAGCAGGCGGTTATTCCAAGAAGTGGGCGGGGAGCTTTCAGGAGATAGAGAACCAAAAAGCCTGCTGCATAGAGTGCAGTAATCAAAAGGTAAGGAATAAATCTTTCCCGATGATGTGGAAGGTCGGGATCTGAAACCCTACCTTTTTGGGCCAGCTTGATTACCAGGAGCGTAGGTAGCAGAGTGGCAAAAAGAAACCCTACCAGCCAATAGAAGAGAGCTTTGGAGGGAGGTTG
This sequence comes from Thermatribacter velox, assembly GCF_038396615.1. Lineage (NCBI taxonomy): Bacteria > Pseudomonadati > Atribacterota > Atribacteria > Atribacterales > Thermatribacteraceae > Thermatribacter > Thermatribacter velox. The sequence continues at coordinate 2,265,668 of NZ_CP121689.1, forward strand.
TAAAAAGGAAAAAGAAACTACTCCGTAAAGAAAGGCGGCGACAAAGGTAGGTTGCAGTAAAGCGGAAATTACTTTGGCCAGTCGTTCAGATTTTTGCATCGCTACTTTCTTCGCTCAGTTCCTCCCTCTTTGCGTTGTAAATGTTCATTGCTTTCTGAATGCCTTCTTGCAAGATGCAGTAAATTGCCTCCACGGCTTTTTGCTCTGCTCGCTCAAGGAGTAGCATTTCCTGGGCATCGCTGGGGATGCCCAGAACGTAATCAACCATGAACTCTTTGCGTTCAGGTTTGCCTATTCCCACCCTCACTCTCACAAAGTCCTGAGTGTTCAAGGCTTCGACCAGAGAATTAAGACCTCGATGGCCAGCAGTGCCACCGCCCCTTTTAATGCGCAGGGTACCTGGTGGAAGGTCGATTTCGTCATGAACCACGATTATCTTTTGGGGGTCATCAACTGTAAAGGCCTGGTCTTCCAGGAAGGCCTGCATGGCCACACCACTTCGGTTCATATAGGTCAGTGGTTTTATCAGAAACACCTCTTGGTTGCCGGTCTTAAAGATAGAAAAGCAGTAATAAGGGGTTTTCGAAAAGCAAACTTTTTCCTTGCAGGCAATCCTATCCACCACTCGAAAACCCACGTTGTGCCGGGTAAGGGCGTATTTTTCACCTGGGTTACCCAGACCTACCACAAGATAGGGCACTACTCTTCTGCCTCTCCTCCTTTTTTAATCACTTCGGGCTGAGCTTCTTCCTCTTCTTCGGCTTCGGCAGCTTCCTCTTCAACGCTCACTTCAGGTGGAATTACTGAAACCACCACTTCGTCGGGGCTTTCAGTTATGGTAACTCCCTCTGGTGGTTGGATGTCCCCCACGTGTATGGAGTCGCCAATTTCGAGATTGGAGATGTCCACTTCTATGGCTTCAGGAATGGCATCAGGTAGACATTCCACTTCCAGCTCCTGAGTGGCAAATTCCAAAATGCCTCCTTCCTTAACCCCTTTCGCTTCTCCTTTCAATACCACCGGTATGGAGAGCGATATTTTCTGGTCGCCGAGCACCGCATAGAAGTCCACATGCCATATTTCATCTTTCAGGGGGTTGCGCTGTATGTCCTTAATAATGCCGCGCTGCTTTTCCCCATTTATGGAAAACTCCACCAAATGGTGCATTATGCCCGGTACATGAAGTGCTTTCCGCAACTCGGTTTCTTTCACCTTGACAGGCAATGAGCCTTCCTGGCCGCTACGCCTTGAATAAAGAGTTCCGGGTACCCACCCTGCACGGCGCAGTTTCCTGGCAACTCCTTTCCCTGTGGATTCCCTTTTTTCAAGATTGATCAGAATGGTCTCTTTTTGACTCATTTATGCCACCTCCACTTATTAGACGAAGAGTTCACTTATAGAAAGTTCCCCATGAATTCTCTTTATGGCTTCTGCAAAGATTGGAGCCACCGAGAGAACTTTGATTTTCGATGAAGAAGTTTCGCTTATCTTTTTGCTAACGTCGATGGTGTTGGTTACTACGACTTCTTTTATGGGGGAATTGGCAATCTTTTCCACTGCCTGACCGCTGAAAACAGGGTGTGTGGCACAAGCATACACTTCTTTTGCGCCACCCTTTTTAAGCAGGGCTTCGGCTCCTTCAACCAACGTCCCTGCAGTATCAATGAGGTCGTCAACGATGATAACAGTTTTGTCCCTGACGTCACCAATGATGTTCATGATTTCCACCTGAGCGTAGTTAGGACGGTGTTTATCGATGACCGCGAGGTCGACCTGCAAACGGTTGGCAAAGTTTCTTGCTCGGGCAGTGCCGCCTACATCAGGACTGACCACCACCAGATTTTGCAAGTTTTTGGAAGCAAAATAACGAGCAAGCAATGACTGAGCCGCCAGATTGTCAACGGGAATATCGAAAAATCCCTGGATTTGCCCAGCATGAAGATCCATGGTCAGCACCCGGTTGGCTCCAGCGGTTACCAGCAGGTTAGCAACCAGCTTGGCAGAGATAGGTTCCCTGCCTTTGGTTTTCCGGTCTTGCTTAGCATATCCGTAAAAGGGTATGACAGCCGTTATACGCTTTGCCGAGGCTCTGCTCAGGGCATCTATCATGATGAGGAGTTCCATCAGGTTATCGTTGGCTGGGGGGGAGGTGGGCTGAATGACAAACACATCGCAACCGCGAACGCTTTCTTCGATGCGGACCCGGATTTCTCCGTTGGGAAACCTTCCCACGTCTGCTCTCCCCAGTGGAACATCCAGATACCAGCAAATTTCCTGTGCCAACGTCGGGTTGGCATTACCAGAAAAGACCTTGAGATGCTGATGGAGGTTCAGATTGATCATTGCTCCTTTTTCATCTCCCGCTCTTTCTTTTTTTGGACCCAGTTTTCCAGGTTTTTTTGCCGAGCACGCGCTATGCCCAGACTCCCTGGCGGAACGTCCCTGGTGATGGTGGAACCAGCCGCGGTATAGGCACCCCTTCCAATCCTTACTGGAGCGACCAGAGAATTGTTGCTTCCTATAAACACCTCATCTTCGATAAAGGTGGGGTTTTTCCTGATTCCGTCGTAGTTACAGGTGATGGTGCCAGCACCGATGTTCACTTTTTTCCCAATTTGGGCATCACCCAGGTAGGCAAGGTGCAATGCTTTGGTTCCCGCACCAATGTGCGAGTTTTTCACCTCTACGAAATTTCCTATGCGACACTCCTTTTCGAGGTGTGTGCCCGGGCGCAGGTGGGCAAAAGGTCCGATTTCCACCTCGTCTTCTATCACTGCTCCTTCCACCGCGCTGAAAATGATTTTGCAGCTATTGCCGGTTGTGGTATCAACCAGCAAGCTGAAAGGCCCAATACGGTTGTTTTCTCCTATTTTGCTTTTGCCTTCAATTACCGTTCCCGGATAAAGCCAGGTATTTCTTCCTATTTCTACTTCCCAGTCCACCCAGGTATTTTCAGGGTCTATCATTTTCACACCCTGTCCAAGCAGTGACTGATTCTTCTGATTACGCAGGTATGCTGTTACTGCAGCAAGGTCAGAAGGTGTGTTGAGATTGATGAACTCCTCTCTCCAGGGTAGAGTGTAGCTTTTGAGCTTTCGCTTTTCTTTGCGGGCCAGTGCAACCACATCGGTAAGATAAAACTCTCCCTGCTGGTTACGGTTATCAACCCGAGCCAGCAAGTCCTGGATGGTTGGGCGGTCAAAGGCAAAAATGCCAATGTTGACCTCCTTAATGGCGAGGTCTTCAGGCAAGCAGTCTTTTTCTTCCCGGATTTCAAGCACCTCTCCGCATGCACTGCGGATAACCCTTCCGTATCCTCGAGGGTCTTCTACCAGAGAAGTGGTCAGAGCAACCTCGAGCTGGTTGGTAAGGAAAAAACTGGCAAAGCTGCTCAGGGTTTCACTGCGCAAAAGTGGCATATCGGCGTAGATAGCCATCACTTTTTCGGTAGAACTCGAGAGTACAGGTAACGCTGATTGCAGGGCATGTGCTGTTCCCAGTGGTCTTTCCTGAAATACCGTTTTCAGCTTTGGTTCTTTAGCCAGGAATTCCTGGAGGTATTCTTGCATCTCCTTGCGAATGACCACTACGATTTCACCAAACTGGCACGCCTTGATTTCTTCGAACAGATATGCAAAAAGAGGACGCCCCAGAACCGGGATAAAATTTTTGGGTATCTGGGAGACCATTCTTTTTCCTTCACCGGCAGCCAGAACGCAAAGAGCCCAGTTGGATAAGTCCATTTTCTCCTCAAGAGCTAAAAATAAAACGCGACTTGCCTCAGTCGCGCTGTTTTATTTATTACAAACTGGCTGGGGTGGGAGGATTCGAACCTCCGCTCAGGGATCCAAAGTCCCTTGCCTTACCGCTTGGCCACACCCCAGTTTATGCTTCTCCACAAGCAACACAATTATATCCAAAGGAGAAATCACTGTCAATGAAGTCAGTTTTTGAGGCTGGTTATCGGTGCTGGAACGTGACCTCCTCTTCTGATAAACTGGCTCCCTGAAAAGCGGTTAACAGACATCACTACCGTTTCCCCCAGCAGTCCTCCCCAGCTTACCCGATCTCCGGCTT